>JBIIJV010000155.1:0-7079 GCA_044233545.1 Cyanobium sp.
GTGGCATTGCGCAACATCCAGCCCTGGCGCATCAGGCCATAACCGACACCGGCAGCCAGGGCGGAATAGACCAGAAAGCGCCAGCCGTGCCGCAAGCGATCGGCGCGACGCTGCTGGCGCAGTTCCTGGCGGCGTTGGGCGCCGGCACTGGGAGATGTGCTGGGCCGCTGGGGGGAACCCGAGTTTGCCCTCACAATTCGCAACGGGAACGAGCCATCAGTTCGTCAATCCATAGACGGGCTCGCTGGGCATCGGCGAAGGGAAGATCTTTCTCTACTCCACCACCCACCAATCGCAACCGACAGGCCCCCTGGCTTTCTTCGGTGAGGGGGGCTTCACCGGAGCCCAGGGCGAGCAACTCGACCAACTCCAGGCCCTTGATGGCAAATTGATCGACGGTTTCAAAGCGGCCCGCTTCGAAGCGGCTCCAGCTCAGCTGGCCATCTTGAAGGCGGGCCGCGCCGCAGGAGTCCAGTTTGGCCAATTCGGCCCCTGCCGCCCACTCGCGAAACAGCCGCTGGCGGCGCCGCTCAAGCCAGCCGAGGGCCGTGAGCAGCACAAAAACCAGCAGCAATGGCAGCCAAAGAAGACCCTCGGTCATGGACCCAACCTCTCGGAATCGTCATGCAAGCGGAAGGATTCTCTCGCTTCCGTCACCAGGGTATGAATCAGATCCTCCAGGGGTAAGCCGCTGGCGGCCCAGAGCATGGGGTACATGCTTTGGCTGGTGAATCCAGGAAAGGTGTTGATCTCGTTAACCCAGAGCGCGTCAAGCTCCTCGTTGTAAAAGAAATCCACCCGCGCCAGGCCGCTGGCACCCACGGCACGAAATACATCAAGGGCCATAGCCCGGGCTCGCTCACTGACTGCCTCGCTAACCGGGGCCGGGATCAGAGTGTGACTGAGCCCTTCGCTGTATTTGGTGTTGAAGTCGTACCAATCCGCATCGAAGCGGATTTCGCCGAGCACGGAAGTCCTCAGCTTGTTGACCCCCAGGACGCCACATTCCAGTTCGCGGGCTTCGACCCCTTGTTCGACGATCAAGCGGGGGTCGAGGCTGGCGGCGAGGCGCAAGCCTTCTAGCAGTTCACTGCGGTTGGTGGCCTTGCTGATACCAACGGATGAACCGAGGTTGGCGGGCTTGACGAAACAGGGGTAGCCGAGGCTGGCCTCCAGGTGCTCGGCAACGGCGTCGGGGCTTGCCGCCAGCTCGGTGGCGTTCAGGCAGGCGTAGGGCACCTGGGGCAGGTCGGCGGCGGCGAAGGCGGCCTTCATGGCCTGCTTGTCCATGCCCACTGCCGAACCCAGCACGCCGGAGCCGACGAAGGGTCGCTCCATCAGGGTGAACAGCCCCTGGATGGTGCCGTCTTCGCCCTTGGGCCCATGCAGGACCGGCAGCCAGACCTCCACGTCGAGGGCCCCCTCGGGAAAGCCCTGGAAACCGGGGCGGGGCAGGGTGGTGGGCAGGTCTGCAGCTTCGGCGGGGAGTCCTTTGGTCAACACGGGGCCAGCGACGGCCTCGGGCCACCAGCGGCCCTGGCGATCGATGTAGAAGAGGCGCGCTGCATAGCGGTCGGCATTAGCGCCTGTCCCCAGGGCATCCAGCACGGTGCGGGCCGAGCGGATCGAGACGGCGTGTTCTCCGGAGGCTCCTCCGAACACCAAGCCGACGGGCAGGGGAGTGGGGCTGCTGGGCATGGGGGCCGGCAAGCCGGAGATCAGGGGCCAAAGGGTATCAGCGTCTGGGGCCCTGGGCCTGGCCACTGAGGGAAAAGGGCCGGGCCGTGGCGATGCGCACCGGCACCAGATCCCCCACCCCCCAGCGGTGTCCTTCCTCGGCTTCAGCGGCAAAAAAGGTGAGCCGGTTGCTGCGGGTGCGTCCCATCAGCTGCAGGGGATCGCGGGGGTTGATCCCCTCCACCAGCACCTGCTCCAGCCGTCCGACAAAGCGGTCGCTGCGCTGCTGGGCGGTAGCTGCGACCATCGCATTGAGTTCGGCGAGCCGGTCGACCTTGACCGCTTCCGGCAGCTGATTGGGCCAATCGGCGGCGGGGGTGTTTGGGCGTGGGGAATAGGCCGCCGTGTTGACCAGATCAAAACCGAGTTCCTCGACAAGGGCGACGGTGCGCCGGAACTGGGCATCGCTTTCGCCGGGAAAGCCGACGATCACATCGGCGCTGATCGAAGCGTCGGGCATGCGCTCGCGTATACGCTCCAGGATGCGGCGATAGCGCTCGATGCTGTAGCCACGGGCCATGGCCTTGAGCACCTCGTTGTCGCCGCTCTGGAAGGGGATGTGGAAGTGCTCGCACACCTTGGGCAACTCGGCGCAGGCGTCGATCAGGCGGTCGGTGAAGTAGCGGGGATGGCTGGTGGCAAAGCGCAGCCGTGCGATGCCCTCCACTTCGTGCACCTCGCGCAGTAGATCGGTGAGGGTGTGCTGGCGGCGGCCCTGGGGCGTGATGCCCGGCAGGTCGCGGCCGTAGGCATCGATGTTCTGGCCCAGCAGGGTGACCTCCCGGTAGCCCCGGGCCGCCAGACCCTCCATTTCCAGGCGAATGGCCCCGGGTAGCCGCGACTGTTCGCGCCCCCGCACCGCCGGCACGACGCAATAGGTGCAGCGTTCGTTGCAGCCGTAGATCACATTCACCCAGGCGCAGACGCGGCTGTCCCGGCGGGCCGTGGTGATGTCCTCCAGGATTTGGTGCTCGTCGGTGGCGACCACTTGCTGGCCACTCTCGACCCGGTTGAGCAGGCTTTCGAGGCGGTTGGCGTGCTGGGGCCCCATCACCAGATCGAGTTCCGGCACCCGGCGTAGCAGGGATTCGCCCTCCTGCTGGGCCACACAGCCGGCCACCACCAGGGTGAGATGGGGATTGGTGCGTTTGCGCTGGGCCTGGCGCCCCAAATAGCTGTAAACCTTTTGCTCGGCGTTGTCGCGAATCGAACAGGTGTTGTATAGAACTAGGTCGGCGCTATGTTCATCCTGGCCAGCCCGATAGCCCATGGCTTCCAGGATGCCGGCCATGCGCTCCGAGTCTGCCTTGTTCATCTGGCAGCCGAACGTGGTGATCCAGTACTCCCCTCGTCCGCGGGCGGGGTCTTGGGGGGCGCTGGTGGCGTCGCTGAGGGTGGCGGTCATGGGGTTCATTCTCGGATATGGAGGCGCTGGGGCGCCTTGGAGTGGTTAAGGTCCGCCGGAACCTCCGTAGTGCGATGCGCTGCAGCCTGCACCGGTTTGGCCTCACCAAGGCTGTGCCGCTGGCGATCAGCCGGGGCACCACCGCGGCGGTGCAACATTTGCTTTTTGAAATTGAGGCCGAGGGCACCACGGGTTGGGGAGAAAGCGGTGGCTTCGATACGGGCCATCGCCGCTATGAAACGGCGCAGATCGCCGCCGAACTGGAGGCCCTGATGCCCCAGCTGGCGGGCTTGTCACCCCAACCCCAGCAGGCCCTGGAGCCCTTGCTGGCGCCCCTCTCCCCCCCGGCCCGCTGCGCCGTCGATATGGCCCTGCACGATTGGTGGGGCCGGCGGCTAGGCCTGCCGGTGGCCAGTTTGTGGGGACTGGATAGCCAGCGTGCCGTGGCCACCAGCGTCACCCTGGGGCTGGGTGCGGTGCCGGCCGTGCTGGAGCGGTTGGAGCGCTGGTGGGAGCAGCTGCCGGCCAGCCGCATCAAGCTCAAGTTGGGCAGCCCCGAGGGGGTGGAGCACGACCGCTCCCTAGTGCTGGCGGTGGCGGCAGCGATTGAGGCACGGCAGCAGCGGCTGGGCGGCGCCCCGGCAGAACTGCAGGTGGATGCCAATGGCGGCTGGAGTCTGGAAACGGCCCGCGCCATGGTGACTTGGCTGGCGGATGCGGGGGTGGTTTTGCTGGAGCAACCCCTGCCGCCCCTGCTGGATCCGGAGGCCGATGCGGCCCAGTTCGCCGCCCTGGAGCTGGATTGCCCGATCGCCCTTGTGGCCGATGAAAGCTGCTGGAACCTGGCGGATGTGGTGCGGCTGGCCCCCTACGTGGACGGGATCAACATCAAGCTGCTCAAGAGCGGTGGCTTGTCGGAGGCGTTGCTGATGGCCCGGGCCGCCCGGCGGCTGGGGCTGGAGGTGATGCTGGGCTGCTACTCCGACAGCGCCCTGCTGAATGGGGCCGCCGCCCAGCTGCTGCCCCTGGTTAGCTGGCCAGACCTGGACAGCCACCTCAACCTGATCGACGATCCCTTTGAGGGGCCCCAACTGGTGCAAGGCGATGGGCTGCGGGCCGGCAGCGGCGCCGGCCTGGGGGTGGACTTGCGGCATGAGAGTCCCCTGGCCGCAGCCTTGGCCGCGGCGGGCAGCGCAGCTCGAACCACGGCGGGCACCAGGCCCCAGCCAGCGGCGCCAGGTCCTGCGCCTGAGGGAGGGCCCCATGCTTAAAGCTGAGGCCCCGGTGGTGCTTTTGCTGCACGGCGGTCTCGACAACCTCAGCGGCAAAACGGGTTTGGCGATGTTGCGCTACCGCCCCGGCCCGATATTGGCGGTGATCGATCCGGCCCATGCCGGCGCCGACCTGGAGAGCGTGACGGGCATTGCCCGGCCGGTGCCGGTGCTGGCCTCGATGCAGGCGGCCCTGCCGCTGCGGCCCGCCAGCGGTCCGCCGCCCGTGGCGGTGGTGGGCCTGGCCCCCTCCGGCGGTCGTTTGCCGCCGGCCTTGCGCGCCGATCTGCTGGTGGCCCTGGAGGCAGGCTGGTCGGCGGCCAGCGGATTGCACACCCGTTTGGGGGATGACCCAGAGCTGGCGGCCAGCTGTCGAGCTGGCGCCTGGATCTGGGACCTGCGCCAGGAGCCGGCCGACCTGCCGGTGGCCTCGGGCCGGGCCGCGTCTCTGCCCTGCCGGCGTCTGCTGGCGGTGGGCACGGACATGGCGGTGGGCAAGATGAGCGCCTGCCTCGAACTGCTGGCGGCGGCCCGGCGCCGGGGGCTGGAGGCGCGCTTCATCGGCACCGGCCAGGCGGGTCTGCTGATCAGCGGCCAGGGCGTGCCCCTCGATGCGGTGCGGGTGGACTACGCCGCCGGTGCGGTGCAGCAGGCCGTGCTGGCGGCAGCGGAGCCAACTGACACGGCGGGTGCGGCGGGGCCCGACACCTGGCTGCTGGTGGAGGGCCAGGGATCCCTCTGCCATCCCGGCTCCACTGCGACGCTGCCCTTGATTCGCGGCAGCCAGCCGACGGACCTGCTGCTGGTGCACCGGGCCGGCCAGACCAGCATCCGCAACCATGCCGAGGTGGCCTTGCCGCCCCTGCGCGAGGTGATCGACGCGGTCGAGCGGTTGGCGGCCCTGGGCCGGCCGGCCGGAGCATCGCCACCGCCCCGGGTGCGGGCCATCGCCCTCAACACCGCCCATCTGGACGAGGAATCGGCGCGGCAGGCCCTGGCAGCTACGGCCGCCAGCACCGGTTTGGCCTGCAGCGATCCGGTGCGACAGGGGGGGGAGGGGTTGTGGGAGGTTTTGCTGGGTGAATGAAACGGACTTTTGCCAAACTATTAATTTAACCGCATTATCCTATGGACAATCTATTAATAGCTTTTATTTCTTGCTTTCACAAAGACCAAGAGCATCTTGACGAGCTTGTCCAATGATGGGGGCGTCAAGGGATCCGCAACGGCGTTCCAGTTGGCGCAGGGCGAGAGTGCTGGCCTCGCGGCGGCGACCTTCTTCCAGGCCTTCCTCACGTCCTTCCGCAAGGATCTCCTGGAAGGCGCGGGTGTGGCGCCAGAAGTCTTTGGAGATGCCGAGGGTGGCCATGAGTTGGGAGGGTGAAAGACCTTGAAAACGTTCCGAAAGAATAGGCACGATTAGCTCGATCAGATCTGGCCGCAGCGCCAAAATGCGCTGCGTACAGGGCCCAAGATCTGGCTCGTTTATCACCGGCAGGGTGAGCAGGGCCAGCATCGGATCGAGATTGGGTTGGCGGGCAATGACGGCCAGATCCACCCAGGTGACGTCCTCCTGGAGAAAACGCCGCAGCAGGCGGGGCTGGCTGATGCCAAGGGCCAGGCGCCGGTGGGCGAGAAGCACCAGCACCTGCAGATGCGCCACCTCCTCGTGTTGCCGTTCGGCCTACCGCTTCAGCTTCCACCCGGACTTCCGCGACTTCAGCTTCGGTTTCCGCGTCTGTTGCTTCCCCCAGGACTAATTCTTTATCCTTAAACTCTTTACCTCTTTACCTCTTTACCCTTTGGCTGTTGGCGCCGCAGGCGCCTCGTTTTTTTCCACAGCTTGGCCTTCGTCCAAGGCCACCCTGCTGATCGGCCTTGGCCGCGCCCAGCTCACCAATAACCCCTGCCTGCGGTGCAGAGGCGAACTTGGTTCTCCAGGAATACCCATGCAAGCGGACCCCATACCGATCACATGGGCTTATCGGCCCGATCAGTAATGGTGCGCATTGAAATAAGTCAGCGTTGCCAGCCAGCCCCTAACGTTTGCGGACCTTTACGAGAGCTATTCCTCCCCGTGACACCTGGCCATCCCTAGCCACTGGCCAGCGCCTCCGCCGAGGAGCCTGGACAGTGGCAGCACCCATCCAGTCCCTTAAGCAATTTCTGCCAAATCCCATCTCCCCGTAGCTCAAGTCTGAGGGAGTTCGACCATCAAGCTGATCCTGATTGCCCTGGCCAGCAGCACCATCATGCAGCAGAGCCGCCGCTTGGAGATGCCGATGAAAATCCGGCCCAAGTAGCAGCTGCGATTCCTTTCATAGCGACAACACAAGCAGCCATGGGCGCTTTCTGCCTGGCCAAGCGGCACCCTTTGGCCATTACTCCAGCGACTGCGGTGCGCCTTCAACAAAACCTCCCCCCCTTCCAGCCATGCAAACCACCATGACCAAGGCGATTTCCCATTTGGTCCGTCTACTCATAATCAAGAGAGTTCACTGCTACTTATTACGGCGATGAAACTTGCTAAGGCGCCATCCCACCCAGCCACTGATTGCGAAGGCGCCATCACCAATGGCAAGAAGGTGCCGATGGTGATCCTGGCGATGCTGAGGAGCCAGGGCAATGGCATCGCCGCCGAGGGCGTGCGCCAGATCCCGCTGGAA
>JBIIJV010000308.1:0-2550 GCA_044233545.1 Cyanobium sp.
CTGCAGATGTCGAACCGTAATTTCTTCACCAAGGTGCTGATCCCCTCCGTCCTTCCCTACATCTGCATCGGCCTGTGCATCTCGATTTGCCTGGCCTGGTTGGCGATCATCGCCGCCGAGATCGTGATGCCCGGCACCCCTGGGATTGGCTTCTTCATCTGGAATGCCTATCAGAACAGCTACGTCTCCGAAATCGAGCTTGGTGTGATCTGGATCGGCGCCATCGGTCTGATTCTCGATCGCCTGATGACCTGGCTGCAGAAGCGCATCTCCAGCAACCACTGAGCTGTCCAATTACCACCATGCCGTTTCCCACCTTGCCATCCTTGCTGCAGCCCCTCAGCCGCCGTGTCGAAGCGGTTGAACAGTCGCTCAGCCGCCCCGCCAATGCCATCACCTTCCTGGTGGTGCGCTTCGTGCTGATGAGCGGCATGGTGCTGGGCTTCAGCTGGTATGCCTTTCATTCAATGCCCTGATCAATGCCCTGATTCACCCACGCAAAAACCATGACAATCCTCGTCGAAGTTCAGGATCTCGAGAAGAACTCTCCCCTCTATGGCGGCGGCAATTACCTGGCCCTCAAGGGAATCGATCTCGACATCCGCATATGCGAATTCATCTCCCTGATTGGCCACTCCGGCTGCGGCAAGAGCACCCGTTTGAACATGATGGCCGGTCTCGATCTGCCCACGGGCTGCACGGTGCTGGTGGCTGGCGAAACCGTCAAGCGCCCTGGCCCCGACAGGATGGTGGTGTTCCAGAACTATTCGCTGCTGCCCTGGCTCACGGTGCAGGACAACATCGCCCTGGCCATCGATGAGGTGATGCCCAATCTCCCCGCTGGCGAGCGCCGCGCCCTGATCGATGAGCACATTGAGATGGTGGGCCTGGGCCATGCCGGCCACAAACTGCCCAGGGAACTGTTCTCTACAACCGTTTTGCCCACGATGAGGACGAGGCCTGAGCCAGCTTGCCCCGCTGCTGTGGCTGATCAGGGGCAGTCGCGCAGAAGCGGGCTGGGTGATCTAGAGCCTGATTAGGGTGCACTCTGAATGATTTGATAAATTTGATTGGCAAGTAAAGAGTTACCTTTCTATTGCTGCAGCAATCTCTTCCTGATTGGTCCTTCACATGAAAACTGATGATTTCAGGTCGCTAGCCGAAGTTGAGGATTCAATGTGGTACTTCCACGCCCTCAATCGGCGCATGCTGCTGCCCCTGGCGGAATTGGCCAAGCAAAATGCCACTGTTCTCGATGCCGGCTGCGGCACCGGCGGGCTAATCAAGGCGCTCCAGGGCGTTGGTGCCGCCTGGACGATCAAGGGCCTTGATTACTCTCCCGTGGCCTGCTCCTATGCACGCGAGCGAACTTCAGTGCCAATTGAAGAGGGTTCGATTGAGGCTCTTCCCTTTGGCGATGGCCAATTTGATGCGGTCTTGACCGCCGATGTGATCTGCCAAATTGATGACGCATCTGTGGCGCTCGCTGAATTTCGGCGCGTGCTCAAATCTGGCGGAATTTTGGCGATTAATGTTGCCGCTTACAACTGGATGCGGTCTTATCATGATGAACTCATGGATACCCGGCATCGCTTTCGCCGCAGTGAACTGGTGAACCTGCTGCGCCAGGTTGGTTTTGAGGTCACGCTCAGCAGCTATGCCAATATGCTGCTCTTTCCACTGATCTTTGCCCGCCGCAAGATCTTCGTGCCTCGCCATCCCACCAGTGATGTGAAACCCTATCCGCCTCTGATCGATGCTTTTTGCGGCTCGATGGCAGCTCTGGAACATCTTTTGTTGAGTACTGGCATAAAGCTCCCCGTGGGCAACTCGGTCTTTATCGTCGCGCGAAAAGTTGACTGAATAGTCGCAATTTTCACACCCCTGCCTTGGTTTGCTTTTGGGGCAGGGCATCGCTGAGGTTGTCGGGACGAACGGCAGGCTCCCGCAGCAGTTCGCGATCCAGCATGCGAATCCGACTTTCGCGCAAACAAAATTTGCAACCACCGCTGGTCTGCAGATGTTTTTCAGGAGTAATACTTATTGGTTTGACCGGGTGAGTTTTGCAGCGGATCAGAATGGGACTTTTATAGCTCCTGTAGACAACACCGCTGTAGTCGTAATGTTCACCAAAACGAGCCCTGGCCCTAGCCAAAAATGTTTCCAGGCTGATGGGGCTGCCCATGCCTTCAGTCAGTGTCTAAACACTTTAGCAAGCTTTGCCTCCCTGGCCCCGGAGCTGCGTCCCAGGAATGCGGTTTCAACCAGCCTTCGCGGCCTGGAAGGTCAGGGCGACACCGTTGTTGCAGTAGCGCTTGCCGGTGGGCCGGGGACCGTCGTTGAAGACATGACCCTGATGACCGCCGCAACGACTGCAGTGATATTCGGTGCGGGGAATCAGCAGACGGAAGTCTTGGCTGGTCGCGATGGCGTTGGTCAGGGGTTGCCAAAAACTGGGCCAGCCGGTGCGGCTGTCGAATTTGGTTGCGGAGGCAAACAGCGGCAGTTGGCAGCCGCCGCACAAATACTGACCGGTGCGTTGCTCCTGGT
>JBIIJV010000190.1:0-5879 GCA_044233545.1 Cyanobium sp.
CCGATGCACCCTGGTTGGAAGCGGTGGTGGCTGAAGCCGATGTGGTGGCGGACCAGCGCCCCCTGCAGGCAGCCCTGCTGGCTGTGATCGGCCATCACTCCTACCGCAGCCCCTCCCTGCGGGGTGGGGTCCTGCCCTATCTCAGCTGTCCGCGCCTGACGCCCAGGGAGTATCAGGTGCTCGATTGTTTGGCCAGCGGCCTGAGCGATCGGGAAATCGCCCGGCAACTGATGGTCAGTGAAGCCACCGCCCGCACCTATACCAAGCGCCTGCTCCAGACCCTGGGGGTCAACAACCGCCTCCAGGCCGTGCTGAAGGGCATGCGCTGCGGCATGGTCCAGATCTGATCACGGGCCGTTCGCCACGAACAGAGGACACAGCAACCCCCAGGCACAGTGAAAGGGCGCCTTGGCACTTGGTTTGAGCCTTTCAACTTCCGGGGCCGCCGGCCAGGCGGCCCCGCCTTCACCCCTGCTGCCGACGGCGGTGCTGCAAGGGCTCAACCAACGGCGCGATGGACCGGGCTGGCGTCAGCTGCTGCTGCATGGGCTTGTGTTGCTGGTGGGTGGTGCCCTGTGGGCCTTGCCGCCCCAGACGCTGAACGGTCTGCAGCCTGGCCTGGCCTGGGGCCTGAAGCTTCTGGGGTTGATGCTTTTGGGTTGGGCCCTGGCCTTCGCCTTCTGCGCCATGCACGAATGTGGCCATCGCACCGCGTTCGCCGGCCGCCGCATCAACGACACGGTGGCCTGGTGGTCCGGGGTGCTGAGTTTTTACAACGCCGATTTTTATCGGCGCTATCACCAATGGCACCATCGCTACACCAACATCCCCGGGCTTGATCCCGAGTTGGAGGAGGCACCACCAACCACCCGGCTGGGATATCTCTTCGAGCTGAGCGGCCTGCCCTGGTGGATCGGCAAGCTGCGCTCCCACTGGCGAGGCCTGCGGGGCGATTTCAGCGATGCGCCCTACATCCCAGCCGATGCGGCCGCGGCGGTGCAGGCTTCGATCCAACGTCAGTGGGCCGTCTATCTATTGCTGATGCTGATCAGCCTGGTTATGGGTGATGCCAGCTTGTGGCGCTTCTGGTTGCTGCCCCTGGCGCTTGGCCAACCGCTGCTGCGTTTTGTGTTGCTGGCCGAGCACGGCGGCTGCCCCTGCGTACCCGATGGCGAACGCAACACCCGCACCACCTTGACCCTGGCTCCCTTGCGTTGCTTGATGTGGAACATGTCGTTCCACGCCGAACACCACCTGCTGCCTGCCGTTCCCTTCCATGCCCTGGCCGCAGCCCACCAGCATCTAGCCCCCCGACTCGCCTATCTGCAGCCGGGTTATGGCGCATTGCATGCCTCATTTTTGCGGCAGCCCGACCAGCTCTGCCTCAGCACGGAAGCTTGAGGTGTGGCGGTGGCTTGCTGTGACGAGCAAAAGTTTGAGCTGGGCGACTTCGAACTGGCCGGCGGGACCGTACTGCCCCAAGCCCAGCTTTGTTATCGCACCATGGGCAGCCTGCGGCCCGATCGCAGCAATCTGGTGCTGGTGCCCACCCCCTATGGCGCCTGGGCCGACGATCAAACCTGGCTGATGGGAACCATTTTCGACCCGGCCCGCTGGTGTCTGGTGGTGGTGGGCCAATTTGGCAACGGCCGCTCCAGCAGCCCCAGCAACACCAAAGGGGGGCTTCCCTACGGCGGCTGGCCCACCGGTCACGTCGACAACGTGCATGCCCAGCGCCGTCTGTTGGAAGAGGTATTTGCGGTGGAGTCTCCGGCCCTGATCTATGGCTGGTCGATGGGGGCCCAGCAGGCCTATCACTGGGGCGTGATTGAACCGGAGCGCAGCCAGCGCCTCTGCTGCATCTGCGGCACCGCCCGCACCACAGCCCACAACCGCTTGTTTTTGCTCAGCCTGCGCTCGGCCTTGACCAGCGATCCCGCCTGGAACGGCGAACGGTTTGTGGCTGCGCCCGAGAGGGGTCTGCACAGCTTTGCCCTCATCTATGCCAGCTGGGCGGCCAGCCAAGCCTTTTACCGGCAGGGCGGCCATCGTCGCCTTGGTTACGCCACTGTCGACGAATACGTGGAGCGCAGTTGGTTACCCGCCTACCGCCGCCACGATCCCCACGATCTGCTGGCCATGCTCGATGTTTGGTTGGCCTGTGATGTAGCCAGGGCTGCGGGCCTGGCCAGCGGGGATGAACAGGCGGATCTAGCCGGGGCCCTGGGGCGGGTGAGGGCGCGCACAACCGTGGTGGCCTGCGGTCAAGATCTGTATTTTCCGCCCGAGGATTGCGCCGCTGAGGCGGCCTTGATCCCTGGAGCCCGCTTCGAAACATTGGACTCGCCCCTGGGCCATCGGGCTGGCAACCCCAGGGACTCCCTGCCGGAGCAAGCCCGCCTGCGCCAGATCGTCGAACAGCTCTGCCAGGACTGAGGCTGCCTCCTCAGCTGCTTTTCACGCCTACGACAACAACTCCCTGAGCTCGTCCCCATGCACGATCTGGTCCGCTTCGCCGCCGCCCATGGCATCCGCCATTTCTTGTTTTCGTTCTGCGATTTGTTCGGGGTGCAGCGGGCCAAGCTCGTGCCCGCTGCTGCTGCCGCCGAGCTGGCCGAAAGTGGGGCGGGATTCGCCGGTTTCGCCGCCTGGCTGGCGCTGACGCCGGCCGACCCGGATGTGCTGGCAATCCCCGATCCCGCCAGCTTGATGGTGCTGCCCTGGCAGCCCCAGGTGGCCTGGGTGGCCACCAACTTGGAGGTGGGGGGAGTGGCCCTGGAGCAATCGCCTCGGTTGGTATTGCAACGCCAGCTGCAACGCTCCGCAGCCTTGGGGCTGCAGTTGCGCACCGGGGTTGAACCGGAGTTCTTTCTACTCGAAGCAGGGGCCGATGCCATCGCCGATGGCCGCGACCGGCAGAGCAAACCCTGCTACGACCAGCTGGCCCTGATGCGCCATTACCCGCTGATCGCCGAATTGTTGGATGGCATGGAGCAACTGGGCTGGGGCCCCTATCAAGCAGACCATGAAGATGCCAACGGCCAGTTCGAAATCAACTGGACCTTTGCCGATGCGTTGTTGACAGCCGATCGCCATGCCTTTTTTCGGGTGATGGTGGCGGCAATCGCCGAACGCCATGGCCTGCGAGCCAGCTTCAGGCCCAAGCCCCTGGCGGACCTGACGGGCAACGGTGCCCATCTGCACGCCTCCCTGTGGGATCGCCAAGGCCACAATCTCTTCCCCGATCCCCAGGGGCCTTCGGGATTGTCGCCCCTGGCCCACCATTTCCTTGGCGGCCTGCTGGAGCACGCCCCGGCCCTCTGTGCCCTCACCAATCCCATCGCCAACAGCTATGAGCGGTTGGCGCGAACGACCCCCACCTCCGGCGCCAGCTGGTCGCCGGGTTGGATCAGCTACGGCGGCAACAACCGCACCCACATGGTGCGCTTACCCGACAGCCAACGGCTCGAACTGCGGCTGCCCGATGGGGCCGCCAACCCCTATTTGCTGCAGGCTGCCGTGCTGGCGGCGGGACTCGATGGCATCGAGCGCCAACTGGATCCGGGTCCGCGCAGTGAGCTCAACACCGCAGCCGAGCCCCCTGCGGGCAGCGATTGGCGGGCCCTGCCCAGCAGCCTGGGGGAGGCCCTGGCCGCCTTCGAGGCCGATGGGTACCTAAGGGCGGCCCTGGGGGAATCGTTCTGCGAGGCATACCTGGCCCTGGCCCCCCGCCGCGACCAGGAGCTGGTGCCATGAGGCCTGGGCTGGCCCCCAGGGGGCTGGACCTCCTGGGGCTTGCCCTCCTGGGGCTGGCCCCCCAGGGGGCTGGCCAGCTTTCGGTTCTCCTGCCAAAAGGTGAGGTCTGCCGAACTGGGTGGTGGCGGCCGTACCGATCAGATCGGTCCCTACGGCAACGGATCGTAGCGATCAGGGCGAAAGTGTCTGCAACGGGGAGATAACCCCGCACCGAACCGCTCCAAGACGGAGCACCAGCCAACCCCTAAGCCACCATGTTGACCCTTCGCACCCCCTCTCCCTTTGACCTTTTCGAGCGGCTCGAACAGCAACTGCACAACGCCGAGCGGGTACCCGCCGCCGAGGTGCATGAGACTGACAATGCCTACGAAGTGGTTCTTGAACTCCCGGGAGTTGACAAAGATGCCATCGACGTCAAGGCCACCGATCGCACCCTGTTGATCAGTGCAGAGCGCCGCAACCCCCAGCAAAACGCGTCGCCCCAGGCCAGCGAGCCGGATTCCAGCGAGGCAGTCCCTAGCCCCGAAGCTCCGGCCAAGGTCGGCCGCGGACCGCTGCTGAGTGAATTCCGCTACGGCACCTGGAGCCGGAGCTTCCGTTTTCCCAGCGGTATCGACCGGGAGAACCTCAGCGCCCATTACCAAAGTGGTCTCCTCAGCGTCCGGGTGCCGAAGGCCCAGACCATGACCACGGTGAGCGTCAAAGTCGAAGGCTGATCCTGGGGGGATCGGGACCAGCGATGTGATGCGATAGTCCCCGGCCTTGGCCGGGGATTTTTGTTGGCGCCGGGACCCCAGGGGGGTGGCCTTGGCCTCTCAATGCAATACCTCTCAAGGCAATAAGCGCATACGGGGTTGTTGTCTGGATTGCATATCTATTGATTCATGGGCCTGAATCCCTGGGGCCATGACTTTGGCAACCAATAACGAACTCTTTAGCATCACTGCCTGCGCCCTGGTGTCAGCCCTGCGCGCAGCCGCTCAACTCGGCCACTGCCTTGGATAACCACCTTTTTTTAGTTCATCCGCGCAACAAAATGGCTCCGTTCCCCTTTGCCTAGCTAGCTTTGTGACAGAGAAGGATTCAGCTTCTCTCTCTCCCTCGCTGCATCACCATGGGCATCAACGACAAGATCAACGCCGTCGCCAAGGACACCGAAGGCAAGCTGCAGGCTGCCGCCGGTGAGCTCACCGATGACCCCCTGCTCAAAGCCAAGGGGGATGCCAAGCAGGTTCAAGCCAAGGTCATGGACGCCGCTGGTGATCTGGGCGACAAGGTGGCCGGTGCCGCTGATGTCGTTGGCGACAAAGTGGCCGATGCCGCCGATGCCGTTGGCGACAAGGTTGCCGATGCCGCCGAGGCGATTGGCAATGTTTTCAAAGGAATTACAGGCAAAGCCTGAATCCTGCCTCCAGCCCGTCGGCACATCGTCTGCGGCCTTCCCCCCCCCTCACCATTGCGAATTGCATGGTTGAGGGGGACGCTTCCCGGTGGGCGGTTCTTGAGTGTGTAAGGTAAAAGTTCCGGCAGAAGCTGGCGAGCACCGTGATCTGGGCTCGCAATGCCGGAACCAGCACCGAGTTCCGCCTCCTGCGCTTCCTAGAGGGGACCCACCAGGTCCATGACAACGGGTGCGCTCCCCAGGGGGCGCTAACCCCAAGGTGCGAGATCCATATCCGTGAATGTTCAACCATGTCCTTTTCCAACCATCCCCCTCTCCTGCCCCCGGCCCAACTCCTGACCAAACCCCGCTGCGGGGCTGTCCGTCAGGCCAGTGCCGTTTGGCCCGGCCAATGCCATGAGGCCAGCACTCCCCAACGCCATCGTCTCGGCGATGGTCTGCTGCCTGGTCCCCTTCCTTCTCCTAGCTGGGAAGAACTCCTGGGGCGACGTTGATCCCTCCAATCCAGGTCGAGGGGCTCAGGCCCCGGCTGCCAGATCAAGGGGGTACGGCCCTAGCTGCCAACGGCAAAAAGCCTGAGTAGAAAGGGTCTAGATCTCCCTGCGCCGATGATTTCGCGCCCTGGAAACCTGGGCCGCCGGGCCCGCCTGCCGGTCGTTCTGCTGGCGGCCTGTTCGTCCCTGGGCTGGGCTGGCCTTGCCGCAGCGGCCCCCCAGGCAAC
>JBIIJV010000054.1:0-14985 GCA_044233545.1 Cyanobium sp.
ACCCATCCTGACGATGGCCGGCCCCACCCCCAGCTACGCCGAGGCGCTGGTGGAGCGGGGTGGTCAGATTCGCTATGTGGGATCCCTGGCTGGTGCCCTGGCCGCTGCGGGCCCCGGCGTCCGGCGTATCGATCTGGCGGGCCATGCCCTACTGCCGGGTTTCATCGATGCCCACGGCCACCTACCCGACTATGTAGCCACCTGGGGCCGGCCCGATCTGAGTCCGCCGCCGGTGGGACAAACCCGCAGCATCCCTGAACTGCAAGCGACGGTTCGCGCCTACCTGGCCGCCCATCCCGCCCCGGCCGGCCAGCTGCAGTTCTTCGTCGGCTACGACGACAGCCTGCTAGCAGAACGGCGCCACCCCACCCGGGCCGATCTTGATGCAGTGAGTGCCACGGTGCCGATTCTGTTGATGCATGCCTCCGGCCACCTGGTGGTGGCCAACAGCCCCGCCCTGGCCCTGGTGAAAATCAGCAAAGCCACCCCGGACCCCACCGGTGGCCTCATCCAGCGCGATGCCGCCACGGGCGAACCCAACGGGGTGCTGGAGGAAACGGCGGGGCTGCCGTTCATGCCCCTGATTCCCCAGCCCAGCCTGACGGAGAAACTGCGGCGTTTGGATCAAGTGCAGAAATGGTGGGCCAGCTACGGCATCACCACCGCCCAAGATGGCTTAAGCAACGCCGCCAACGTTGCCCTGCTGCGCGAAGCGGGTCGCCAGGGGCGCCTAATTGTGGATGTGGTGGCCTATCCGTTTTTCAGAGTCCTGGGGGATCTCAATTCCCTTGATGGCAGGCTCAAGGGCGTTGAGATTCATACCCCCGGCTCCTCCGCCCCGCTGGGTTCAATGGTTGCAAACGCCGGCCGCGAATTCGCCAGCGCCGCTACGGCGGCCCCGGCGCCGCCGCTGGATGGGGCGGGCACGGCGGCGAAGCTGAAGGTGGGGATCTACGAGAACCACCTCAAGATCGGCGGCATCAAGCTCACGGGCGATGGCTCGCCCCAAGGAAAAACAGCTTTCGTCAGCCAGCCCTACGCCAGCCCGCCCGCCGGCCAGAAGGCCGATTACCGCGCTTACCCGGTGATGAGCCAGCGGGAGGTAGACGACTGGGTGGCTTTCGGCTACCGCAACAACATCCAGGTGATCACCCACACCAATGGCGACGCCGCCCTCGACCAGTTGCTAAACGCCGTGCGCAAGGCCCGCAGCACCTATGGCGCCAAGGATCTGCGGCCCGTGGCGATCCATGCCCAGCTCGCCCGCCACGACCAGGTCGACCAAATGGGTGCCCTGGGCATCGTGCCAAGTTTCTTCACCGCCCACACTTTTTTTTGGGGCGACTGGCACCGCCAGAGCTTCGGCGAGCAGCGGGCGGCGGGCATCAGTCCCACGGGCCATGCCTACGGCAAGGGGGTGATCTTCACCAACCACAATGATGCCCCCGTGGTGCCCCCCGACATGCTGCGCCTAGCCCAGACTGCCGTGCAGCGCACCACCCGCAGCGGTTTCGTGCTGGGGCCCGCCGAGCGGGTATCTGCCTACGTGGCCCTTAAGGCGATGACGGACTGGGCGGCCTATCAATATTTCGAAGAAAAGAGCAAGGGCACCCTTGAGGCGGGCAAACGCGCCGACCTGGTGATCCTGGAGCGCGATCCGCTCCAGGTGGATCCCAGCAGCATCAGCACGATCAAGGTGCTGGAAACGATCAAGGAGGGGCGGCCGATCTTTCGGCTGGGGGTCGATCGCCTCGATCGGGCTGCGGTGAACAGCGCCAGCCAGGTGGCGCCCAATCCCAAATTGGCCCACCATGGCCATGGTCATTGAACGCCTTCAACCCGTACGCCTCGAACCATGCAACGCCTTCTTCTTGCTGCTGGAGCCCTTTTGCTTGTGGTTGGTCTGTTCTGGCCGCTGATCAGCAGCAGCGGCCTGGGTCGCCTGCCGGGAGACATCAGCATTCAACGGCCCGGCTTCAGCTTTTATTTCCCGCTCACCAGCGGTCTGTTGGTGTCAGCTGGCCTCAGTTTGGTGCTGTGGTTGGTGCGGCGTTGACCCTGGAGTGATCGGAAACCAGGGTGAGTAGATCACTGGGGCCAGCTCCACTGGCCGGAGACTGGGGCCGTCGGCGCGGTCGATGTAGGCGCCGAAACCGAAGTTCAGCCGCGCCTCCAGGTTGGGCAAGTGGCATCGCGATTACTTGGGATGCTGGCACTCGGTGGCCTGCTTGTTGCTGAGCTGGTTGGCGCTGCACTGGAATTGATGGCGATTGGCGGATTTAGGGAGTGCTAATATTTGAACGTTGTTAGGCTGATCAGGTTGTGCTGCGACGATTGAAAAACATTGCCAAGTTCACACTACGTGATATGGTCTATTGTCATATAGACAGCCAAGACCTAACACTTGAAAAAATTAACTACTGGACAGAGCGGATGAAGCCGTGGCCTGCTATTTTTTCGCCACAATATACAAGGAAAATCGAGATCCATGCCAATACCTTTATGAGAATTGGGCTGATTGATTACCTTCATCGATGCGTCGCTGTTGATGGGGTATGGGACAAAAAAGTTCTTCAAGTGCTGACTACAAAGCTTCGCGAAGGTCATACATTTTATGACGTTGGCGCAAATATAGGTTACTTTAGTCTCATTGCATCAAGATTGGTTGGCGATTCAGGAAGAGTTATTGCCTTTGAACCATCCTTGCGTGCTCTAAATCAGCTTACAAATAACGTTATTGAAAACGATCTCAGGAATGTTGTCTTGTTGAGTATTGCTGCTGGCCCCCAAGACAGACTTGCCGAGTTGCTTAAATCAAGTGAAGGCAATACTGGCATGACAACTTTTTGCGACCATCTTGGCTATCGCAATGTGGAACATGTGCCAGTTTTCCAGATAGATAAAATAACTGAAAGCTTAGGTCTTTCACCCAGCTTTGTCAAAATTGATATCGAAGGATATGAATTCGAAGCTCTAAAGGGGATGGCCAAGACGTTAGCCAACCATCACCCACTTGTCCTAATGGAAGTTAGTCGTGAGTGGCTAGGCAAACAAGGATTAACGCCACTGGATATCTACCATTTTATGCGAAATTTTTATTATACTGCATTTGCAGTAAAGTTAGGCACCAACATTAGCTTTGTCCCCCTAGATCAAACCGACTTCTCTAATCTTGAAGATCAAGAAGAAATCCTGTTTTGCCCTCCTGATTAGTAGGAATTCTTTCCTGGATCTCCCTGCCAAAGCTTCATGCTTACACCTACAGGCCTCTCTGATTACCCTCACAACCGGAACATCACCTGGGAAATGACGATCCAGGCGTTCTTGTCGCCAAAGGTGTCGTAGGTGGTGAGTTTGTAATTGCCTTCGAGGCCAAGCTGCAACCAGGGGTTGACGTCCCAGACCAAGTTGGCGAAGGCGGTGGCGTTATTCAACAGGCTGAAGGCGCCGCCGTCCTGGGCGTGGTCGATGCCGTAGCCGAGATTGAGGCGTAGATTGTCGCTGAGGTAGACGTACAACTGGGCCCAGCCGCCGGATGTCGGTACGGCCTGGTTGGAGCTGCGGTTGTAGGTCTGCAGGATGCCGGACATGTATTCCCCCAGGCCCTGGCCGGTGTACAGCTCACCGGAGATGCCCAGCCGCCGCCCCAGGGCCAGCTGGCCATCGAAGGCCGCACCCCAGACAGAGATGACGGAGCGATCACTGGTCAGGGTGAGGGGAGTTAGGGCCCGGATGTTGTCGAGCACGCGCAGCTGGCCCACTACGCCGGAGAAGCCCAGCTCCAGGGGACGGAGCTGGCGCCCCCCCGCCCGCTCCTTGCTGGCCCCGAAGCCCAGGGACAAACGGCCTTCGAGATTGGGCCAACCGTTGTCCTCAACGATTTCCTGGCTTTGGAGATTGGACAGGTCGACCTGGTCGGGCAGGGCGGTGGTGACGGGGGAGGAAGCGGCGAGCTGGAGGGCCCCACCAAAACCATCGCCCGCCTTGAAGTGGTTCTCCACCCGGAATTGGGGCCGGTAGGCGCCGGGGTTGCCGGAGGCGGCCAATTTGCCATTGGGCAGGGTGTCGGGATCGCGGGGCGCGAAGACATCGAATCCCTGACCGGCGGCAAAACGCCAGGTTCCATTACTGATTTCGCCGTAATAGACCACCGGGGTGAATTGATAACCCTCGGCCAGGATGTTGTCCTGCAACCAGAAGATGGCGAAGGCGCCAGGGGTCCAACCATGCCACTTCGGACCCTGGAAGGCTCCGTAGACCATGCTCTGTTGGGCCGAGAGGTCGTAGGAGGTATCGGGATTTTTGGGGCTGACGATCAGGGGTTGGCCCGAATTAAAGGTGTAGCGGCTGCTGGAAAAACCCAACAGCTTGGCCTCAGCCCATAGCTTCAAGCTGGCTCCATTGGTCTGCAGGGTGAAGCCCTTGCCGTTGTTGTATTGCAGGCCTGTTGGCTGGGTGGAGGCAGCACCGGCTTGGGGCGCAGGGCTGGCTTCTGGGGCAGCGCCGGCCGCTGCGGCTGCGCCGGGGGTCGCTGAGCTGGCGGCTGGTGAGCTTGTGATCGTCGCGGGGCTGGGGCCAGGGACGGGCGCGAGGGCAGGGGTGCCTGCGGCAACCGGCGTTCCGCCCAGTTGGGCGCGCAGCTGGGCCAATTCAGCGGCCAGGGTCTCCTGGCGGGCGGCTTCGGTGGCGAGCTGGGCCTGTTGCGCGGCCATCTGGCGCCGCGATTGCTGCAGTTCGCGCTCGAGGCGTTCGAGCCGCTGCAGGGCCCCCGGGGCCGGCTGGCAGGCCGGGGTGGCCCCAATCCTGGCTGCCAGGCCAGCATCGCCTTGCAGGAGCTGGGCTGCGGGGGCGTCGGGGCTGAGCTTGAGGGCCTGGCGGCAGGCTGGGAGTGCCAGGGCCGGCTCCAGGGATGCCAAAGGCAGCTCGCCGGCCACCGCAGCGCCGCCCAAAAGGGCCAGGGGCACCAGCAGGGGCCAGGCACGAAAGAAGCCGATGTATGGAAATGGGGCCCTCCGCCTGGGGCTGCCGCTGGCCGGGGTTTGCACGCCGAGAGGGATATGCGTTGGCCCGATGTTGCCGACCCTGCCGCCGCTTGGCTAGCCATCGGAGGGTCCCAATGGGTCTAAAAAACGCAAAAAAGCTTGGCGCCGGCGACCATCCATCGGCAGGCTATTGGCACCACTGGCCCGCTTATGCGCCCCCTTGCTTCCGTTCGCAGCTTCGCTCAAGCCGTGCCTGCCCCGCTGCTGCTCGGTGGATTGCTGAGCCTGGCTCTTCCGCTGGTGCCAAGCGGTGCCGTGGCCGCCAGCCCGCCGGTCCCAGCGGCCTCGCCGCTGGCAACCGCCATAGCGCCCGGTACGCCAACGCTCTACAGCGGCGGTGACATCCTCACCATGGCGGGGCCGGCGCCGGCCTATGCCGAGGCGCTGGTGGAGAAGGGCGGCCGCATCGTTTATGTGGGCCCCTTGGCCGGGGCTATCAAAGCGGCTGGCGGCGAGGCCCGCCAGGTGAACCTGGCTGGGCGCACGTTGCTGCCGGGCTTCATCGATGCCCACGGCCACCTGGTGCTGGCCAGCCACACCCTGCTCAATGCCGACCTGATCGGCGTCAAGAGCATCCCCGAGCTGCTGGCTCGGATGAAGGCCCATGCCGCCACCCTGCCGGCGGGGGTGTGGGTGGAGGGCCTGGGCTATCGGGCTGAACAGCTCGCCGAAAACCGCCACCCCACCAAGGAAGAGCTCGACAGCGTGAGCACCAGCCGGCCGGTGTTCGTGCAGGACGGCTCCGCCCACCAGGGTTCGATCAACTCCGTGCTGCTCAAACAAATGGGCTGGAGCGCCAGCAGCAAGGATCCGGCCGGGGGGGTGATCTCCCGCAAACCGGGCAGCAGCGAGCCCAGCGGCCATATCGCCGAGGCACCGGTGTTTGCGGTGCTGGCGGCCAAGGCGCCCCTGACCCCGGCCCAGATTCGCCGAGGAGTGGCCAAGGCCGTGGCCCTCTGGGCCGCCAATGGTCAAACCACGGCCTCCGAGATGGGTTTTGGCCTCAGTGATGACGACATCGACGTGGCCCGTCAGATGCTCGACGAGAAGCTGCTGCCGATCGACCTGCTGCTGTTCGTGAAGCATTCCTTCCTGGAGCAGGCCAAGGCGGGCCGCAGCGCCGTGGTCGCCCAGTACGCCGATCCGGCGTCGCGGGCGCCGCGGCTGGATGGCGATGGCCGCTACCTGAACCGGGTGCGGCTGGCGGGGCTGAAGTTCTGGCTGGACGGCAGCATGGACAACGCCTACATGTCCCAGCCCTACACCAACAATCCACCGGGCAATACGGAGAGAAACTTCCGCGGGATGGCCGTCGATCCTCAGGCGGCCGTGGAGGCCACCGTGGCCAGCTACTGGAAAAGCAACCGCCAAGTGGCCGGCCACAGCATCGGCGACCAGGCGGTCGATAATTTTCTGGTCGCCATCGAGAAGGCCCATGCCGCCCAGGGCCCGGCCGACCACCGGCCGATCATCCAGCACGCCCAGTTCCTAAGGCCAGACCAGATCGAGCGGGCCAAAAAGGTGGGCGCCATCACCAGCTTCACCGCCGGTGGCATATATCCAATGGGCGATTATCTGGCCAAGTTGATGGGCCCCGAGCGGGTGGCCTGGGCCGGCGCTGCCGGTTCGGTGCAGCGGGCCGGCATCCCCTGGACCATCCACCACGACATGCCGGCGGGCGTCAGCCCCAGCCTGATCTATGCCCTCTGGAACATCGTCAACCGCACCACCAAATCGGGCGTGGTGCTATCGCCCCAGGAAAAGGTGAGCCCCTACGACGGATTGCGCGCCATGACAATCAACGGCGCCTACCAATACCACGAGGAAAAAACCAAGGGCACCCTGGAGCCCGGCAAGCTGGCCGATCTGGTGGTGCTGAGCGCCAATCCCCTCAAGGTGCAACCCATGGCCATCAAGGACATCCAGGTGCTCGAAACGATCAAGGAGGGCCGCAGCATCTACCGCAACCCATCCCCCAGCGCCGGCGGGGCCGCCACTGCAGCAGCCCCGATTAACGAAAAGGACAACTGCCTGGTGCCCCACGACCATCCCCAGAAGCCCCTCAATCCAGCCCAGCAGGCCACCTTGGATCGACTGATGGCGCCAAGGCCCTGAGGCCCTGAGGAGGCAGGTACTCGACCAGGGGCTTGTGCTCCGAGGTCAGCCGCCTGGCAATGATGTGCGGGCAATCGGGCTGTGTTTGCCACAGCGATATACCTAGAGCTTCTGCCTTGCCCAGCGTTCAGGGCCGGCCCTCTTCTGGTACGTTGGGCTTCTGGTCCGTAGGGCAGGTTGTGTCAACCGCTACATGTGGATATCGGGTCCGATAACCACTGTTCACACCGAACATATCTACCATGAACTGACTGCGGTGGCTAGGGTTGGCTTGGCGACAAGCAGGTGGTTATCGGACAGAAGCAGAAGCGACGCCGTGGTTCTCGGAAACCATCCAATAAGCGTTAGGTGGAGCAAGACTGCGGCCATAACAATTGCATTCTGGGATATATCTCATCTTTTTCTCTGTAAAGCAAGAGATGACTTGGGAGAAGAGTGAGCTGCCACTCATCAGGCGCAGGCAACGATTGAACTGCCAATAAAAGAAGATTTCGTACACTCATGCCCGTCTCATAAACATTAATTTCTTTTGAGGCCGAGAAGTCAGCATGAGCTTGTTCATAACAGCGCCTTTCCTCATCTGTTTCACCATTTCTGTTCCCCTGGAATCGGATCCAGTAAGGCGCATTCCTACATACAAGCCTGAGCAACTCTAATGTATCATAGAATCCCGATAGTATTTCTGAACATGGGTACTCCGGATCAACAGGATAAAGCACATGCCAATGATTATCTGCAAGCCGAGTCTTGTCACGCCTTCTTCCTGGATCGTTAGGCCCAAATCCACGTGAGTTCCAACTTGGCGAACTGCGTGAGATCATATGTGATTCTGGTTTGAATGCATCCCATGTATGCGCGAAATGAAGACATCGAAAACTGACATCTGATGGTGATATCCCAACCCTTCCCTGTAGTTGACGGTAGTGTTTTTCCAATCTAACCCTGGCGCTGTCATCTGCCTTGCCAATATAGACAACTCTATCGCCATAGTGCAAGCCATAAATGCCAGGCCTTTCTTCTACCGCGTTAAGATTTGACTCCTCTAAAGGAAGCGGCGTAAATAAATCAAAATCAGAAGATAGCTGGTGAAAGAGAGGCGTTGCGATGTCAAACTCGAAGAAGCCACAACCATCTGAAAACTTGGTTACGAGTGTCACGATGAATGGTCCTTCAGGGTTGCGGCAGAAACACTATTTAACTTTAGTTTCATAAGTGCCTTTTGAATGGATTGAGCGGGCTCATCGGGATTAAGGAGGATTGTTGAGGCCCATATCCGAATGACCGTCCAGCCTTCATCCTCAAGACACTTGCTTACACGCTGGTCTCGTTCGATATTGCCCAAGATTTTGTGATACCAGAACCGTGAGTTAGTTGGAAAAAGATCTTCAAGCCGTGAGAGTCCTCGAAGCTTGTGTTCATTCCCATGCCAGAAATCCCCGTCAACAAAAATGGCTAGTTTGTATTTGACGATTGAGATATCGGGTTTGCCATAGACTTTTCTTGAAGCAACTCTGTATCTAACGCCCAATTTATGCATGGATTTTCTCAATAAGAGCTCAGGCGTTGTGTCGCGCCTTTTTATGCTACGCATAATCCGGGACGTGATGGCTGGATCTCTTGCCATGAGAGACTAAATTCCAGTGTGAAATCGCATATGCAGACCAATCTCATTGGCTAGCCTGACTGGAACAGCATTGCCAATGTGACGCATAGCATGAGATCTCGCTCCTAAAAACTCATAGTCATCGGGAAATGTCTGGATACGAGCACTCTCGCGAACAGTCATATAGCGTAATCTGCCATAATGAAATCGAATCATAGCTTCGCCACCACATACACCATGAACTCCTGCCTTAATTGTTTTACTGGGCCAGTCAATATCCGATCCTGTATGACCTGGGTAAGAACGAGCTCCAGGGATTCCAACATGGTTTAAGTATTCTGGACTCGGCTTGCCATCAATAGGATCGGGCATGCCCGCAATCGCATCCCTGACTGTCTGCCAAGGCTTGAGATTCGATGAGACGTCATTAGAGTACCCGGATAAGCCTGTCATCTTGCCATTTTTACCGCTTGATGGAGCTTCAATGCCGTGCTTGAGCCAGTAATCACCAGAAACATACTGGGTATAAAGAAGCACTTCCTCAGAGTGAGTGGGAGGTATCGGTGGTATAGGGCGGTCAGAAATGTCAGATCTAACAGCCATAAGAACTACACGTTTACGAATCTGAGGAACACCAAAGTCAGCCGCATTAACCAGTTGCCTTGTTACGTGATATCCAAGATTTCGCTCTCTTATGCGCCTTTCCCTAAGCCGATCAGCATGTTCAGACCATGGCTCATCATCTTTAGGGGCGTAATATGGATCACTGAGTTGCATCTCGACATAATCAAAATATGGAGCAAAAGACTTTCTCAGCAATCCGGCGACATTTTCAAACAAAACTAGCTTGGGCCTGCATTTTCTAACCAGGTCAAGGGCGGCGGGAAACATATTCCTGCTATCATTCATTCCTGCGTGAATACCACCTAGTGAAAATGGCTGGCATGGAGGCCCCCCCGCCAGGAGGTCTAATGAGTACGAGTTATCAATATCATCAAGATCTATGCCACGAACATCTTGTAATCTAACTGCATGTACTTCCCAGGCTGGCTTTTGGCTTTGTCGTAAGGCCCAGCTGCTTGCGTTATGTTTTAGAGTGTCAGTCGCTTTAGGGTCAAACTCAACCAGAGCTGAATGGCTAAAGCCAGCTGCATGCAAGCCCAATGCCATCCCGCCGCCACCGGCAAACAGCTCAAGCGAACATGGGCTTGGCTTGGGATCGGCTTGCCCAACTGAAGACGCAGGGGATGTTTGTACTACCATGCACTCCACTATAGTGCCTCCAGCAAGCGCTGCGGTTCACGAATGGCTTGCTGGTGTGATATGGAGAGATATCTTCTGCACGCTTTACAAACCCACCTAACAAGCCCCTAGAGTGGACAGGCCACCTTCAGCTCTTTGCTTCGCCGCCCCCAAATCCATGCCTGCCACTCAGGGGCAGCGTTAGAAGGATCAAGCAGGCCAGAGCTGACGACGTCCTGACGTCACGACGCCAGAGCGGTAAGATGTCGGCATGGATGAATCAAGGCGCGCCACTATCTACTTCGAAGCGGATGTCCACCGTGCTCTGCGCCTGAGAGCAGCTGCATTTAACCGCTCAATATCGGACATGGTGAATGAAGCAGTGCGAATGACATTGGCCGAAGATGCCGACGACCTGAGAGACGATGATCTTAGGCAAAGTGAAGAAAGCATTGGTTTTGAGGAGTTTGTAAGCAGTCTCAGAAATAGTGGGCGAATATAGTCTTACTAGCAAACCATCTGCAGCCAAGGAGCTAGAGGAAATAGCTGATGTCATTACCTTGGATCGGTTGATCGAAAAAATAAATCGTTGAGTTCTCTACCAAGGCCACCAGGATCTGAAAAGCTAGCTTGAAGGCCGAACCTCTACCGTATTCGACAAGGTAGGTCATCGAAGAGATGTCTACCGATGAACGGACCTCGTAGTTTCAGCGTTGAGGTGCAATGGTGCTCACGTCACCTCCAACCCCGTCAGCTCCAGCTCCCTCCCCCCCAACACCTCCGCCGCCAGGCTGCCGCAGCGCGGGCAGACAAAAATCACATCCATGGGTTCAAATTGCTCCCCACAATCCCGGCAACGGCAATGGGTGGCCACCACCTCAAGCTGCAGCGTGGCTCCTGCTGCCACCCCATCCGCCATCACCACCTCAAATGCGAAGGCCAGCGCATCCGGGTCCACACCCGAGAGGCGCCCCACCCTGAGCGCCACGCTGTGAATCCGCTCGGCCCCCTGGTTGGCAGCTGCCGCTAGGGCGACGCGGCGCACCTCCTCCATCAGGGCCAGTTCATGCATCGCCGCACCAGAGCCGCACGGCCGCCAGTGCCCCGGGCAGCAGGGCCTCGGTGGCAGGGCTGAGCCCGCTGCCAAAGCCGCAGGCATGGGCGGCCACCAGCAGTTGCCAGGCGGGCGGCCGGCGGCCGTAGAGAGTTTCCGCGAGCATCAGCAGCACGCCCGGGCTGGCGTGGTGGCTCAGGGGTTGGGAGGACCACGTCGCTGTTGTCACCCCGGGCTCCAGAGGCGGGACTGGCTCCAGCCGCCAGCCGCCGGTGACCGCCGCCGCCCCGGCTTCCGCATCCACGAACAGCACCCGCCGGGCGGCGGCCAGCAGCGGGGCCAGCTCCGGCGTTAGCTGCACCGCCTCCACCACTTCCAGCTGCGGCTGCCCCCAGCGCTCCACGGCGGCGGCAATCGCCTGGCCCACGCCGTCGTCCCCGCGCAGGGGGTTGCCCCAGCCGATCAGCAGGTCGCCGCTCACTGGCGCCAGCGCTCGCTCAGCACCGCGCCGGCCGGATCCAGCAGCTGCACATGCAACGGCATATGGCCCGCCGCATGGGTGGAGCACGACAGACAGGGATCGAAGCAGCGGATGCCCGCCTCCACCCGGTTGAGCAGGCCCTCACTGATCTCGGCCGCCCCCAGCGGGATCCATTGGCGGGCGATCTGGGTGACGGTGCGGTTCATCGCCCGGTTGTTCTGGCCGGTGGCGATGATCAGGTTCACCGCCTCGATCAGGCCGTTGGCGTCCACCCGGTAGTGGTGGAACAGGGTGCCGCGCGGCGCCTCGCTCACCCCCACCGCCTCAAAGGCGTTGACGCCGGCGTGGGCGCGCAGGTGGGTGGCGCAGATCTCCGGATCGTTGAGCAGTAGCTCGATCGCCTCCAATGCCGCCAGGATTTCGATCAGCCGGGCCAGGTGGTAGTGGAACGAGCTGGTCACCACGCGGCCGCCGCGTTGGCGCAGCTCCAATAGCTCGGCATCGGCCCGCTCCGTGCCGATGCGCTCGCACACGTTCAGCCGCGCCAGGGGGCCCACCCGGTAGCTGCCAGCCTCCGGCCCGAGCGGCTTGTAGTAGGGGAATTTCAGGTAGGTCCAGGGTTCGACCGCCTCCGCCAGCGCCTCGCTGATCCGCTGCTGCGGCAGCGCCTCGGCCAGCACGGTGCCCTCGGCGTCGATCAGGCGCAGCTGGCCGTCGTAGTGCTCCCAGCGGCCATCGGCCCCCACCAGGCCCATGAACAGCGACGGGAAACAGCCGAACGTGCTGGCCTCCGGCGCCAACGGGCCATCCAGCAGCCCCTTGAACCGTTCCAGCGCGGCGTTGGTGGTGGCGAAGGCCTCCGGCAGCCGTGCGCGGATGGCCTCGCGATCGACCGGATCCAGGGGGGTGCGCACCCCTCCCGGCACGGCCCAGGCGGCGTGGATCTTGCGGCCCCCCAGGCGCTCGATCAGGTCCTGGCCGAACTGGCGCAGCCGGATGCCGCCGCGGGCCAGCTCCGGGTCGGCGGCAATCAGGCCGAAGATGTTGCGCTTGGCCGGATCGCTGTCCCAGCCCAGCAGGAAATCAGGGCTGCTCAGGTGAAAAAACGACAGCGCGTGGGACTGGGTGATCTGGGCCAGGTTCAGCAGCCGCCGCAATTTCTCGGCGGCTGGCGGGATCGTCACCGCCAGGATGCGATCGCCGGTCTTGGCCGAGGCGAGCAGGTGGCTCACCGGGCAGATGCCGCAGATGCGGGCGGTGATCGCCGCCATCTCGGTGAACGGCCGGCCCTCGCAAAACGCCTCGAAGCCCCGGTACTCCGTCACATGAAAGCGGGCCGCCTCCACGGCGCCGGCCCCGTTCAGGTGGATGGTGATCTTGGCGTGGCCCTCGATCCGCGTCACCGGATCGATCAGGATCGTGCGAGTCATGGCTCAGCCGAAGCGGATCATCGCCGCCCCCTCCATCACCGGCCGCTCGCCGCGCAGCAACGGCTCGAGGAAGGCGCGGATGCGCTCGGCCGACGGCGGGCAGCCGGGCAGGTAGAGATCCACGGGCACCACCTCGTGCAGCGGCAGCACCCGCTCCAGCAGATCAGGCACCAGGCCCGGGGCGTGGGGCAGCTGGCCGCTGCCATCGGCCAGCTCCAGGTAGCCGCGGCGCAACACCGGCTCCGCCCCATCCAGCCTGTTGCGCATGCCCGGCACGTTGGCGGTGATCGCGCAATCCCCGAACGACACCAGCAGCCGGGTGCGGGCGCGCACCTCAAGGATCAGCTCCAGGTTGTCAGCGTTGGCGACGCCTCCCTCCACCAGGCAGACATCCACGTTCTGGGGGTAGTCCTTGATGTCGGACGCCACCGGGCAATACACCACATCAACCTGCTCCGCCAGCTCGATCAGCCACTCGTCAAGATCGAGGAACGACATGTGGCAGCCGGAGCAGCCGGCCAGCCAGACGGTGGCAAGACGCAGCTTCATGGTGCCTGCTGCCCCCTGGCGCGGGCCCGCACCAAGGCCCCCAGCCGGGCGGGGTCGGCGTGCTTCTCGCCGCTGGTGTCGGCCTTGTCGAACAGGGCGCCGGTGGGGCACACCTGCACGCACTTGCCGCAGTCGGTGCAGGCGTCCACCGCCCCCCAGGGCTGATTCAGCCCCGAGATGATCCGGCAGTGCTCGCCGCGCCAGCCCACATCCCAGACATGGGCGCCTTCCACCTCGTCGCAGACCCGCACGCAGCGGGTGCAGAGGATGCAGCGGTTGTGGTCGAGCCCGAACAGGTGATGGCTCAGGTCGACGGGGCGATCCGGATGGCGGTAGGGCAGCCGGGAATGGTCCATACCCACCTCCACGGCACGGTCCTGCAGCTCGCAGTGGCCGTTGGCTACGCACACCGCGCAGACGTGGTTGCCCTCGGTGAAGAGCATCTCGATCACCGTGCGCCGGTAGTCCCGCAGCCGGGGGGTGTCGGTGCGCACCACCATCCCCTCCGCCACCGGGGTGAGGCAGGCGGGCTGCAGCTTGGCGCTGCCCTCGATCTCCACTAAGCAGAGCCGGCAGGCGGCCACCGGGCTCAGCCCCTCCAGGTGGCAGAGGGTGGGGATGGGCACCCCCACCTCCCGGGCCGCCGCCAGCAGGGTGGTGCCCGTGGCCATTGCCACGTCGCGGCCGTCGATGGTGAGGGTGCGGACGCTCATCGGCCGGCTGCTGCTGCTGCTGCTGCTGCAATGGGCTCAGGCTTCAGCCGGGCCAGGTACTCATCGCGGAAGAAGCGCAGGGTGCTGAGCACCGGTTTGGGAGCATTCTGGCCCAGACCGCAGAGGCTGGTGTCCACAACCATGGGGCAAAGGGCTTCGAGCTGGGCCAGATCCTTGGCCGTGGCGTCGCCGGCCAGGTGCTTCAGCAGCAAATCATGCAGCTGCACGGTGCCGGCGCGGCAGGGCACGCACTTGCCGCAGGATTCATCCCGGCAGAAGGCCATGAAGAAGGCGGCGATGCCCACCATGTCGGTGGTGTGGTTCATCACCACCATGCCGCCGGAACCCATGATCGTGCCCAGCTCCTGCAGGCTCTCGTAATCAACCGACGTGTCGAGCAGGGAGGCCGGCACGCAGCCGCCGGAGGGACCGCCGGTCTGCACGGCCTTGATGGCGGCTCCATCCGGGCAGCCCTCCCCCATCTCGGTCACGATCGTGGCCAGGCTGGTGCCCATCGGCACTTCCACCAGCCCGCCCCGGCGCACATTGCCGGTGAGGCAAAACACCTTGGTGCCCTTGCTGCCGGCGGTACCGATGGCGGCGAACCAAGCGGCGCCCTCGCGCAGGATCGGCACCACGTTGGCGAACGTTTCCACGTTGTTGATCAGGGTCGGCAGTCCCCATACCCCCGCTTCAGCGGGGTATGGGGGGCGCGGCCGCGGAGTGCCGCGCTGGCCCTCGATCGAGTGGATCAGG
>JBIIJV010000076.1:0-12391 GCA_044233545.1 Cyanobium sp.
TTCCTCGCCGCAGACATAGGCGCCGGCGCCAACCCGCAACTCCACCGTGAAGCCGAAGGGGCTGCCGAACAGCCCCGCCCCGAGCAGTTGGCGGCGACGGGCCTGCTCGATCGCCCGCCGCAGGTTGACGATCGCCAGCTTGTACTCGGCGCGGATGTAGATGAAGCCCCGATCGGCCCCCACTGCGTAGGCGGCGATCGCCATGCCCTCCAGCACGCGGTGCGGATCACCCTCCAGCACGCTGCGGTCCATGAAGGCGCCGGGGTCGCCCTCATCGGCGTTGCAGACAACCACCTTGCGCTCACCAGGCATCTTGGCCACCGTTGCCCATTTCAGACCGGTGGGATAGCCGGCGCCGCCACGGCCGCGCAGGCCGCTGCAGCGGATCGTCTCGATCACCTCGGCCGGGGTGCACTCCTGCACGGCGCGGCGCAGCTGCTCGTAGGCGCCACGCTCGATCGCCGCTTCGATCCGCTCTGGGTCGATCAGGCCGCAGTGCTCCAGCACGATGCGCCGCTGCCGCGTGAAGAAGGGCCGCTCGGTGTCGACCTGCTCTCCCGCAACAGGGGTCCAGGCCAGGGGCGCTTGCCGCTCGGCGGAAGTGGCTGCCTGCAAACGCTTGGCTAGGGCCGTGATCAGCCCGTCGGCATCGGCGGCCGTCACGCCGGCGAACAGGGCGCCATCGGGATCAACCGCCAGCAGCGGGCCCTGGCTGCAGGGGCCGAGGCAGCCCACGCCGGTGATGGCGACGCGTTCCTGCAGCTCCCGCCGGGCCACAGCGGTGCTCAGCGCCAGCCGCAGCTCGGCTGCGCCTCCAACCAGGCAGCCGGCGGAGCTGCAGCAGCGCACCCGCAGAACGGAGCAGGGGGTTGGGGAGAGGGGGGTCATGGCTGGGGTTCCGATCCGCGCTCAAGCTCGTGCTCTGCAGCGACGCCACGCACCGCCGCCAGGACGGAGCCGACGGTCTGGTGTTTGCGAACCTCGCCGTCGATCACCACCACCGGCGCAGCGCTGCAAGTGCCCAAGCAGCGCACCGATCCCAGGCTCACCCAGCCATCGGCACGGCAGGCGCCCAGATCGATCTGCAACTCCTGCTCCAGGGCCTCAATCAAGGCAGCCGCCCCCTTCACCTCACAGGCCGTGCCGTTGCAGACGACGCAGCTGTGCCGCGCCGGCGGGCGGAAACGGAACAGGTGATAGAAGGAGGCCGTGCCATAAACGCGGCTGAGCGGCAGCTCCAGGCTGCGAGCGACGTGGCCCAGCAGATCGTCGCCGAGATAGCCGTAGAGCTCCTGGGACTGGTTGAGGATTTCGATCAGGCTGTCGGGGCTGCGGTGATGCCGGCGCAGCAATGGCTGTAGGGCTTCAAAGGATTGCGCCGTTGGGGCAGCCGCCCCATCCGGAAGTTCTGACGTTGCCGTGGGCATCACTGCTGTGGGCGCTGTGGGCATCACTTCGGCCATCGAGCTGGGCATCGCTTGGTCCCACCGCTTGTTTCACCGTAGGCCTGATCAACAGATTCGTGGCAATTGCTCACCCCGGCCCAGTTCCAGGCGGCGCTGCAGTCCCAGGCTGTTCTCAAGCAGCACTGCCTCACCAAGTACTGCCTCACCAAGTACGGCCTCTCCCCGCACACAACCAATAATGGCAGCAGAGGCCTCAAAGCGTCGCAGCAGTTCCAGGGCCCGATCCGCCTCCTTGGCAGGCAGGAACAGCACGAAGCGTCCCTCGTTGGCCATGGCCAGGGGATCGAGGCCCAGCAGCTCACAGGCGGCATCCACCTGGGGGGCGATCGGGATGGCGTTCTCTCGCACCAGGACCCCCAAGCCGGCGCCACGGCCAATCTCATGCAGGGCGCTAGCCAGGCCGCCGCGGGTGAGATCCCGCAGGCAGTGCAGCTCCAGGCCGGCCGCCAACAGGGCCTGAACCGGCTCATGCAAAGGGGCCAGATCGCTGCAGAGCTCCGTGCGGAACCCCAGCTCCTGGCGCGCCGCCAGGATCGCCACCCCATGGCGGCCCAGATCACCGCTCACCAGGATGGCGTCACCACTGCGCACCGCCTTGGGGCCGATCACCAGCCCATGGTCCAGCCGGCCGATCCCGGCGGTGTTGATGTAGATCCCATCCCCCTTGCCCCGCTCCACCACCTTGGTGTCACCGGTCACCACCGGCACACCGCAACGTTGAGCAGCGAGGCGAATCGAGGCGACCACCTGCTGCAGGACGGCCATCGGCAAGCCCTCCTCCAGGATCAGGCTGAGGCTGAGGGCAATCGCGCTGGCCCCCACCATGGCCAGATCGTTGACGGTGCCGAACACCGCCAGGCTGCCGATGTCGCCGCCGGGGAAGAACAGGGGGCGCACCACATAGGAGTCGGTGCTGAAGGCGAGCGGCCCCGCTGCGGCGGGCAGCACGGCCGCGTCGTTGAGCACCCCATCGGCAGGGCCGAAGGCCGGCACCAGCAGCTGGTCGAGCAACCGCTGGCTGAGGCTGCCGCCACCGCCGTGGCCCAGCAGCACCGTGGCATCCCCAGCAGGGGGCAGGGGACAGGCGAAGGAGTCCATGGCTCAGGCGCGGTAGCGGTGATAGGCGGCGCAGGCCCCTTCCGCCGATACCATCGGCGCCCCGAGCGGACGCTCCGGGGTGCAGTGGCCGCCGAAGGCCGGGCAATCGGTGGGACGAGCCAGCCCCTGCAGCACCCGCCCGCTGATGCAGGGGCTGGCTGGATCGGTCTGATTGCCAGCGGCCGGCCGGGGCATGATCACGCCGAAATGCCGTTCTGCGGCGAGGGCGTCGTAGGGCGGCCGCAGGCCCAGGCCACTGCCGCTCAGCACACCGAGGCCGCGCCAGACCTGGTCGACCGGAGTGAACACACGCTCGATCAGCGACCGCGCCGCGCTATTTCCGCCGGCCTGGCTGGCCCGTGGGTAGGCATTGATCACCTGGCTCTCGCCTCGCTCCAACTGGCGTACGCACTGGAGCAGACCTTCGAGCAGATCCACCGGTTCAAAGCCGGTGACCACGATCGGCACGCCGTGGCGCTGAGCGATCGGCAGGTATTCCTCGATCCCCATCACCGTGCAGACGTGGCCGGCCGCCAGAAACCCCTGCACGCGGCACTCCGGGGCGGCGAGGATCGCTGCCATCGCCGGTGGAACCCGCCCATGGCAGACCAGCAGGGCAAGGTTCCGCAATCCCAGGGCCCAAGCCTGATGGGCCAGCAGGGCGGTGGCCGGCGCCGTGGTTTCAAAGCCCACCGCGAAGAACACCACCGTTCGCTCCGGGTGGGCCTGGGCAATCGCCAGAACATCGGACGGTGAGGTGACGATCCGCACATCACCACCGGCGGCGCGCACGTCGAGCAGGGTGCGGGCGCTGGAACCCGGCACCCGCAGCATGTCGCCGTAGGAGCAGAGAATCACCTCCGGCCGCCGCGCCAAATCCTGGGCCCGATCGATCTCCGCCTCAGCCGTGACGCACACGGGGCAGCCGGGCCCATGGATCAATTCGAGCCGATCCGGCAGCAGCTGATCGAGGCCATGGCGCAGGATCGCGTGGGTCTGGCCGCCGCAGACCTCCATCACCGTCCAGGGCCGGGTGATCTCCCGCCCCAGCGCAGCCGCCAGCTGGTGCACCGCCTCCGGCCTGCGGTAGGGGCTGGGCCGGCTCATCGGACGGGGGCGTCCCGGGGCTGCTGCCAAGCTGGGGTGTCCCACGCTGGGGTGGGATAACTGGAGATGGCCCGCATGTACTGGGCCCGCTCAAAGGCACCCGGGTCGGGGGCACGCTGCTGGCAGAGGCAACCCCGCAACTGATCGAGTGAGCCGTAGTCGTGCTGCTCAAGCCACTGGCTCAGTTCCATTGTCATTCGGCCCAGGTGTTCTGGCCCATGGCGCAGCAGGGCTGCCACCACCATCGTGACGCTGGCGCCCACCATCAACATCCGCACCACATCGGTGCCGTGGCTGATGCCGCCGCTGGCGGCGAAGTCGAGCGTCACCCGGCCATGGAGCAGGGCGATCCAGCGCAGCGGCAGCCGCAGGTCGGCCGCAGTGCTGAGCAGCAAGTTGGGGCGGTGCTCCAGGCTGTCGATGTCGATGTCGGGCTGGTAGAAGCGGTTGAACAGCACCAGCCCGCGCGCGCCCGCAGCCTGGAAGCGGTGGGCCAGGTGGGTGAGATTGGTGTAATAGGGGCTGAGCTTCACGGCCACGGGCAGCGTCACCGCTGAGCAGACATTGCGCACAAGTTCCACTTGCTCGTTTTCCAGCTCGGCGCCGCTGATGGTCTGATCGGTGGGCACCGCATAGAGGTTCAACTCGATCGCACTGGCACCGGCCTGCTCCAGGGCCTTGGCGGTGGCGGCCCAAGGCCCGGCCTGGCTGCCGTTGAGGCTGGCGATGATCGGGATCTCCACCCTGCGGCGGGCGGCTTCGATCTCCCGCAGGTAGCCGTCCGTGCCGAGGTGGCCCGGATCGGTGCGGGGCAGGTAGCTGAGGGATTCAGCGAAGCTCTCGCTGCCGTGCTCCTGGTGGTGGTTCCATTCCTGCCAATCCCTGTTGATCTGCTCCAAAAACAGGGAATGAAGCACAACGGCAGAGGCCCCCGCCTCCGCCAGCCGGGGGATGTGGTCGAGGTCGGCGCTGAGCGGCGCCGCGGCCCCGACCACCAGGGGCGATGCCAACGGCAGCCCGAGGTAGTTGGTGCTGAGGTCGATGTCACTCATGGCGACGGAGCCGGAGCCGGGCCCGTGCCAGCGGCGGGCGGTGGGGCCGGGGGGGCAGCCAGCTGCTGGTAGCGCGCCCAGCGCTGGTCAACGTCGCCCTGGGCGAGCCGCGTCAGGGTTCTGGCCTGGTCGGGCTGGCTGTAACGGAGCATGCGAAAGCGGTTTTCGGCGGCCATCGCCTCGGCGACGGGCAGGGTGGGGGCGTGGGAATCGACGATCAGGGGGTTCTCACCACGGGCGGCCCGGCGAGGGTCGTGGCGGTAGAGCAGCCAGCGGCCGGAATCGACCGCCTGCCGTTGATGCTGCATCCCTTTGGCCATGTCGATGCCGTGGGCGATGCAGTGGGAATAGGCCAGGATCAGCGACGGGCCGTCATAGGACTCGGCTTCGATGAACGCCCGCAGGGTGTGCTCATCGCGGGCGCCCATGGCCACGCTGGCCACATAGACGTTGCCATAGGTCATCGCGATCAAGCCGAGGTCCTTCTTGGCGCTGGCCTTGCCATCACTGGCGAACTTCGCCACCGCTCCCCGGGGCGTGGCCTTCGACATCTGTCCGCCGGTGTTGGAGTACACCTCCGTATCCAGCACCAGGATGTTGACGTTGTGATGGGTGGAGAAGAGGTGATCGATGCCGCCGAAGCCGATGTCATAGGCCCAGCCATCGCCGCCGATCATCCAGACACTGCGTCTCACCAGGTCATCGGCCAGGCTGAGCAGGCTGCGAGCCGCCACTAGGGTTCCGTCGGCGTACCCGGTGCCTGGGGCTGAGTCGTGGAGGGTGGCCTGAAGCCTGGTCTTCAACTCAGTGACGCGCTGGCGCTGCTCGAAGATGCCCGGTTCATCGCTTTGATCGGCGCCCAGCAGGGCCTCGGCCAGGGCACTGGGAATGGGCCCGATCGCATCGCCCACAGGTCCCTGGTCCGAAGTTTCGCCCTGGCTGCTTAGCTGCCGCACCAAAGCCTCGGCCCTGAGGCGCCGCTGGTCGTAGGCGAGGCGAAAGCCGAGGCCGAATTCGGCATTGTCCTCGAACAGGGAGTTGGACCAGGCGGGGCCACGACCTTCGTCGTTGGTGCTCCAGGGGGAGGTGGGCAAGCTGCCGCCATAGATCGAGGAGCAGCCGGTGGCGTTGGCCACCACCATCCGATCACCGAACAGCTGGCTGGCGAGCTTGATGTATGGCGTTTCACCGCAGCCGGCGCAGGCACCGGAGAACTCGAACAGGGGCTGCTGCAGTTGCTGCTGATTGATGTGGTGGGAATTGAGCGCCAACCGATCGGGGTTGGGCAAGCTCAGAAAGAAATCCCAGTTGCCACGCTGCTGGTCGCGCAGCGGCCGCTGCGGCGCCATGTTGATCGCCTTGCGGCGGGGTTCGCCCCGGTGGCGCGCCGGGCAGATCTCGACGCAGAGGCTGCAACCGGTGCAATCTTCGGCGGCCACCTGCAGGGTGAAGCTCTGGCCGGCCCAGTGCTGATCCCGGGCGGGGGCGCTCAGGAAGCCGGTTGGGGCTGCCTGCAGCTCCTGGGGCTCCACTACCTTGGCGCGGATCACGGCGTGGGGGCAGACCATCACACACTTGCCGCACTGCACGCACACCTCCGGATCCCAGACCGGGATGGCCTCGGCGATGTTGCGCTTTTCCCAGCGGGCCGTACCGCAGGCGAAGGTGCCATCCACCGGCAGGGCGCTGACCGGCAACCGCTCGCCCTGGCGGGCCAGCTGGGGGGCGATCAGCTGGCGGACGAAGGCGGGCGCGGTGGCGAACGGATCCGCCACGGCTGCAGCCATGCCGGCTGCATCGGTGCCAGCGCCATCGACAGTGCCGGGGGTGACCGGCGCCAGCCTGGCCAGAGCAGCATCCACCGCCTGCAGGTTCAACGCCACCACCTGTTCGCCTTTGTTGGCGTAGCTGTGGCGAATGGCGCTGCGGATGGCGCCGAGAGCCTGCTCCAGAGGCAGCACCGCCGCCAGGGAGAAAAAGCAGGTTTGCATGATCGTGTTGATGCGGCCCCCCAGCCCCAGCTGCCTGGCCAGCGCTGAGGCATTGATGGCAAAGACCCGCAGATCCTTCGCCACGATCTGCCTTCGCATCGCCTCAGGCAGGCGCTCCCAGACCTCGTCTGCCTCCCAGGGACTGTTCAGGAGCAGGGTTCCACCGGGCAGGGCCGCATCGAGAAGATCGAAGCGGCCAAGAAAGTCCCACTGATGGCAGGCCACCAGGTGGGCTCGCTGCACCAGGTAGGTGGAGCGGATCGGCCTGGGGCCGAAGCGCAAATGCGACACGGTGACCGACCCGGATTTCTTTGAGTCGTAGACGAAATAACCCTGGGCATGCTGGGCAGTGCCTTCCCCGCAGTTAGTGCCATCCCCGCGGGCAGTGCCTTCCCCGATGATCCGGATGGCGTTCTTGTTGGCCCCGACGGTGCCATCGGAGCCAAGGCCATAGACGATCGCTCGGAACTCATAGTCGGGCTCGGTGCTGAAGGTGTCGTCGATCGCCAGGGAGCGGTGGGTGACGTCGTCGTTGATGCCGACCGTGAAATGGTTGCGCGGTGTCTCCCGACTCAGTTCATCGAGCACGGCCTTCACCATCGCTGGGGTGAACTCCTTCGAGGCCAGTCCAAAACGCCCGCCGATCAGCCGGGGCGGGGCAGCCTCCTCCCCCCCCGGCCTTCGCCTCGGCCAGGCTTCCTGGACCGCGTTGACCACATCGAGGTAAAGCGGTTCGCCGCCGCTGCCCGGTTCCTTGCAACGGTCCAGCACCGCAATCGCCCGCACGCTGGCCGGCAGAGCGGCCACCAACCGCTCGACGCTGAACGGCCGGAACAGCCGCACCTTGAGCACACCCACCCGCTCACCAGCGGCGTTGAGGGCATCGATCGCTTCGTGGGCGGTTTCACAGCCTGAACCCATCAGCACCACCACCCGCTCGGCGGCGGGATCTCCGTGGTAGTCGAACAGTCGGTAGGCGCGGCCGGTGATGGCGGCAAAATCGTCCATCGCCTGCTGCACCAACTCAGGAGCGACGGCATAGAAACCGTTGACCGCTTCCCGTGCCTGGAACGCCACATCCGGGTTCTGGCTGGTGCCCCGGATCACGGGTTGATCGGGCGTGAGCCCGCGCTGCCGATGGGCTTCGACCAGAGACTCGGGGATCAGGGCACGCAGGTCTTCATCGGCGATCGGGGCCACCGTCTGGATTTCGTGGGAGGTGCGGAAACCGTCGAAGAAATGCAGAAAGGGCAGGCGCGAGCGCAACGTGGCCAGGCTGGCAATGGCGGCAAAGTCGCCGGCCTCCTGAACCGAGGCGGAGCAGAGCAGGGCACAGCCACTGCCTCGGGCGGCCATCACATCGCTGTGGTCACCGAAAATCGACAGCGCCCCGGTGGCGATGGCGCGGGAGGCCACATGGATCACGGTGGCGGTGAGCTCACCGGCGATTTTGTAGAGGTTGGGGATCATCAACAGCAACCCCTGCGATGCCGTGAAGGTGGTGGAAAGCGCCCCCGCCTGCAGGGCGCCGTGCACCACGCCAGCCACACCGGCTTCGCTCTGCATCTCCACCACGGTCGGCACCGTGCCCCAGAGATTGGTTCGTCCGGCCGCCGCCCAGCTGTCGGCCCATTCACCCATCGGTGTGGCGGGGGTGATCGGGTAGATCGCCATCACCTCGTTGAGCCGGTAGGCGACCCAGGCCACCGACTCGTTGCCATCCAGGCAGGCTCTGGTCATGGGCCAACTCCGCCTGGGTCGTCCTGCACCACGCTGAGGGCGAAGCCGACATGCACCAGCACCTGATCGCCGAGGCGCGCTTCGGGCACGCAGGCCAGGCTCACCTCCCGCTGCACCCCGGCGAAGTTCACCTGCCCCACCCGCCACAGCGCCCCATCCTCAGGCGGCGCCCCGGCAGGCAGGCGCTCTTCGATGGCGATCAATTCGCCGGGGATGGCCAGACACATCGGAACCGTCCAGACCTGGTTTCAGAACCCGACCAGGCGCCATCTCAAACTTAGTTGCAGTGTGAAGCCAACTGGTAGGACTGTTACCGGGCTTCATCCCACCCGGCCGCCAGCGCCGGCCGGCAACTGCTGGCCGCCAGCAGCTGGCCGAGGGCCAGACCACCATCGTTGCAGGCGATCCGCTGGGGCCAGACCGCCTCGATCCCGGCCTGCCCCAGATACTCCACCGCCAGCTCCAGCAACAGACGGTTTTGGAAACAGCCACCAGACAGCAGCAGCAGCTTCGCCCCTAGCTGGCCAGCCAGGGCCGGCAGCAGCTGGGCCAGGGCTTGGTGGCAGGCCAGGGCGATCGCCTCCACTGGCCGGCCCACGCTCAGATCGTGAAGCAACGCCTCCAGCAGGGGCTGCCAATCGAGCAGCCACGGCTCGCCCCTGCCCTGGGGGCAGATCGCCAGGCTGTAAGCAGCGCCCGCCACCGGCGCCAGCCGCGCCGGCACCCCAGCCAGGGCCGCCATGGCGGCCGCCTCCAGCCGCAGGGCCGCCTGCCCTTCGAAACTGCAGCGCTGCACCAACCCCAGCAGCGAGGCGATCGCATCAAACAGGCGACCGACCGACGAGCATTGGGGTGCCTGCACCTCTTGCTGGAGCATGCGGGCGAGCACCCGCCGCTCGTCGGCGCTGAAGGCAGCCAGGGGAGGCAGCAGCGGGGCTCCCTCCTCAAGGGCGCCCGGACCGAATCCGGCAAACAGCAAGCCGAGCGCGGCGCGGCACGGCTGCCGCATCGCCCGCTCCGCGCCGGGCAGGGGAAAGGGCCGCAGGCTGGCCAGGCGGGTGAACCCGGCGGCGGCGGGCCCACCGGGCTCCTCCAGCCGCAGGCACTCGCCGCCCCAGAGGGTGTCGTCGCTGCCGTGGCCGGCTCCGTCCCAGGCCACCCCCACGGCGGGCGGGCGCAGGCCGTGCTCGGCCAGACAGGCCAGCAGGTGGGCATGGTGGTGCTGCACGGTCAGCAATGGCACACCGGCTGCGGCGGCAAGCTCTGCGCCGATGCGGCGCGAAGCGTAGGCGGGGTGGCCGTCGACCACATAGAGGCAGGGGCGGACACCGAGGCGCTCCAGGGCGCCGCTGAGGCTGCGGCGCAGGCGGGCTTCAGCGGCGAGGCTGTCGAGATCGCCCAGGTGGGGCCCCAGCCAGGCGCGACCGCCGGGGGCACCGATCGCCAGGCTGCCCTTGAGGTGGCCGCCCATGGCCACCACGCCGGCAAGGGCGTCGGGGTGGGGGAGCAGGGGGCTGAGATCAAGGGCGGTGGGGGCCTGGCCGCGGGCGTGGCGCAGCATCATCGGCACGCCGGCCGCCAGCTGCACGATCCCGTCGTCGACGGGGTTGGCGATCGGGCGGTCGTGGCTGAGAAAGCCGTCGGCGATGGCGCCCAGGTCTTCCTCCAGCCGCTCCGCAGCGGCGCAGAGGGGTTCGCCAGAGCGGTTGCCGCTGGTGGCCACCAGCGCCACACCCAGCTGCCGCAGCAACAGGGCATGCAGGGGGCTGGCGGCCAGCATCACCCCCAGCCAGGGGTTGTGCGGAGCGACGTTGGCGGCGATGCCACCGGCGTCGCCATGCCGCCGCTGCAGCAGCACGATCGGAGCCGCCGGGGCGGTGAGAAGCGATGCCTCCTCAGCGCTGAGGCGGCAGTGGCGCCGCACCCATGCCAGATCGGGCGCCAACAGGGCGAAGGGCTTCTCGGGCCGGCCCTTGCGCCGCCGCAACTCGGCCACCGCTGTCTCCAAGCCAGCCAAGCAGAGCACCTGGAAGCCCCCCACCCCCTGCAGCGCCACGATCCGCCCGGCCCGCAGCGCTGCGGTCGCCGCGGACAGGCAGGGGCTGGGGAGGCCGCTGGCCCGCGGTGGATCACGGCGGCGGGCGCCGCCGGTGGTGGACCAGCTCAGCCGCGGACCACAGGCGGGGCAGCCGGTGGTCTGGGCGTGGAAGCGGCGGTTGGAGGGATCGGCGTATTCAGCGGCGCAGGCGGGGCAGAGGGGAAAGGACGCCAGCGTGGTGTGGCGCCGCTCGAAAGGCAGGGCTCTGAGGATGCTGAAGCGGGGCCCGCAGTGGGCGCAGCTGGTGAAGGCGTAGCCACAGCGGCGGCTGGCGGGATCACTGAGCTCCGCCAGGCAGGCGGCGCAGGGGGCCAGATCGGGCAACACCAGGGCGGTAGCGCTGGTGGAGGTGGCAGTGGCAGGGGCTTTAGCGGTGGCAGTGGCTGTGCGGATATGGAAGCCGCCGGCGATGCCGTTGGCATGGGGAGTCAGCCACTGAGGTTGCAAACGATCGAGGCGGCTGTGGGGCGGGATCTCGCGGGGCAGGCGCTCCAGGAAGGCCGCGAGCGCGGCCGGCGGGCCCTCCAGCTCCAGGCAGACGCCGGCGGGGGTGTTCTCCACCCAGCCGGCCAGCTCCAGAGCTGTGGCCAGCCGGTGCACGAAGGGACGGAAGCCCACCCCTTGCACCAGCCCCTCAATATCGAGCCGCAGACGCCGACGCCCGGCGGGACTCATGCGGGGGTGGGGACGGGCTGGGGCTCGGGCTGGGGCTCGGGCTGGCGGTGGTGACCGAGCCAGTGCAGCAGCGCGTCCAGCCCCTCGCCTGTTCGGGCCGACAGCTCGAAAATCCGCGCCTGGGGCGCCACTGCGGCCAGGTTGGCGAGCGCCGCGGCCCGATCAAACCCCACGGCTGCGGCGATGTCCACCTTGTTGATCACCACCGCATCGGCGGACTTGAACAGCGCCGGGTATTTGAGCGGCTTGTCCTCCCCCTCGGTGACCGAGAGCAGCGCCAGCCGCAGCCTCTCGCCCAGATCAAAGGCGGTGGGGCACACCAGGTTGCCGACGTTCTCGATCAGCAGCAGCTCCATGCCGGCCGTGTCGAGCTGATCGAAGGCCCGCCTCACCAGCGAGGCCTCCAGGTGGCAGAGGTCGCCGGTCTGGATCTGAACCGCCCGGGCGCCGGCGGCCCGCAGTCGGAGGGCGTCGTTGTCGGTGGCCAGATCGCCCACGATCACCCCCACCGGTCCGCTGTTCCACTGGCGGGCCACATGCTCCAACAGGGCGGTTTTTCCCGAACCGGGCGCCGAGAGCACGTTGAGCACCAGCAGCCCGGCGGCGGCGAAGCGCTCGCGGTTGGCGGCGGCCAGGGTGTCGTTCCTGTGCAGCAGGCTGTGGTGCAGCTCAAGGCTCCGCCGAGGGCGGGGGGCGGCAACCGGGGAGGGGGTGGGCTGGCCGCAGGAGCAATCGGTGCACATGGCAGAGACGGGTCGAGGGTGCGGGGGAGTGGCCTGAGGGCAGAGCCGCTGGTTGCTCTCAGCCCGTGGTGTTCGGCGCCACCACACCAAGAGCAGCGGCGAAGGCTGCGGCGGAGAAAGCTTCATCCCGTCTCAGGCTGCGGGCCAGGGGGGTTAGCTGGAAGGTGGTGGATTCCTCCTGGCAAGCGAGCAGACCGCGCCGCACCAGGTCGTAGAACAGGGCTTTCGTCTCCTCCAGGTCCATGCCGAGGGAGTCGGCCACCTCGCGGGGCGTGGCGCCGCCGTCTTCCACCAACACGAGCACCTCGAGGTCGTCAAAACTCAGGGTGTGGACAAAGGGTTGGTCCATGGGTGGTGGGTGCCCCTAACGGGCGGTGGCTGATGGGTGCTCTCAGCATGGCGCCGCGGCCGCGGCTGGGAA
>JBIIJV010000288.1:0-2882 GCA_044233545.1 Cyanobium sp.
GATGGCCGCGGGCGTGGTGCCCCAGTCTTCGTGCAGCTTGAGGCCGCAGGCCCCGGCGCGGATTTGCTCTTCGAGGGCTGCCGGGGTGCTGGCATTGCCCTTGCCATAGAAGCCCAGGTTCACCGGCAGTCCTTCGGCCGCCTGCAGCATGCGGGCCAGGTGGAAGGCGCCGGGGGTGCAGGTGGTGGCGTTGGTGCCCGTCGCCGGCCCGGTGCCGCCCCCCAGCAGGGTGGTCACGCCACTGGCCAGGGCGGTTTCGATCTGCTGGGGACAGATGAAATGGATATGGGTGTCGATGGCACCGGCGGTGACGATGTGGCCTTCGCCGGCGATCGCCTCGGTGCCCGGGCCGATGACGATCGTCACCCCATCGCTGATGTCGGGGTTGCCCGCCTTGCCGATGGCGCAGATGCGTCCATCCCTGAGGCCAATATCGGCTTTGACGATGCCCCACCAATCCAGAATCAGGGCATTGGTGATCACAGTGTCCACGGCTCCGGCAGCTCTGGGGGTTTGGGCCTGGCCCATGCCGTCGCGAATAACCTTGCCGCCCCCGAACTTCACCTCGTCGCCGTAACTGGTGTAGTCCTTTTCCACCTCCAGGATCAGCTCGGTGTCGGCCAGCCGCAGGCGGTCGCCAGTGGTGGGGCCGTAGGTCTCGGCGTAGGCGCGACGGTCGATGCGGTAAGCCATGAAATCGGTGCTGCGCGAAGGGCCGGGACAGGAAACAGAACGCTGGGACGGGCGAGCCGCCCCTAGGCCAGGGGGCCATTGATCAGGCCGTTGAAGCCAAAGACCCGGCGCGCACCTGCGTAGGGCACCAGGTTCACGGCGCGGCTATCTCCGGGCTCAAAGCGGATGGCGGTGCCGGCCGGAATGTCGAGACGCTGGCCCCGGGCCGTCTCGCGGTCAAATTTCAAGGCCATGTTCGCCTCGTAAAAGTGGAAATGGGAGCCGATCTGCACCGGTCGGTCGCCCGTATTCGCCACCGTGAGCGTGGTGACTGGCCTGCCGGCGTTGAGCTCAAGCTCGCCAGGTTCACTAAGCAATTCGCCGGGGATCAGGGGGGGCATGGGCTCAGGGGCAGACGCCAGTCCGCTCAGGATGGCGCCATTCTCTCAGTGATAGGAGAGTGCGTGGCTACGGCGCCGCCAGGCGGATCTTGGCTACGGCGCCGCCATGCGGATCGGATCGTGGAGGGTCACCAACTTGGTGCCATCAACAAACACCGCTTCAATCTGAACCTGGTCGACCAGCTCCGGTACCCCCTCCATGACCTGATCACGATTCAGCCAGGTGGAGCCCTGCTCCATCAGTTCGGCCACACTGCGGCCATCGCGGGCCCCCTCCAGCACCTGGAAACTGAGCCAAGCCACAGCCTCCGGATGGTTGAGCTTGAGGCCGCGATGCAAGCGCCGCTCCGCCAGCAGGGCCGCGGTCACGATCAGGAGCTTGTCTTTTTCCTGGGGGGTGAGATGCATGCCGCGCTGGAGGGAACGATCCGGCTAGGTCAGCCTCGGCCCAGTCTGGCAGGAGCAGTGGTTAATCAAAACCCGTCTGCGGATCGGCACCCAGGCCAGCGAAGGGCTCCTCCTGGAAAGGCCACACCCGCGGCCGCTCGGGCGGGGCCAACCTGTTGGCGGCCCTGATCCTGGCCCAGAGGCGGGTGAACCAGGTGCGGGCCGCCTGGCTGGAGGGGCCCCGGTAGCGGGCCACAAGCCCCTGCTCCAGGGCGCCACAGGCCAACTCGCCGGGCAGATCGCCGCGATCGGCCCGGCAGGCTGCCAGCAGCTGGGCCAAGGGGGCGGCCGCCAAGGGCTGGGGCGCCGCCCACACCAGGGAACCGAAAACGGGCTCTGCGGCCATGCCATGGCCCTGGAGCAAACCCTCGCCGCCCAGTTCCAGGCGGTCCACCAGTTCCCAGTGGCCGCCCTCCCCGTTGGGGCCCTCGCGCTCGATCTCCAGCAGGGACCGCCAGCGTCCCTCGCCCAGGGTCTCCGCGGCGGCCGTGCGCCCCAGCCGGACGACCTCAGCCCCCAGCCAACTGGCGCCGCTGGCCAGCCACACTCGGGTGCGTTGCTCGTAGAGACCGTTGGCATAGAGCACCAGATCTTGGGGCAGCCACTCCAGGTCAGCGCCGGCCCCAACTTTGAAGCTGAGCTCCTGGCGGGCCCAGGCGCCGGCGGGGCAGAGGCGGGAGCGGCCGATCGATCCGTACACCTTTTGGGCCGCCACGCTGGTGAGCAGCACCCGGCTGCCTGGGCCGAGCTGGGCCGTGATGTTGAGCCGGTCGCCCCCCACCAGCCCTCCGGCCGTGTGCAGCAGGGGCAGTTCGCAGCGGCCATTGGCCCGCCCAAAGGGTCGCTGCACCCTGAGTGGTGCCGTGGTGCCCCCCTGATGCTGGGTGCGACCATCGGCGGCGCAGCTGAAGCGCAGCTCTGCTGTGCCATGCCATGCCCCGTCGCTGATCACAGCAATCCCCTCAACAGAGCACACTTTGGTGGGTGATGTTTCCGGAAGTCAGCCCTGTGCCTGAATCTGCGCCCTTGCCCCTGATCCTGACGCGCCGCTGCCCCCAGCCGCCGGCGCAGTCGCTGGCGCCGCCGTTGGCGCTGGCCCTTTCAGCCGATGAACGCAGCCGCTTGCGGGGTCAGCGGCGCAGTCTCTGCGGCCAGGAACTGCTCTTGCAATTGGATCGGGGCGAACCGCTGCAGCCCGGCGAGTGGCTGAGCGGGGCCAGTGGGGGTCAGGCGGTGCAAGTGATGGCGGCGCCGGAAACGCTGCTCAGGGTTCGTGCACAGGCGCCCCTGGAGCTGCTGCAGGCGGCTTATCACCTGGGCAATCGCCATGTGGCCCTGGAGCTGCGGGCCACGGAATTACGC
>JBIIJV010000007.1:0-30297 GCA_044233545.1 Cyanobium sp.
GATGACCCGGTGCTGGCGGATCTGCTCGGCCGCCGGGGTCTGCTGGTCGATCGCCTCCAGGAACCATTTCAGCCCGAGGCCGGGGCCTATGGCAGCGTCCACAGCCACGGCAGTGCCCACAGCCACGGCAGTGCCCAAAGCCATGGTTGAGCAGCGGCTGCATTTGTTCCAGTTGGTCAGTCCGGCCTTGCCGGTGGGGGGGTTCAGTTATTCCGAGGGGCTCGAAGCGCTGGTGCAGCAAGGACGCTTGGGCGATGCGCCAACGCTGCGCTGCTGGCTGGAGGCCGAACTCTGGCGCGGCTGCCTCACCGTGGAGGCGGCGACGCTACCTGGCTTGATGGCGCTGCTTGAGCGGGCCCGTAGCGCCGATCCCCTGGAGGCCGAGGCGGCGCTGCAGGCAGTGGTGGAAAGGGATGGCTGGCTGCTGGCCCAAAGGGAGGCGCCCGAAGTGCGGGCCCAACTAAGGCAGATGGGGGGATCGCTGAGTGGGTTGCTGGCGGATCTGGGCTGGCCCCTGCCCGCTGCGGCTCCCCCCCTGGCCTGGCCCGCTGCCTGGGCCTGGGCGGGGGTCTGCCTGCAGCTTGAAGCCGGCGAGCTTGTCGAGGCCTTCTTGTACAGCTGGGTCGCCGGCCAACTCAGCGCCGCCGTGCGCCTTGTGCCCCTGGGTCCCACCCAGGCCCAGGGCCTGCAACTCGCCCTGGCGCCCCTGCTGGCCCAGCGGGCCAGGGAGCTTGCCGGGGCCGATCCCGCCAGCCTCTGGACTGGGGGCGTGGGGGCAAGCTTGGCCCAGCTAGGCCACTCTGAGCTTTACTCCAGGCTCTTTCGCAGCTGATTCTGGAAAAGCTCTGCCACTGCCAAGGCTCTGCTCCCCCGGGACCCACCCCTAGGCTGGGGGCGTGGGCGTTGGGGCCATGAGCCGTTTAAGGGTGGGGGTGGCCGGTCCGGTGGGTTCTGGCAAGACGGCCTTGGTGGAGGCCCTCTGCCTGCGATTGCGTGATCGCCTGGAGCTAGCCGTAGTTACCAACGACATCTACACCCAGGAGGATGCCCAATTCCTCACCAAGGCCGGTGCCCTGCCGCCGGAGCGCATCCGTGGTGTCGAAACCGGCGGCTGTCCCCACACCGCCATCCGCGAGGACTGCTCGATCAATCGGGCCGCGGTGGCCGAGTTGGAGCGGGCATTCCCTGGGCTTGATCTTGTTCTGGTGGAAAGCGGCGGTGACAACCTGGCCGCCAGTTTCAGCCCCGAACTGGTCGATCTCTGCATTTATGTGATCGATGTCGCCGCTGGCGACAAGATCCCCCGCAAGGGCGGCCCCGGCATCACCCGCAGCGATCTGTTGGTGATCAACAAGATTGATCTGGCGCCGATGGTGGGCGCCAGCCTGGCGGTGATGGAGCAGGACACCGAGCGCATGCGCTGCGGTAGGCCCTGGTGTTTCACCAACCTACGCAGCGGTGAGGGGCTGGATCGTGTCGAGGCCTTTTTGCTGGCCCAGTTGCCCCAGGACTGAAAACCAGTTATTCGGCCCTGTGCCCAGGAGACTTGACACGACAACAGTGTGGGGCCGCAGACAGCCTGCAAAACGGTGTACACAGCTACCGGCTTCCTCAGAAAGCCTCTCTAACTTTGCTCTGACCCAATCCATGGGGTCCATGCGGGAGCCATCGCGCGACTCGTTCTTCTCAGGAGCCCTTTCATGAAGTCTTTGGCACAACATCAGCCCACCCGCCGCCTCATTGGAACTCTCTCCGCTTTGGGCCTCACGCTCACGCTGGCCTCCTGTGGCGGCGGCGGCGGCGGCACTGGGGGGGAAAAGACGGCCGGCACCGATGCTGGCGCAGCCGGCGGTTTCGATGGTGAAGTGAAGGTTGGCATCCTCCATTCACTCAGTGGCACCATGGCTATTTCCGAAACGACTTTGAAAGAAGTCGAGGAAATGGCGATCGACGAAATCAATGCCGCCGGCGGCGTCAAAGTTGCTGGCAAGTCGTACAAAATTGTTCCAGTCGTCGAAGACGGTGCTTCCGACTGGCCCACCTTTGCCGAGAAAGCCCAGAAGCTGATCGACTCCGACAAAGTGGCTGTGGTTTTCGGCGGCTGGACCTCCGCCAGCCGCAAGGCGATGCTGCCGGTCTTCGAGTCCAAGAATCACATGCTCTTCTACCCGATTCAGTACGAGGGTCAGGAGTGTTCCAAAAATATCTTCTACACCGGCGCCGTTCCGAACCAACAGGCCGAGCCTGCGGTTCAGTGGCTGATGGACAAGTTCTCGGGCAAACTTGGCAAAAAGGTCTATCTAGTTGGCTCTGATTACGTGTACCCCCGCACGGCCAATACCATCATCAAAGAGCAGATGAAGTCTCTCGGTGGTGAGACGGTCGGCGAGGATTACATCCCTCTCGGCAACACCGAGGTGGCCCCGATCATCGCCAAGATCAAGAAGGCCTTCCCCAATGGCGGGATCATCATCAACACCTTGAACGGTGACTCCAACGTCGCCCTCTTCAAGCAGTTCAAGGCTTCTGGCATCGACCCTGCCAAGTATCCGATCATGTCCTTCTCCATCGCGGAAGAGGAGATCCGTCAAATCGGTCCTGAATACACTACTGGCACCTATGCCGCCTGGAACTTCTTCATGAGCCTGGACACCCCGGCCTCCAAGAAGTTCACTACGGACTTCAAGGCGAAGTACGGCGCCGATCGGGTCACGGGTGACCCGGCCGAATCCGCCTACAACATGCTGTACCTCTGGAAGAACGCCGTCGAGAAGGCCGGAACCTTCGAAGATCTCAACAAAGTACGCACCGACATGATCGGGATAACCTTCGCCGCTCCCCAGGGCGAAATCAAGATGTTCCCCAACCACCACACCTCCGAGCGGGTGCTCATCGGCGAGGCGGAGGCCACCGGTCAGTTCAAGATCCTCCAAGACAGCGTCAAGGCGATCGCCCCAATTCCTTGGAACCAGTTCGTTCCTGAAACCAAGGGCTTCACCTGCGACTGGACCCAGAACCGTCCTGACGCTGGCAAGTTCAAGATGTGATCACGGCCCGGTCCGCTAATCAATGAACGGCAGGTGGTTCCTCCGGGAACCACCGCTTTACCGTTTGACACACCACCACGTTCGACCCGATCCAACGTTGCGCTCGCAATGTTGGATCTAACGTTCAACACTCATTCCGTTGGAACTTTTCTTTTCTCAGATCCTCGATGGCCTCAGCATCGGGTCTGTGCTGCTGCTTGCAGCCACAGGCCTGGCCATCGTCTTCGGATTGATGGGGGTCATCAACCTCGCCCACGGCGAGTTCATGATGCTCGGGGCTTATGTCACCTACGTGGTGCAGTCGGCCTTCAAGCCCATGGGTGGTGTGATCTTCGAATTGTATTTCCCGGTCTCGCTGATTCTTGCCTTCATCGTGACGGCCCTCGTCGGAGTGCTGCTGGAAAGGACATTGATCAGAAAACTCTATGGACGGCCTCTCGAAACACTGCTTGCAACCTGGGGTGTCAGCCTAATTCTCATCCAGTTGATTCGCAGCGTGTCGACTGCAATGATGCTTGGCATTATTGTGGGCGTCGTGCTTGGATTTATCTTGTCCAAGTTACTTGCGGCCAAGTTCTCCGCAAAGCCTTTCTTCACCTATCTCAACGGAATGGGATGGGCTATCGCCATCGGCATCGGCCTAGTCGCAGTCAACCTCTTTGACAAGATCCGTCCCCTGGCCAAGCCCTGGTTTGGTCCCCGCAATATCGACGTGACGGCACCCAAATGGCTGCAGGGGAGCTGGGGAATGATAGGCACCATTGAGTTGCCCGGTCTGCGCATCTTTATCATTCTGCTGTCGGCCCTGTTGCTCTTGGCCACCTATTGGTTCCTCAATAAAAGTGTTTGGGGTCTGCGCATCCGTGCCGTGACCCAGAACCGACAGATGAGCAATTGCCTCGGCATTCCCACCGACCGTGTGGACAGTATCACCTTCGGCATCGGATCCGGATTGGCCGGTGTTGCCGGTTGTGCAATCACCCTCTTGGGATCGGTCGGCCCGAACCTCGGTGCCGCCTACATCGTCTCCTGCTTCATGGTGATTGTGCTTGGCGGTGTGGGCAATCTGCTGGGCACCGTGCTGGCCTCATTGCTGCTGGGGATCATCCAGTCGGTGATTGGCTCAGGCACCTTGCTGACCATCTTCCCAAACATGCCAATGGCGGCAAAAGGGGTGATCGAGTTCTTCGCTACCACCAGCATGTCCCTGGTGCTGGTTTTCATCTTCATCATCGTATTTCTCCAATTCCGTCCCAACGGAATGTTCCCCCAGAAGGGTCGCTCGGTCGATGCCTGACCCGATCATGTCAATCCTCCGCAGATTCCCGTTCCATCTCCCCACCAGGATCCCAACCTGTGAAACTTTTACAACGACTTGTCCCCTGGATTCTGCTGGCGATCGCCCTTTTCATTCTTCCGGCGGCGCTTGACGACTTCCGGCTCAACCTCTTCGGCCGCTACTTCGCGCTGTCGATCACGGCGCTGGCGATCGACCTGATCTGGGGGTACACCGGTCTGTTGAGCCTGGGGCAGGGCATCTTCTTTGCGCTGGGGGGCTACGCCGTGGCCATGAACCTGATGCTCAACACCAAGAGCCTGGCGGGTGGCAATGGCATTCCCAAGTTCTTCGAGAACTATGGCGTCGCCCAACTTCCCTTCTTCTGGCAACCCTTCTGGTCTCCGATCTTTTCGCTGATTGCCCTCTGGGTGATTCCCGCAGCGGTAGCAGGTGTGGTGGGTTGGCTGATCTTTAGAAACCGCATCAAGGGGGTGTATTTCTCGATCATCACCCAGGCGGCTCTGATGGTCTTCTTCCACTTCTTCAATGGACAACAGAAGCTCTTTGACGGCACCAACGGCCTTAAGACCAGCACCACCGAGTTGTTCGGCCAGCTGGTGGGATCTCCCGAGATGCAGGTGTGGTTCTACCGCCTGACCGTGGTCCTGCTGCCCCTGGCCTTCCTTGTTTGCCGTTACTTCACAAGCGGTCGCTTCGGCGATGCCCTGATCGCTATCCGTGACGATGAGAGCCGCCTGCGCTTCGCCGGCTTCAACCCCGTTCCCTTCAAGACGATCGTCTTTCTGGTGGCTGGGGCCCTATGCGGCATCTCCGGTGCCCTTTACACTGTCCAATCCGGCATCGTGTCGCCCCAATACATGTCGATCGCCTTCTCGATCGAGATGGTGATCTGGGTGGCAGTGGGTGGTAGGGGCACCCTCGTGGGTCCGATTATCGGCGCCGTCGTAGTTAATTATCTGCGCAGCCTGGTCAGCGAAGCGCTGCCGGAGGCCTGGCTGTTCGTGCAGGGGGCCCTGTTCATCTTCGTGGTGGTTCTGATGCCCGATGGCATCTACGGCTGGATCACCAAAGGAGGCTTAAGCACCTTCCTGGCCGCCTTCGGCATCGCCAAGAAATCAAAGACCTACCCACAGCTGGACAAGGAGGTCATTACGGTGGATTAGTCCTCCAGGGCACTTGTCCTGGCATGTCTGCTGTGACCGCTTTTTCGATTTTGCACCCTTTCGATATCCATGTCAGAACCTCTACTCGAGCTCAATGATGTTAGCGTGAGTTTCGATGGCTTTTATGCCCTCACAGACCTCAGCCTTAAGCTCTATAAGGGTGAGTTGAAGTCGATCATCGGCCCCAACGGTGCCGGCAAGACCACTTTTCTGGATGTCATCACAGGCAAGGTGCGGCCCACGAAAGGAACGGTGACCTTTAAGGGGAAGTCCTTGCTCGGCGTCTCCGAACAGCAGATCTCACGGTGTGGCATCGGCCGTAAGTTTCAGACGCCGCGCGTTTTTGAGAATCTCAGCGTCCTGCGAAACCTGGAATTGTCCGCCTCGCCAGATAAGAACGCCTTCAGCCTGCTGGGCTCAAAATTACCCCAGTCATCGAAGGATGAAGTTCATCGGATCATGAATTACGTGGGTCTCACCCCGTTTGCCAACGTCAAGGCCGGCTCCCTCTCCCACGGCCAGAAGCAGTGGCTGGCGATCGCCTCCCTCGTAGCCCAGTCCCCCGAAGTGCTGCTGCTGGATGAGCCCGTTGCTGGTCTCACCGATGAGGAAACCCTGCGCACGGCCGAGCTGATCAAGTCGCTTGCCGGTGACCACACCGTTGTGGTGATTGAGCACGATATGGAGTTCATCCGCGACCTGGGTTTCGACGTCACCGTTCTGCACCAGGGACAGGTGCTCACGGAAGGGCCGCTGGAGAAGGTGAAATCCGACCCGCGGGTGATCGAGGTCTACTTGGGGCCCCCTGAACAGTAATCGCTTTCCGTCCATTACCTACCGACCCCATGTCCCCCACCAGCGCGCAAACCCTGCTCCAGGTCTCCGACCTCAATGTCTATTACGGAGAAAGTCACATTCTCCGTAACGTTGACCTGACCATCCATGAAGGCAAAATGGTTTGCCTGATCGGCCGGAATGGCGTCGGCAAAACCACCTTCCTCAAGACCGTCATCGGCCTACTGCAGCAGAGATCCGGCACGATCAATTACCAGGACGGCCAACTCACCACCCAACCGCCCTACAAGCGGGCCCGGGCGGGTATCGGCTATGTCTCCCAGGGCAGGGACATCATTCCCCAGGTGACGGTCAAGGAGAATCTGCTGCTCGGCATGGAGGCCCTGCCCGGGGGCCTGGAAAAGAACCGCCACATCGACCCTCTGATTTTCGATCTGTTCCCGATCCTCGAGAAGTTCCTCAAGCGCAAAGGAGGTGACCTCAGTGGCGGACAGCAACAACAGCTCGCCATCGCCCGTGCCCTGTTGGGCAAGCCGAAGTTACTGCTCCTCGATGAACCCACCGAGGGAATTCAACCCTCCATCATCCTCGACATTGAGCATGCCGTGCAGCGGATCATGAAGGAAACCGGCATCAGCGTGTTGCTGGTGGAGCAGCACCTGCACTTCGTCCGCCAGTCTGACTTCTATTACGCCATGCAGCGCGGCGGCATCGTCTCTAGTGGCGAGACCAACCAGCTTTCCGATGACGTAATCAAGGAATTCCTCACGGTCTGAGGTACGCATGACCACCATCACATGACCACCATCAGTGGTTATGGACGGGGGCTGTGAGCCTCAACAACCGCGATTGAGCATCCAAGGACGGGTGCCGCTCTCCTTGAGCCGCTGCTTTCCGGCCACTTCTTTAGTTTCCTTGCGCACCAGGCGAGGTCCGGATTGCTCCTGTTTCAGCCTGAGGGGTCCGCTGAGCGACATGATAGGCGTGAACACGCGCAGACCTGCCGCCGTGCAGGTCGGGCAGTTGGTCTGCTTCTGGCGCTCATCAATGCTGCGCCAGACTTCATAGTTGTCGCAGCCATTGGTGCAGCTGTATTCGTAGACAGGCATCGCACAAAAGAGAGGAGGAGCAAGGGCATAAGCATGAGAAAGAAGAAAAGGGGCCTGACTCTCAGGCCCCTTTTCTTCTTTGCTGATCAGCAGGGGAGGATGTCCTGGTCGAAGATCGAGGTGGGGATGGCGAGGGTGCAACAAGCGTTGGGTATATCAACGATGCCGCTGATCCTGCCTTCCACCGGCGCGCAGCTCAGTAGCAGGTAGGCCTGCTCCCCGGTGTAGCCGAACTTCTTGAGGTACTCGATGGCGTTGAGGCAGGCACGCCGGTAGGCGATGTGCACATCCATGTAGTACTGCTTGCCTTCAAATTCATCGACGGAGATTCCTTCGAACACCAAGTAGTCGGTGTAGTGGGGTTCCACCGGGCTGGTTTTGAACATGGGATTGACCATCCCATACTTGGCCATGCCGCCCTTGATGATCTCCACATGAAGATCGAGGTAGCCGGACATCTCGATGGCGCCACAGAAGGAGATCTCACCATCCCCCTGGGAGAAGTGGATGTCACCCATCGAGAGCTTGGCGCCTTCGACATAGACGGGGAAGTAGATCCGAGTGCCCTTGGTGAGGTTCTTGATGTCGCAGTTGCCGCCATGCTCCCGGGGCGGCACGGTGCGGGCGGCTTCGTTCGCTACCCGCTCGAACTCGCTGGAGGGGAGGGCACCGAGGATGGCGCTGTTGGGGTTGGGTAGGGCCGCCAGCACCGGCTCGCTACCGGAGAGGCCAGCGCCATAGGTGCGACGGTCGGGGGCGGTATTCACCAGTTCCGTCTCCCGACGGTTCCACTCATTGAGCAGTTCCTGGGAGGGAGCGCAACCGATCAGGCCCGGGTGGGTGATGCCGGCGAAACGCACACCGGGAATGTGACGGGAGGAGGTGTAGATGCCTTCCAGATCCCAGATGGCCTTGGCTGCCTTGGGGTAGTGATCGGTGAGGAAGCCACCACCGTTTTCCTTGGCGAAGATGCCCGTGAAACCCCACTCATCACCCTGCAAAGCGCCGACATCAAGAATGTCGACCACCAAGATGTCTCCGGGTTGGGCCCCATTGACCCAGATTGGCCCACTAAGGACGTGGACGACTTCCAGATTGACATCTTTGATGTCTTTGGGGTCGTCGTTGTTCTTGATCTGGCCATCGGTCCAGTCCTTGCATTCGATCCGGAACACGTCACCAGGATTCACCGAAGCCACGGCCGGGATTTCGGGATGCCAACGGTTGTGCCCAGGCATTTCCTGCTGATCCATCGGTTTGGTGAGATCGACAGAAAAGAGTGTTTTTGGCATCGAGACACCGAGGCGCAATTTCCTCGCCATCCAAAAGGATGGCCTGCGGCTCGAAAGTGTCTGTTGATACCAGGTCGTCGGGGCTTGGGGAGTGGTTAACGAGATCGCAGCAATAATCATTATCAAGGCAGCGGTTTCGTATCTCTTTGACCTGGCGGCTGCGGGATCAGGTGTCCTTGAAATCGCCTTTCCGGCACAGATTATCCTTCAATCGTGAGACCCAGCCGCTGGGATCAAGCGTTCCTGTTTGTTCCGTCCGGCCGTTAAAATGGAACAGGAACTGCCAGCGATTCTTGAAAGACAATGGGCGCTTGGCGTTGAGATCGCTGATTGGATCTCCATAGATATTGTCATAGGCTGGCCAGCCCGGTTCTCCCTTGATGCTACAGATTGCCGTGACTTCATACATCTTTTCCTTGGAATCTCCGGCATCTGAGGTGATCTTCACGACACCCCTGTACAACCCATTGGCAATGCCTGGCGTGAAGGCTTTCACCAACTTCACCCGGCTGCCATCGGCGTACACCAGCAGGTCGCCTGGTTTGGCGTTCTTGATGGCGACCTCTTTGGTGTTGGCGCTGCAACCGGCCAAGGCGAGCCCCAGGCAGGCCAGCAGCCCTGCCAGGTGATTCCCGGCCCTCAGGCCCCCCACAGCGTTGGACAACGTGATCGATCGGCTCGACAACCAACCTATGACGACTCCAGCAGCTGCTCCCAGCAGCGCTCAGCCCCAAGCGGCAGCGGTAGATCACTGGCCTGAGAGCGTTGGATCGCCCGGCGGCCTTAGGCTGTGTGGTGGCGAGGGCCCACCAGCGAGCTCGGCAAAGCAGTCATCGATCGCTTCCATCTGCCAGGCATCGCTCCCAGAGCCTGCGGGCGGTTGGGCCCAGAAGTTGGGTCGCCTCAGCGTGGGACCTTTTGCCCACCAAGGGCCGGCAGTCCAGGCTGTTGATCAGCAGGCCCGCTTCGCAGCGATCCAGATCCAGGGGCCAGAGCTCCGCTTCCTGCAACCAACCTTGGGCCAGCCCTTGGGACCGCATGATCCCCGGCAGGCAGCCGCTGGCCAGGGGCGGCGTCAGCCAGCGGCCCTCGATCAACAGCAGCAGGTTGGCGGTGGTGGCACAGCAGAGTTGGCCGGCGGTGTTGAGCAGCAGGGCTTCGTCGGCGCCGCGCTGTTGGGCTTCACGGCGGGCCTGCACCGCCCAGCCGTAAGCAAAGGTCTTGCAGGCGCTGATCTGGCTGGCGGGATTGCGCCGTTCGCCCTGGCTGATGATGCTGCTGACCGGCTCAAAACCTGGCCGCCAGGGGCTCAGCTGCAGCCAAAAGCGATGGTTATGCGGCCCGTCTTGCGCCGGCAGGGCGATGCCGCGGCCGGCGTTGCCCCGGCTCCAGTTGAGGCGCAGGGCGGCGTCGCTACTGCCGCTGCGCTCGATCGCCTCCGCCAGTAAAAGTTGGATGCGGTCTGCCTCCGGTGGGGCGGCCATGCCCAATCGGGCCGCGGCTTGGCGCCAACGGCGCAGGTGGGCCTCCAGCAATTGGGGCTTGCCGGTTTGGACCAGAACGGTTTCAAACAGGCCGTCGGCCAGGGCCAGGCCCCGGTCGGCCAGGGGCAAGGCCAACAGTTCGGGGGCGCCCCAGGTGCCGCCATCGCCGGGACCGTCGATCCAGGCGATGGTTCCACACCCCTCCGTGTTCATGCCAGAGCCTCCAGCAGGGGCAGCAACTTCCAGCCCATCTCCCGGGCTTCCTCGCTGGGGTCCGAATCGGCCACGATGCCGCCGCCGGCATGGAGCCGCAGGCGCCGGTCCCGCACCATCAGGCTGCGAATCAAGATGCTGCTGTCGAAGCGGCCATCGGCGGCCAGCCAGAACAGCGAACCGCAATAGGGCCCCCGGGGCACCGGTTCGAGGTCGTGCAGCCGGTGGCAGGCCCGCACCTTGGGGGCACCCGTAATCGAGCCCCCCGGCCAACAGGCCCGCAGCAGGTCCACCAGGTCGCATTCGGAGCGCAGTTGGCCCTCCACCACCGAGGTGAGGTGATGGACGCGGGCATAACTCTCCAGGCCCAGTAATTGGGGGACTTCAATCGAGCCCGGTTGGCAGACCCGGCCCAGGTCATTGCGCAGCAGATCGACGATCATCACGTTTTCGGCCCGGTCCTTGGCGGCGCAGACCAGCTCGGCGGCGGCACGGGCATCCTCACCGGGGTCGGTCTGACGGGGCCTGGTGCCCTTGATCGGCCGGGTTTGGATGCGGCCCGAGGGGGTCAGCCGCAGGAAACGTTCGGGGGAGGCGGATACGACCGCCTCCTGGCCCGCCACCGCCAGGCCGGCAAAGGGGGCCGGGCAATGGCGGCGCAGGCGGCCGTAGAGGGCAAGGGGGTCGGGGGGGGAATCCAGCTCGGCTTCACAGCAGGCGGAAAGATTGGCCTGGAACAGGTCGCCGCTGGCGATGCGCTCCAGCAGGGCCGTCACCTGCTGTTCGTAGCTGGGGTTTGAGGTGTGCCAATGCCAGCGGTCGGCGGCAAGGCCCTGCCAGTGGGGTCCCATGCCCGGCTCGGGCTCTGCGGCCGCCAGCAGGGCCTGCAGCTGTTCCTCCATGGCCAACAGGCGCCGGCGGTCTTGTCCCTGGAGCCAGCATTGGCGCCGTTGGCGGTCGAAATGGATCAGGGGATCATGGCGGGCGGCCCAGAGGATCGCCATGTCGGGCCGTTGCCAATGGGCGCTGGGCTCGACCCAGGCTCCGGCCTCGTAGGAAAGCCAACCGAGCCAAGGGCCGCCATTGGCTTGGAGGGCGGCCAGGGCGGCGAAAGGGTCGACGGCCCCGCTATCGCCGGGCAGGCCGCGGCAGGTGATCGTGTCGATTGGCGCCACCCCCAGCACCGCCCGACGACCCAAGGCACTGCCATCGCCCTCGAGCAACACCAGCCCAGCCCGCCCGAACGGCCCGGCAAGCAGGCGGGCCAGGGTCCAGGGTTCGCTCCAGGGCAGGGGCCGCTTCAACGCCTGAACTGATCGACCTTTGGTTTATGGATGCTAGAGCGGCTCCCCCTGGCCGGGTCCGGCTCCATTTGAGGCCAGGTCGGCTCGCCCCGCCTCGATCAGGGCGGCATCGCGGATGCGGCAGCTGTCGCAGACCCCACAGGGGCGATCGCCGCCGCTATAGCAACTCCAGGTGGCCCCAATCGGCACCCCAAGCCGCAGGGCTTGCTGCACAATCTCCAGCTTGCTGGCATGCACCAGGGGGGCCCAAAGTTGGGGCCCATGGCCCTCCCGGCCGGCGCGGGTGGCCAGGTCCGCCAGGGTTTGAAAGGCCTCCAGGTAGTCCGGCCGGCAATCGGGATAACCCGAATAATCCACCGCATTCACCCCCAGCACCAGGCGTTCCGCCCCCCGGGCCTCCGCCAGACTCAGCCCCAAGGCGATGAACACCGTGTTGCGGCCGGGCACGTAGGTGGGTGGGATGGTGCCCTCGGCCACGCCCGTGCTGGGCAGGGCCAGTTTCGGATCGGTCAGGGCCGAGCCCCCCCAGGCCGCCAGGTTGACGGCGATGGTGTGGTGTTCTGCCACTCCCAGGTGCTGGCTGAGCAATTGGGCCGCTGCCAGTTCGCGGCGGTGGCGCTGGCCGTAATCAAAGGAAAGGGCAAGCAGGCTGTGGCCAGCCTCCAGGGCCAGGGCGGCGGCCGTGGCGGAATCAAGGCCCCCCGAAAGCAGGACGACGGCGGTGGCCAACGGCACAGGCGCGGTGTCAAACCATGATCGCCCGGTCTGGCGTGGGGGCCTATGGCGCAGAGTTGGGTGCTAAAAACGCAGGCCGAGAGCGCTGCGATGGCCCACGATTCAACCCTGGACTGTCCTCCTTTATCGTCCTGCCTTTTGCTCCCCATAAATGGGGAGCCCTTCCTGTTGTTGGCTTGATGTCTTGATGGTTGCCATGGTGAAAAAGTTGATTGGTGGGGGTTGTTGATGGCAAGACGCAGAGCTCTATTGGGATCCCTGTTGGGACTCGTGCTGCTGACCAGCGGCTGCTCTACACAGTGGCAGCCCCCCGAGAATCTCAACCTGCTGCTCTCGGCCGGCTTAGGCGAAGACAAGATCGCCCGCGCCAATCTCGAACGCCTGGCCCAGCAGCTGGCCAGTGAATTCATGCGGGTCAACCCCAGGGTGAACGTGCATCTGCGCCTGACCTCCGAAAGTGAGGTGCTGCCCTTGATGCGCTCCCGCAGCGGACTGGGCGCCGCCCCCGACCTGTTGATCACCCGGGTGCCTGCGGCCTTTGCGTTGGCCCAGGAACGACTGACCACGAGCAGCTCCCTGGAGCCGCTGGATCTGGATCCCCTGCGGATCAAATTTCTGGGACGCTTTCGCCAGGGCAATCGCTTTCGGGCCCTGCCCCTGCTGGTGCAGCCCACCATCGCCTGTTACAACCGCAAGCGGGTGCCGACACCGCCCCGAACCCTGGACCAATTGGTGAGCCAGGCCAGTGGGGGACAGAAGATGGGCCTGCCGCTGGAGCTGCGGGAGCTGCTCTGGACGGCCACCGGTTTCCGTGCCCAGCAGCCCCTGTTTCAGCTGCTGGAGAATAAGTCACGGATCCACTCCACAGAGCCCCTTAAGGGGACTGCCCGGGAATCGGTGCTGGCTTGGTTGGAATGGCTCTATCGGGCCAACGTGGAGCCGAATGTGATTTTCGTTGATACGGCTGATGAGCTGGTGACCAGGCTGGAAAAGGGCCAATTGGATTGGATCAGCTGTAATGCCACCACCATCACTCGGTTGCAAAAATCCCTGGGCAGCAATTTGGCGGTGGCCGATTTGCCCCGGGGACCCGATGACGCACCGCCCCGGCCGATCGCCCGCATGCTGGTGTTGAGCTTCGGGCGCGATTCGACCCCAGGTCAACGCGATGCCGCCGAAAAGTTTGCCCTGTTTGTGCTCAACGAATACACCCAAAGCAACATGGTGGCCCAGGCCATTGGCAACATGCCCGTTAACCAAAAAGTGGTGCTGCCAGTCAAAGATGCTGCTTACCTGCCGGTGATGGAGAGGAGTTTGGATAATTCAATTATTCCAAGTTTCTATGAAGGTATTCGTATCAACACCCTGGCCAATACCATCAGGCCAATCCTCAAGCGAAACGTCTATGGCGAGCAGAAACCCGAGCAGGTGCTGAAGGCCATTGAGGCTATCGCGAATGGCCCGAATGCTGATGTTGTTTCCGTATCTGGAGGTCCAAATCAATGAATCAGATTGTCTTTGAGCTCAGCGGTTGGTTAAGCCTGCTCGGTCGTTTTTCCCTGGTGCTGCAGCTGGCTGTTTTGGCCGGCCTATTTGTGTTGTCGCGCCTGTTGTTTCGGCACCAGCGAATCTCGCCGCACAGTTGGAGGATTGTTTTCGCCGAGCTGGCCTTCCTCGCCTCCTTGGGGCTGGCATTTCTGGTGTTGCAACTGGTGGGAATGCCGGCTGGGCTGGTCTTCTTGGCGGCCGAATTGCTGGCGATTTGGATTGGTCTGGAAATTTTGCGTTTGCTGTTACGGCGCTATAACGATCCTGTAGTCGTGGAAGCCTATTACCAGCGAGCCGTGCGGCCCCTATTTTTTGTGCTTGGGCTGATGGCTTGCCTTGGCAAAATCGACAACCTTGAGAGCTTCGGCAGTATTCCGCTGATGCGCTTTTTTGATCAGAATTTCACGATTGGGGATTTGGGTCTGTTGCTGACCTTGCCCTATTTCGTGGTAGTGCTTTCTGAACTGCCGTCCTTTCTTTTTGGCTCCACGGCTGCACGGCTGATGGGCATGACGCCTGGCAACCGCAAGGCACTGGAGTTGATCATCCGTTATCTGCTGATTGGGCTGGGCCTGGTCTGGATGTCCAGCTTCGTGGGCCTCAACGGCAATGCCCTGGCCGCCATGGCTGGCGGGTTGTCGGTGGGTCTGGGCTTTGGCATCAAGGAGGTGTTCTCCAACTTTGTCAGTGGTTTATGGCTGCTGCTGGAGGGCTCGGTCCGCCCTGGCGAGATATTGATTGTCGATGGCGATGCTTGTGAAGTGAAAAATCTGGGTTTGCGGGCCTCCACTTTGTTGCGCACCAGCGACAACGCCGAACTTGTGGTGCCCAACCAGACTTTTTTTACCAATACCACCACAACTTTTACGGGGGAAACCAAGGCCCTCAGGTGCAGTTCGGTGACGGTTGGGGCGGACTACAAACATGAGCCTGATGAAGTTATAGCCCTGCTTGTGGCCACGGCCAAGGCCAATCCCAGGGTATTGACTCAGCCACCTCCGAAAGCTTTTGTGGATAATTTTGGGGAATCGGCGATTGAGTATGAGCTTGAATTTTCGATGGCAGACCCACTCACCAAAGGTGGTATTGCCAAGGAACTAAGGCGGGCTATTTGGTATGCCTTCCGTGATAACGGCATCGAAATGCCCTATCCCCAGCAGGTGCTGCATTTGGCCCCCAGGACCCGCCCTTCGCGGGTTCAGGAAAGGGGCACTGATTAACGCACGCCGAGCCATTTGTGGCTTTGCAAGCTGAGGCGCCAGCGGCGATTCTGGCGCACATAGGCAATGGCAAGCTCCTGGCCCACTGGGCTATCCCAAAGGGGTTGCAGTAACAAAATCGGCGGCGAGGCTGAGTCCGGTCGGCCGGCTTCAATGGCGGCTAGGGCCATGGCCTCGGCGAAGGCCAGGTCGTCTTTTTCGCCCACCACCACCTTGAGTTCGTGGCAGGCGGCCAGGACCTGCTGCTGCGGCGGCCGGTGCCGTTTGGGGGAGAGGGTGATCCAGTCGAAGCGGCCACTGAGGGCATCAACGCCACTGGTTTCCAGGTGGATGGGCAGGCCAGTGGGCTGGTCAGCGCTGGCGGTGGCAGCGCGCAGGGCCTCGCCGAGGGGCTCCAGCTCGTGGTGCAGGGGTTCTCCCCCGGTGATCACCACGAAGGCGGCCCCGGCCGCGGCGGCGCTGGCGGCTGCTTGGGCCAGCTCATTCAGGGTTCGGAGCGGGTGGGACCCCACGGACCAGGAGTGCTTGGTGTCGCACCAGGGGCAGCCCACCGTGCAGCCCGCCAGGCGGATAAAGAAGGCGCTGCGGCCGGCGTGCATCCCTTCTCCCTGGAGGGAGTGAAAGGTCTCGACCACCGGCAGGGACAACGAAGCCAAGGCGGACACGCTCTAGGGGCTTGCAAGGGATGACAGCGTTAGCCTGCCAGCCAATCCGCAGTGGCGGCAGGATCCGCCTTGGCCCAGCGATGGCAGTGTCGCCATGTCTGGGTCAGACCGAGGCAGAGAAGCCTGCCGGGCGAGGTCGGCGAGATCGGCGAGGTCGTCTGCCCGCCTATATGGGCTTCCAGGGGACGGCGCTGTGATTAGGTCTGATCCCGCTCCTGCTCGCGCAGGATCCGCAGCCTTCCCATTGCTCAGTTGGTGCCACACGAACCGTAGACTTTCGTGCAGAACGATCAGAGAGCCCGGCCATGGTTGCCGCAGCCCACCCCGCCGCGCTGAAGCTCGTTGGCAGCAACGGGCAGATTTCATTGGGCAAGCAATACGCCGGACGCCATGTGTTGGTGGAAGAACGCGAACCCGGTGTCTGGGTTATTCGCACCGCGACAGTCATTCCAGACAATGAGCGCTGGCTGCACGAACCCTCGGCTGCAGCAGACCTGCAAGCCGCGATGGCCTGGTCCGTCAGCCATGGCGAGCGGTGATGCCGAGGTCAGAAGCCGCCTGCAGGGATTGACGCTGTTTATTCACTTCGGATCAGTCAGTCACGCCGCGCCACGGCTCACTGAGACGGTGATTTCATTCGCCTGCTGACGATTGCCCCGGATCACGATGCCACCTATGGCAAGCAATAGCGCGACCAGCTCGCTGATGGATAACGAGGCCCAGCATGGGTCAGCAAGCCAGCCAACTATTCAGATGGCTGTTCAGTTGGCTGACGCTGTAGTAGCTGAGGCGATTGCTTCCGTGGCCGCCGGTCTTTGGAGGCTCGTGATCGTCCCCTGATGCTCCCCATCCCCGGCCCGCTGTTGTGCCGCCGCCACCAGACCTCGGAAGAGGGGATGGGGCTTGCCGGGCCGGGAGCGGAACTCCGGGTGGAACTGGCAGGCGGTGAAGTAGGGGTGGTCCTTGAGCTCGATCAGTTCGACCAGGCGACCATCGGGGGAAGTGCCGCTGATCTGATAGCCCGATTCGAGAAACAGGCTGCGGTAGGCGTTGTTGAATTCGTAGCGGTGGCGGTGGCGTTCATACACCACCTCTTCGCCGTAGAGCCCTTGGGCCGTGGTGCCCGCGGCCAGCCGGCAGGGGTAGACCCCCAGGCGCATCGTGCCGCCCAGATCGACGACATCCTGTTGCTCCGGTAGCAGGGCGATGACCGGATGGTCTGTGGCGGCATCGATTTCGGTGCTGGTGGCCCCCTGGAGGCCGGCCTGGTTGCGCGCCCACTCGATCACGGCGCATTGCATGCCGAGGCAGAGCCCCAGGAAGGGCACCCGCTGTTCCCGGGCCCAGCGGATCGCCGCCACCTTGCCATCGACGCCACGGTTGCCAAACCCCCCGGGTACAACCACCGCATCCATGCCGTGGAGCAGGGGCTCGGCCCCTTGTTCTTCAATCTGCTCGGCGCAGATCCAGCGCAGGTCGAGGCTGGCATCCTGCTCGATACAGGCGTGGCGCAGGGCTTCCACCACAGAGAGGTAGGCGTCGTTTAGTTGGACGTATTTGCCGACCAACGCCACCTTGATGGCCGGCCCGGGACTGCGCAGCTTGCGCACCAGTTCGGCCCAGCGGGCCATGTCGCTGTCGTGGTCGGCTAGCTCAAGCACATCGAGCACCTGGCGGCAGAGCCCCTCCTGTTCCATCAGCAGCGGTACGGCATAAATGCTGTCCGCATCCAAGGCTGGAATCACGGCCCGGGTGGGCACCCCGCAGAAGCCGCCGATTTTGGCCTTGAGGTCGTCGCTGAAGGGGCGGTCACTGCGGCAAACCAATACATCTGGCTGGATGCCAATCGAGCGCAGTTCCTTGACGGAGTGCTGGGTGGGTTTGGTCTTGAGTTCGCCGGAGGTGCCGATGTAGGGCAACAGGGTGACGTGCACGTAGGCCAGATCACGACGGCCCACGTCGCCCCTGAATTCACGGATCGCCTCCAGAAAAGGCAGGGATTCGATATCACCCACCGTGCCGCCGATCTCGGTGATCACCACATCGGCGCCGCTGTTGGCCGCGACCCGGTGGATGCGCTCGCGGATTTCACGGGTGATGTGGGGGATCACCTGCACAGTGCCGCCTTCGTAGTCACCGCGCCGTTCTTTGTTGATCACCGATTGGTAGATCGAGCCGGTGGTCACGCTGTTGAGGCGGGACATGGCCGTATCCGTGAAGCGTTCGTAATGTCCCAGGTCGAGATCGGTCTCAGCGCCGTCCTCGGTGACGAACACTTCGCCGTGCTGGTAAGGGCTCATGGTGCCCGGATCCACATTGAGGTATGGATCGAGCTTGAGGATCGAGACGCTGTAACCCCGGGACTTGAGCAAACGCCCCAGGCTGGCCGCCACGATGCCCTTGCCGATGCTGGAGACCACCCCGCCTGTGACGAAAACGAATTTGGGCCCGTGCCCCGCCCTCGCGCCTGGCGCTGATGGGACGGTGGAGAGGGGCATAGGAGAACCGGCGATCGTTGATTTTAGCTGGCAGGGAATTGAAGGCTCTGGGGTTTGCCAGGTCTTGCGGCGACAGAGCCCGTGGGCAACCATGGCCCATGCTCAGGTCAATGGTCAGCATCAGCGCATGCCTGCCCAGCCTTGAGGCTGCGGGGCTTCAGCCCTCCAGCAGGCTGCGCAGCATCCAGGCGGTTTTTTCGTGGATTTGGAGCCGTTGGGTGAGCAGGTCGGCAGTGGGTTGGTCGCCCGCTGCATCGGCGATGCGGAAAACCCCGCGGATGGTCCTGGCCACAGCCTCATGGCCCTCCACCAGCTCCTTGACCATGGCCAGCGCGGCCGGAACCCCTTCGGCTTCGGCAATCGTGGCAAGGCGGCCGTAGGTGGCCCCGCCGTAGGGGGCCGGCAGACCCAAGGCGCGGATGCGTTCGGCGATGGCGTCGAGGGCGGTCCAGAGTTCGGTGTACTGCTCCATGAACATCAGGTGCAGGGTGTTGAACATCGGCCCGGTGACATTCCAGTGGAAGCCGTGGGTCTTGGCGTAAAGCACGGTGGAGTCGGCCAGCACCTGTCCCAACCCCTCGGCGATTTGGTGGCGCTGGGCTTCGGGGATGCCGATGTCGATCGGGGGCGCGCTGGGGGCCATGGCTAGGCGTCGGGGGCTGGACCCCAACCTAGGCGTGGGCCCCTTGAGGGGTGTCTCGCCGCTGCGCTGCAGCCCTGATCATCCCTCGAAACTGCCGAGATAGTCCCGCATCCGCTTGCGCCGCTGCGGTTGGCGCAGCTTGAGCAGGGCGCTGGCCTCGATCTGGCGGACCCTTTCGCGGGAGATGCCCATCTGCTCGCCGATTTCCGTGAGGGTGCGGGGCGTGTCGTCTTCGAGGCCGAAGCGCAGGCGGATGACGCTGGCCTCGCGGCTGCTGAGCTCTTCCAGCAAGGCCATCAGATCGGCGCGCAGCTGGGCGCGGGTGAGCACCTGCTCGGGGGTCGGGTGGTGATCTTCGAGCAGGTCGCGAAGGTCGGTTTCCTGACCCTGACCGACGGGGCGATCGAGGGAGATGGCCTGGGGCTGGCGCTGCATGATCAATCGCACCGTGTCCTCGCTGACGCCCAGTTCAAGGGCCAGCTCGGCCAGGCTGGGACTGCGTCCCAAGCGCAGCGAGAGTTCCCTTTGGGCCCGCTTCAGCCGGTTCAGTTTTTCGGTGATGTGCACCGGCAGGCGAATCGATCGGCTCTGGCTGGCGATGGCCCTGGTGATTCCCTGGCGAATCCACCAATAGGCGTAGGTGCTGAAGCGGAAGCCCCGGGTGGGGTCGAAGCGCTCGACCGCCCGTTCCAGGCCCAGGGTGCCTTCCTGCACCAGATCCAGCAGCTCCAGGCCCCGCTGCTGGTATTTCTTGGCCACCGCCACCACCAGCCGCAGGTTGGCCTGGATCATGCGCTCCTTGGCGCGCCGTCCCTGGTGCAGGGCCAGGCGCAGTTCACTGGGCTTGAGGCCGCAGTCCCGGGCCAGCTGGTCGACCATGACCTCCGAGAGCGGCTTGCCCCGATCGGGGTGGCTCTGCTGGGCCAACAGGTGTTCGCGCCGTTGCACCAGCCGGGCCAGGGTTACTTCTTCTTCCGGGGTCAGCAGCTGGACCTTGCCGATGTCCCGCAGGTATTGCCGCACCAGGTCGGTGGAGAGGGCTGGGGGCAAGGGATCAGGCCATGGTTGTAACCAATGTGCAGCGCTGCAGAGACTCTGGCCAAGAATCACTGGTTTGACTTAGGAATTCGAACCGTTTTCTTTCACATTTCCCTTTGCCCATACCCATACCCATGACCATGACCATGCAGTTGTTCCTGGTGGTGCTGGGCGGTCGTATCGAGGGCTGCCACATTGAGCTGCACGACGTCCGCTTTGTGGTGGGCACCAGCATTGAGGACACCCTGCCCCAGTTGCGGCAGCAGTGGTTTGGGCGGCGACGGGGCCTGCACATCGACAGTTGGCTGGCCGTGCGCGCCGTCGCCGGCTGGCGGGTGGAGCTACGCAGCGGACCCAGTGCCGGCCCCGAGAGGCTCTGGTTCGTCAATCGGGGCGGCTACGACCCCAGCCAGCTGGCCGAGCAGCACGCCTTTGGCTTGGTGGTGGCGACCTCGGCCCCGGCGGCCAAGGCCCGGGCCCGCTCGTTGCCGGTGCCGGGGGGAGTGCAGCCCCACACCGATGATCTCCATGCCATCGACGACTGCCTGCCGATCACCCTGCTGGAGGGCTGGCATGTGCACCTGATCGCCGATCCGCTCACCCCGGCCCAGCCCTTGGTGCCCGACTGGTTTGGCTATCGGCGCATCGACCGCTTTGGCTATCGGCGCATCGACCGCGGCTGAGGGGGCGGCCAGCGGGGACGGGATCAGCTCGGAGGCGGGTCAGTCTTCCTGCTCTACCCAGGTGCTGGCCACATGCAGCTCTTCGAGTTGCTTGGCGGCCACATCGGCGGGGGCCCGGGTCATCAGGCAGCGGGCCTGCTGGGTTTTGGGGAAGGCGATCGTGTCGCGGATTGACTCTTCGCCTGCCAAAAGCATCACCAGGCGGTCGAGGCCGAAGGCGATGCCGCCGTGGGGCGGGGCGCCCATGTCGAGGGCCTCCATCAGGAAGCCGAACTGGCGCTCGGCCTCCTCCAGGGGCAGGCCGATGGCTTGCAGCACTTGGCGCTGCAGGGCGGAATCGTGGATGCGCAGCGAACCGCCGCCCAGTTCCAGGCCGTTGAGCACCAGGTCGTAGGCCTGGGCGCGGGCCGTGGGCAGGGTTTCGGCCCAGCGCTCGGGGTCATCGCCCAGGTCGGCGCTGTTAGGAGCGCAGAAGGGGTGGTGCAGGGCTTCGAGGCGGTTTTCGCCGGCGTTGAACTCAAACATCGGAAAATCCACCACCCAGAGGAAGTTCCAGCGGTCGTTGTCGCGGTCCTTGGGCACCAGCCCCAGCTCGCGGGCCAGGTACTGGCGCACCCGATCGAGGGCCTTGTTGACCGTGGCGGTGTCGCCGGCGCCGAACAGCAGCAGGGTGCCGGGGGTGGCGCCGGTGCGCTGCAGCAGCTCGGCCTTTTGGGCCTCGCTGAGGTTGTCCTTGATGGCGCCGATGCTGTCAATTTCGCCGTTCTCGCGCACCCGGATGAAGGCCAGGCCGCCGGCGCCGGCCTTTTGGGCCTCGCTGAAGACATCGCCGCCGGGCTTGATGCGCACGTTGCTGATGGCGTCGTTGCCGCCTGGCACCGGCAGCACCTTGACCGAACCCCCGGCCGCCACCGCCCCTGAGAACACCTTGAAGCCCATGTCCGCCACCAGATCCGACACGGTCACCAGCTCCATGCCGTAGCGGGTGTCGGGCCGGTCGGTGCCGTAGCGCTCCATGGCCTCGTGCCAGGTAAGGCGGGGGAAAGGCAGGGGCAGATCGAGGCCCTTCACCGCTTTCCAGATGGCGGCGATCAGGCGTTCGTTGAGCTCCAGGATCTGCTCCTGGTCCACAAAGCTCAGCTCCATGTCCAGCTGGGTGAACTCCGGCTGGCGGTCGGCCCGCAGGTCTTCGTCGCGGAAGCAGCGGGCGATTTGGTAGTAGCGCTCCAGGCCGCCCACCATCAATAATTGCTTGAACAGCTGGGGCGACTGGGGCAGGGCGAACCACTCGCCACCGCAGACCCGGCTCGGCACCAGGTAGTCGCGGGCGCCTTCGGGGGTGGAGCGGGTGAGCACGGGGGTCTCCACCTCGATGAAGCCCTCGGCTTCGACAAAGGCTCGGATCGCCTGCACGGTGCGGTGGCGCAGGCGCAGGTTGTGGTTCATGCGGGCGCGGCGCAGATCGAGGTAGCGGTGGCGCAGGCGCAGCTCCTCACGGGTGTTCTCCTCGTCGTGCACCGACACGGGGAAGGGCAGGGTGCCCTTGACGGCATTGAGCACGGTGATCGAGCTGGCCAGCACCTCGATGGCGCCGGTGGCCAGCCGTTCGTTGATCGATTCGGCCGGCCGGGCCCGCAGCGTCCCTTGCACCTGGATCACGGTTTCGTTGCGCAGGTGGCTGGCGGTGGCGAAGGCCGCGGCGCAGGCGGCCTGGAGGCTGGCATCGGCACTGGCCAGATCTGGATCGACGGTGATCTGCACACTGCCGCTGCGGTCGCGCAGGTCAATGAAGATGACGCCGCCGTGGTCGCGGCTGCGGTCCACCCAGCCGCAGAGCTGGACCGCCTGGCTGGCGTGGTCGGCACGTAGATCGCCGCATCCGTGGCTGCGCATGGTGGGAACGGCAAGCAATCGGGGATTTTCCCATGGCGGCGGCAGGGGCCTGGCGGCCGTGCTGTTTGGTGACAAAGCACGGGGGTACGCAGCGGCGAGGGCTGCCTTTTCAATGTTGCGTCCCGAGGTTTCGCAGGCTGCTGGCACGACGGAGAAACTGCTGCTCGACAAATAGGCCTATTGGGATCATTGAGATGCCGTGGCTTTAGAATCGATATCGATCTTTTTTCACCGATCTTGAGCCTTAACCGCCGTCGCCTCCATCGCCACCGCCACCGCCTCCAGTCGTTGCTGATCGCCCCCTGGGCTCTGGCTGTCTTGGCGATGGCGCCTGAGCTGGTCAGCGCCGCCGCGGTGCCGGCTGGGGTCAACACAGGTGCGGCAAAGGTCGGTGGGTTCAGGACCGTTTTCACCGGGGATGTGATCAACGGCAAGAAAGTTGTGAGTTCACTCAATACCGACGACCTGGAGCCCGGCCGCAAACACCTGCTGTATTTTCAGGGTGTGCAGATGGCCACAGGGCAGTATTGGTATGTCTCGGTGATTGTGGCCAAGGGGATTAGGCCCGGCAAGCGTTTCACCCTGACCAGTGGCGTCCATGGCGATGAGATGAGTTCGGTGCACACCGTCCAGACGATCATGGGTCGCCTCAAGCCGGCTGAAATGACAGGCACCGTGATGGCGGTTCTAGACATCGCCCGCCCGGCGGTGGAGAGCATGCAGCGGCGCTGGCCAAGTATGGGCCGGGGCCTGGAGTTGACCGACATGAACCGCGAGTGGCCCGGCAACGAACAGGGCATCGGTGCCGCCAGCCGCCAGGCCGGCCTGGTGTTCAATCGACTGCTCAGGCCCAATACCGATTTGGCGATTGATTTCCATACGGGCACCACTGGCATCGACGCTGCCGCCTTTCACATCGGCGACATGCGCATCCCGGAGGTCAAGACGATGATGATGCTCTATCCCGTGCCGCTGATCTGGGACAATCCGGTCTATCCCAGTGTGCTGCACAACGCTTTCATTAAAGCTGGTATTCCCTGTTTCACCCCCGAGATTGGCCCGGCACGGCGGCTCGATCTGGACATGATTCCCCTGTTCGTAGATGGCACGCTTAATGTCTTCAAGCACTACGGCGTCATTCCTGGCCCGATCGGGCGCACCGCCGTCGACGCCAATGTGTTGATCGGTAAGAATGTTTATACCGTGGTGAGTAGCCAGGGAGGCTTCATCGAATGGCTAGTCAAGATCACCGACAACGTGAGCGCCGGCCAAAAGCTGGCCATTCAGCGCAATGCCTTTGGTGAGGTGCTGGCTGAATACACCAGCCCCGTCCAGGGCCGGATCTCTGCCCTGCGCACCGACGCCACATCGGAGCCCGGTAATGTGCTGGCATTTATTCTATCCACCTCGGCCCCAGCTTCCGGCGCGGTTCCCTATGCGGAATAGCTGGGGCGATTTCAATCTCTGCCGCACTTGCACTGGCCTCCCTTCCAATTGGAACATTTGCTTTTTTTGCAGCCCTTTTTCTTGTCTTGACGCAACACTTGATTAAATCCGCTGGGTGCTGGGCTGGTTTTGCCTGTTGCTGAGTTCATGGCCTTAGGTGTGCCTTGTGCGAGCAGGATGCCGGTCGCTTGGGCGAAAGGGGCGACGACTGGATCTCAGCCTAGCCGCTGCAATCACTGCGCCAGGGCGGAGACCCATCGCTAAACAATGCTGGGTAGCATTGGGCACATCGATCGATGCTTGAAGTCATGGCCGTTTCACCGTTGAATTCCTCGCTACCTGGGCTGACGGGCCCCGCCGGCAGAGCCGTAGCCCAGCCCATGGAAGCTGCTCTTGTCGAGACTTTGCATCAACACCTCACCTTGGAGCGCCAGGCCAGCGCCACCTATTTCGCCATGGCGATCTGGTTTGCCGAGCGTGAACTCAGGGGCTTTGCCCACTTCTTCAAGGGCGAATCCCGCGGCGAGCAGGACCATGCCGCCACCTTTGCCGACTATCTGATCGCCCGTGGTCAGGCGGTGGTGCTGGAGGCATTGGTGGCGCCGCGGCAGAACTGGTCATCACCGGAGGAGATCATGGCCGCTTCGTTTCAGATGGAGGCTGACGTAACCACGTCGTTGCAGCAGATCTATGTCATGGCCGAGCGCAGCGGGGACCTGCGCTCCACCACTTTCCTAGATCCCCATATCAGCGGCCAACTGGATTCTGAAAACCAATTCGCCCATCTGTTGGGTCGGGTGCGCCTGGCCCAGAATCAGCCCGCCGCCCTGTTGATCCTCGATGCTGAGCTGGCTGAGGGGCAGCACGAACCCGCCAAACTGGCCTGATTCTCAGTGGGCCCAGTGCCCCTCCAGCGGGGAGCGGTTTGCTATCTCGATCAAGAACTCCAGTGCCAATTGATCCTTGACGCCGGACTGCTTGCTCCAGGCTGTGGCGGTGCGCAGCAGTTCGCTGCGGCGTTGCTGCAGCTGGCGCAGCTCCACCCCCAGCCGGCGACTGAGAGCGGCGTCTTGACAGGAGCGCATCGCCAGCAGCAGCTGGCTGGCGCGCCTCCTGATCCCATCCACCTCACGACAGAGGCTGCCCACCATGGAATCGGCCAAAAAATCGCCTTGTTGAGAACGGATCGCAATCTAGGCCCCCGAGCGGCTTTCTTGCAATCTCTTCTCAACAGGGATCTGGCCTCAACAGGGACCTCTTCTCAACAGGGACCTGGCCATCAGGCCGCCCGGGGGGTGTTCACTTCAGACTCCTGCCATGCCTGGTTGAGCCGATCCAGTTGCCGCACCAGCAGGCTCAGAAACAGCCCCACATCCGTCACCACACCCACCGATTCCAGCGAACCGCGGTCGCTGAGCTTGGTCACCACCGCCGGGTTGATGTCGACACACACCAGCTTCACCCCGGCGGGGGTCATGTTGCCCACGCCGATTGAATGGAGCATTGAGGAGAGCATCAGCACCATCTCCGCCCCCTCCAGGGCCTGGGCATAGGCGGCTTGGGCGCGAATCAGGTCCATTTCGGTGTCGGGCAGGGGGCCGTCATCGCGGATCGAGCCGGCCAGCACGAATGGCACGCCCCCCCGCACGCAGGCGTGGAAGATGCCCTGGTTGAGCACCCCTTGCTCGACGGCCGCCGCCAAGCTGCCGCAGCGGCGAATCGTGTTGATCGCTTTGAGGTGGTGGCGGTGGCCGCCATGGACCGCCAGCCCCTGCTGCAGATCCACCCCCAGGGAGGTGCCCATCAGGGCCTGCTCCACATCATGGACGGCGATGGCATTGCCGCCCAACAGGGCCTGCACGTAACCCTCGCGCACCAGCTGGGCCAGGTGGGCGCCGCCGCCGGTGTGGATCACCACGGGGCCGGCCACCACCACCACCTTGCCGCCCCGATCCCGGATGCGGCGCCACTCCCAGGCCATTTGCTCCACCACCAACTCCACCCGCCGCTCGCTCGACACCCCCGCCGCCATAAAGCTGAAATCCGCCTGCCGCGCTTCTCTGCCCTCCCGTGCCGGCTGCGGTCGCAGGGTGCGCAGGCCCTCCACGCCCACCACCACTTGCTCTCCGGCCCGCAGATCCCGCAGCAGGCGGCACTCCACCCGGGCCAGCGCTGTCGATTCCGGCTCGCCTGGCCTCAGCACCAGGGCCCCATCCATGCGTTGCCGCCCAACCCGATGCCAGCGGCCCGCCAGCCGCACCTCGGTGGGATAGATGGTGCTGACGTAAAAATCGTCCGGCGCCACGCCGTCCTGCAGCACCTCCGCCAGGGCGGCATCGCACTCCCCGTCTGCCGTGGCCAGGGCCCCTAGGGCAATCAACCGCGCCATCAGGTCGGCCATCACCTCGCCATCGGGGGCGCTGACCCGGATCGCGGCACTGGAGGTACTGTGGCGCTGCTGGCCCAGGGCGAAATCCAGCACCTGGAAGCTGCCGCCACCCTCGACGATGCGATCCAGGGCCCGGTTGATCAGGCCACTGTCCAGCAGGTGGCCCTGCAGCCGGATCGTGCGGCTCAAGCTGGACGGGGGTGGGCCCTGGAGCCCCAGCCCCGCCCCTGTCGCCGTGGCGGTGACCAGGCGGGGCTCATCGAGCCGCAGGGTGAGGCATTTGGCGGCACCACCAGCCTTGAGAAATTCGCTCAGCGGTGTTTCCACCACGTCGTAGCCCCGCGTTTGCAGTTGGTGCCGCAGCCCGGCGCTGGCCTGGTTGAGAATCACGCTGCGGCCCACATTCACGGCGTTGCAGGCGAAGGCCAGGGCGTCGGCTTCTCCCACCACCAGCCGCTTTGCGGCGGGCACGCGGGTTTCAATCAGGCGGTTGGAATAGAAATCAAACGCCGGCGGGTAATACAGCAGGGTGCCATCGCTGAGCGGGCAGAAGCAGGTATCTAGGTGGTAAAAGCGTTCGTCCATCAGGCGCAACGACAGCACCTCCACCGCCAGGGCCTCGGCCAGCAGGGGATGGGCCGCTAGTTCGGAGCGGAAGCCATAGCCCGCCCACAGCCAACCGCCGCTGCGATCCAGCAGGGCGTCGCCGGCCCCCTCAAAGGGCAGATCGGCGGGTAGCAGCGTGACGCGATAGCCCTGGCTTTCAAACCACTGTTGGAACCAGGGCTCTTCCCCCTGGCGCTCCGGGTGGAAGAAGCGCGCCAGCACCACGCTGTCGTCCACCACCACGCCGGCATTGGCCGTGAACACCAGATCGGGCAGGCCCGGCTGGGGTTGGAGCTGCTCCACCCGGGCATGGCCGGCCAGCACCTCTTGCAACTGCTGCCACTGGGCCGCGGCCACCGCCTTGGCGGAGCGATGCACGTTGCCCTCCATCCAGGGGTTGATGACGTAATCGACGTCGTAGTGGGTGGGGGGGCACATCAGGAATCTGCTTTCGCCCATCGACGCCTGCGCTGCAAGGTGGCGCGATCGTGGCCTGGATCTGGGCCGCGAAGGGTTCACTGCGCACCGACTAGATCTCAGCTATTGGGCAGCCCATTGAGGGCTGCGCCCGATCCCATCACCACCAACAGCTCGCCGGCCTTGAGCACGTGGGAAGCCGGCGGGTTCACCGTTAGCTGGTTTTCCGGGCCTACGGCCAGCACGGTGACGCCGTGGCTCTTGCGCAGGTTCAGGTCCCGCAGCGATCGGTCGACGAAGGAGGGCGGCACCCGGATTTCCTCGATGCTGTTGCGATCATCGAGCCGCAGCCGTTCCAGCAGGTTCGGACGCACCAGCTCCAGCCCGAGGCGGTGGCCCTGCATTTTGGAGGGATAGACCACCCGGTCGGCTCCCACCCGCTGCAGCATCTTCAGGTGCAGATCACTGGTGGCCCGGGATATCACCTGCTTCACCTTGGTGTCATCGCTGTGCTTGACGATCAAGGTGGCGGTGATGCTGGCTTCGATCGGTTCGCCGATGGCGACCACCACCGTGTCGACTTCCAGGGCCCCTGCCTCGCGCAGGGCCTCCTCATCGGTGCAGTCCACCACCCTGGCTTCGATTGCGGGATCGATCAGGCTGACGGCGTCAATGGCGCGCTGGTTGGCATCGATAGCCAACACCGAAGCACCGTTCTGGGTCAGTTCATCGCAGACCGCCGATCCGAACCGTCCCACCCCGATCACCGCAAAGGTGCCCTGGACTTCCGCTTCCTTTGGCCCCCAGGGCCACCAGTTGTTGCTTGCTGTCATTGGCTCAGGAATTTAGAGGAAGAGATCGGCGCGGGGGTAACCGACCCTGGACTGGGGACGGCTGCCGTAGAGGGCTGAGAGCAACAGCATGATGCCAATCCTGCCCACGAACATGCCCACAATCAGCACCAGCTGGCCCCAGCGGTTCAAGTTGGCGGTCACCCCGACATCAAGGCCGACGGTGCAGAAGGCCGACATGCAGGTGAACAGCTTCTCAAGGAAGCTGAAGGACTGGCCGCTCGGTGCCCCACCGGCCGTGGGGCCGATGCCGAGCAGCAGGGTCATCATGATCACGAACAGCCCCGAGGCCAGGGTCACACCCACGGCCTTGAGCACGATGTCGCCGGCAAGCTCGTGCTTGTGAATGATCACCGACTTGCGTCCTTCCAGGGTGGAGCGGGTGGCCCCCATCAGCACGGCGAAGGTGGTGGTCTTGATCCCACCCCCGGTGCCGCCGGGGCTGGCACCGATGAACATCAGCACGATCATCAGCAGCAGGCCCGCATCCGAGAGCGTCTCGATTGAGAGCGGCACCGTGTTGAAGCCGGCGGTGCGGGTGGTAATCGACTGAAACAGGGTGACCTGCAGCTTTTCCCAGAGGCTGAGGGAATGCACGACCCCATCGGGCGCGAACCTTTCGGTGAATAGCAAGCCCAGGGCCCCCAGCACGATCAACAGCAAAGTGCTGCGCAGCACCAGGCGTGTGTGCAGACTGAGGTGGCGCAGAGGTTGCCGCGAGAGGCGTTTGCGCCAGAGCTGCCAGAGTTCGTTGGTGACGCGCCAACCGATGCCGCCGCTGACGATCAATGCGCCGATGACGCCGTTGACGACGGGATTGCCCTTGTAGCCCACCAGGTTGTCGCTCCAGAGACCGAAGCCGGCGTTGTTGTACGCACTAATGCAGTGAAACATTGCCGCCCAAAGTCTTTCGGCGTGGTTGCTGATGTCGGTGAAGCCGAAGGTGTAGAGAATTAATGTGCCTGCCCCCATAAAGCAACCGGCGGCGATCAGGATCTGGTTAAAGGTGGGACCGATGCCGCCGACGCCGAATTCATCGAGGGCCCGGCCCTTGTCGAGGCGTAGCCGCAAACCGGAGCGACCCTGCACGAAACCCTGCAAAAAGGTGGTGATCGCCATCAGGCCGAGGCCGCCGACGACGATCAAAGAGGCCAGGGTCACCTGCCCGAAGAAGGTGAGGTCCTTGCCCACATCAATGATCGAAAGCCCCGTTACGGTCAGGGCCGAGGTCACCGTGAACAGGGCTTGCCAGAGCCCCACGTCGTCAGTGGAACAGAGCGGTGAGGCCAGCAGCAGGGTGCCTGCGGCAATCAGCAGCGCACCGGTGATCACCGTGAACTGCGGCACCGAGAGGCGATGGCGCCAGCGCAGCAGGTGTGTCCCCAGGGCTTCAAGCGATCTCGATGGCATCAATTTAGGGGCGTTGGTCCACTTTGGGAGCGTTGGTCCACTGGGGATGAACTCAGATTAAATAACCACCAGACACCTTGATATTGGTGCCGGTGATGTAGGCGCTTTCCGGATCGACCAGGAACAGCACCGCCCTGGCGATTTCGGCCTCGTTGCCATAACGGCCGGCGGGAATGCGCTCCAGGGGGGGTTTGCGTTCGGAGTTGTCGAGGGTGCCGGGCGAAACGCCGTTGACGGTGATGCCGTGGGGAGCCTCGGTGACCGCCAGGGTGCGGGTGAGCATCAGCACCCCCGTTTTGCCGATCTTGTAGGAGGTGAGGGCCGGCACTGAGCTGTGGCTGTCGGCATCCACATCAATCAGGCTGACGATGCGGCCGAAGCCCTGCTGGCGCATCAGCGGCAGCACCGCCCGGCAGGCGTGATAGGTGATGTGCAGGGTTTGTTCCACCCCTGCGTGCCATTCGGCCACGCTGAGGTCATGGAGGCGTTTCCAGATGATGCCACAGGCGTTATTGACCAAAATATCCAGGCGGCCAAAGTCTGCGGCC
>JBIIJV010000110.1:0-9081 GCA_044233545.1 Cyanobium sp.
TTGGTGCTGCCGATGGCAAGGCTGGTGATTTTCACAACGCTCCAGATCAGAAGCGGGGAGTGATGACACGCCACGAGAAGCAATTACTGATCCCGTCTTCTGCATCTAGATGTTAGCCAGCATCGCGCTGAGCCTCGATGTATGGCATTGGTGCACCGTCATCTACGAAAGAAGCATCCAAGGCTGCGAGTCCGAAGAATTCGATATCCATGATCAAAGCTTTCGTGCTCTCCGATCCACCGACCCGATCAATATCATTAAGCATAGCTCTGCTGATCAGCTCTTGTTGCCTCGATGATAGGCACTTTGAGATGCCATCGGCTTTCTGCGCTTGATCCATGACGTGTTTGAATACCGTCCGAGGAAATCCATAACTTCGGGGGCTAATCTTTCCGCGCTTAACTGCCGCCCGAGTACCACCCCATGAGCTACGTGGCTCCGTGTTGACAACGAGCCCCAGTACAACGAAGCGAGGGAGCTTCCAGTACACAGCGATCGTCCGCCCTCTCAAGACGATATCCATGTCCACCGCTCTGAGAATGTACCGATTCATGTTCGTTGGCATCCCCGGAACATTCGTACTCCTCAATGCATCCAGCGGCAAAAGATGCTGCTCAAAGACACCTGGATGTGGGCGCATGTCGAGCAAGAACTCTCGCCAAGTCTCTAAAGCCTCTTCGATCGACCCACGATGGAACGTGGGCAATTCGTCAAGACTCCCTTCCAGCTTGTAAAAAAGCAGGACTCGCCATGACACTGAGACGAGAAACTTGCACAGCCAAGGCCCGTAGTCGATTACGGCGGACGTATTCGCGTTGTACGGATGAAATACGTACTTGGCAAAGCTACCCTCCCAGCGAGAGAAGAGTTGCTCGCAGCCATGGCACAGTAGCGGGCGTTTCCGGCCGTCCTGCACTCGGCGGTTCGGTTCCGTGCCCATCCGCATGTAGCCCGTGGCTGAAGTCCGCCTCACGAAATCGAAGACGAACTTCGGGATGATGTGACTCTGACAGATCTCCCGATCTTCTTGGCATAGCTGACAAGTTAGCATGTGGTGAAATGAGATCTCGCTTTGACTAGTTAATATTTACACGTTTGGACAATCTAAAGTTGCCGACATTGCTTCGAATGCTACTCTTGCGAACAGGCTAGGGTGTATCATAAATTTCAATAAGCATAGAATTCCCAGTTGGCAGGGAATGAATGATATACGGGCCCAGGCACGATGTAGTGATCCTAAACCAGTGACCATCATTCTTTCTCATTAAACCTGGGCTTTCGCAAATAGCGCCTGAGATGGAATCAGCAACAAACCTCTGGAAGCGGTCACCCGAGCGAAGTACGTACATATATGATGTTCCAATCTTGCCTCCGAGTGCACCGTCACCTTTAATAAAGGTACAATTTTCAATTGTAGATCTTGTGACTCCACACTTGCCTTTCCATTCCCAAGCATGCGCTGGGTAAGGTAAAATCGATTCAAATGCAATCAAAGCAATCAGTGCAATTACTTGTTCTGTTTTCATCTTGGCAGCGGTCTAACTTCGTGAATAAGAATGGATTCATTGAGCCTTTATGGCTGGCTAACGCTTATTGGGTGGTTTCCGTGAACGACAATACCGCCCCTGCTCCCTTCCGTGAACCATCTCCACGAATCAATCCCGATTTTAGCAGCCGCAAACGCTTTCAGCCGATTGTGCTCGCCCAGAAGAGTGGTTACCGGATCCGGTATCCACTTGTGGCGGTTCCTACGAACTGCTCTGGGACACGAGAAGATGGCCGCCCCCTGGAAACAGGCAATCCAAATGCTATGGGCATAAAGATGCGGCAAATTCGCTAGAGGCGTCTTGGTTCGGGCCCATGCCCCCAGCGGCACCAATCACCCCGCCAAAGCCGGATAGTCCGTATAACCCACCGCCCCCGACGTGTAAAAGGTATCCGGATTGGCTTCATTAAGAGTCGCCCCAATGGCAATGCGCTGCGGCAGGTCGGGGTTGGCAATGAAAGCCCGGCCAAAGGCCACCGCATCCACCAGGCCGGCGGCGATGGCCGCGTTGGCCTCGGCTGGCGTGTAGCCCATGTTGGCCACCAGCACCCCCTGGAAACGCTCGCGGAAGGGGGTCAGCACATCGGCCTGCTGGATGCCGGCCATGTCGGCGCGCATCAGGTGCAGATAGGCCAGGCCCCGGCCATTGAGGTGTTCGGCAAGCCAATTGGTCAGGGCCAGTGGGTTGCTGTCCCGCATCGAATTGAAGCTGTTCAAGGGCGATAGGCGCAGGCCCACCAGCGGGCATTCGGCCCGCACCGTCATCAAAATCTCCAGCAGCAAGCGGGCGCGGTTTTCGATTGAGCCGCCGTAGGGGCCCTGGCGTTGGTTGGTGCCATCGCGCAGGAATTGATCGATCAGATAGCCATTGGCGCCATGGATCTCGACCCCATCAAAGCCCGCCTGCACCGCCGCGCGGGCCGCCGCGCCAAAGGCCACCACGATCGGCGCAATTTCGCTGTCCGCCAGTTCCCGCGGCACCTCATAGTCCACCTTGCCTTGGGGGGTATGCACCTGGGCATCGGTGATGGCCAGGGGGCTGGCACTCACCGGCTGCATACCGCCATTGAGCAAAGAATGGCAGGCGCGCCCGCCATGCCAGATCTGCAAAAAGATGCGGCCGCTGGCCTGATGCACCGCCTCGGTGACCATGCGCCAGCCGGCGATTTGGTCGGCGCTGTAGATGCCGGGTTCGATGGCAAAGCTGGAGGTATGCGGCAGCACCATGGTGCACTCGCTGATCACCAATCCGGCGCTGGCACGCTGGGCGTAGTGCTCGGCCATCAGGGCCGTGGGGACATGCTCGGCGGTGGCACGGCAGCGTGTTAGGGGGGCCATCCACACCCGGTTGGGCAGCTGCAGCGATCCCAGGGCCAGGGGAGTGAACAGATCAGTCATTACCAGGGATCTGCAGGGCAGGGAGCTAGGGATTTAGCCCTGTCCTAACAGGGCCCCCTGGTTCTCAGCAGGCGCCAGCATCAAGCGGTGCAGGTCCTGGCGGTTGGCATCGCTGCTGAGGCGCCCAGCCTGGGCTTGCCATTGCTGCCAGTGTTGCTGTTGTCTCTGGCTGATGGCTTCCTGCAGGGTGGGTATGGGGCTGGCTTTACGGCGCAAAGGCTGGGTTACAAGCGAGGCTTCCAGCACCGTCAGGTCATGCAGTTCGCCCAGCACCGTCTGTGCCTGCTTGAGCTCCTCAATCCAGCCAAGCATCTTTGTGGGCAAAAAGGGAATGAAGGGTTCCAGGTTGTAGCGCAAGGCCTTGATGCGTTTGCGCAGTTCGTGCAAGTCCTCTGCCGCTGGATCAGCCACAAACCAACCGTTGTGCAGAAACAAACCTTGGCCCAAATGGCACACCCAGTCGCTTAGCCAGGGCTTGAGCCGCTGCTGGCCAAGCAGGCTGTAGTTGGGCGACGCCTGCCATTGACTGAGCAGGGCCAGCAGCTTGAGATAGCGGCCGCCATTGAGGGCTTCCACCATGCCCTCGAAGGCCTGGCGCCGATCCCGTTTCAGCCGGGCCATGGCTTTGGCCAGGGCCACCTGTTCGCCTTCGGGCAGTTGGGGCCACCAGGGATCTTCCAGCCACTCGCGAAACACATCCAAATCCCGGGTCAGGCCCGTGCGGCGGGCTACGCGGGCGAGACGGCTGGCATGGACCCCCTCGGGCAGCAGCAGGGCCGGGGCAAATACCTCCAGGCCCGATCGCAAGCGGCGCAGGCTGATGCGCAGCTTGTGCAGAGCCTCGGGGTCCTCATCGGCCAGCACCGCATGGTGCAACTGGCCGAGGCGGCGCACCTGCTGCTGAATCAAACCCAGGGCCAGATCACCAATCCTTGGATCATCGTCGCTGGCAAGGACTGGGAGATCGGCTGCCGGCATTGCCAGGGGGTGGGAGGGTTATGAGCTTTATCAGGGTTTGACTGTGGCCAGGGCAAGGCGGCTCTTGGCCAGCACCTCGGCGGGCAGGCTGATGAAGCCCAGATCAGGGGCCATCGCCTGGGCTTCGTCGCTGAGGGTGTGGGTAAACACCTTGTTGAGGGCCTCGTGACTGGCGCCGTTACCAGTTTTGTAGAGCAGGATCCAGCTGAAGGTAACGATCGGATAGCCCTTGGCTGGGTTGGGATTGCTGCCGGTGAGATCGGGGCCCAGGTCGATGGACGCCAGGGCCTCCTGCTCTGCCGCCAGGGTGGGTTTGAGCTTCTGGCCGGAGGCATTGCTGATGGCAGCCGCCTGCAGGGGCTCCTTGACGAAGGCCGACTCGACGTAGCCGATCGTGCCCTCCACTTGGCTCAGCTGGGCCGCTACCCCCTCATTGCCCTTGGCACCAATGCCCGTGGGCCATTTGACGTTCTTGCCAGCCCCCGGCCCGCTTTTCCAGGCGGGACTGATGGCCGCCAGGTGGGCCGTGAAATTGGCGGTGGTGCCGGATCCATCGGAGCGAAACACCACCTTGATCGGTTTGGCGGCACAGCCCAGCTGGCTGAAATTGGTGATTTTGCCGAGGAACACATCAACCAATTGGGGTTGGCTGAGCTGCAGCTCACAGCCTTTGTTGTTGTAAGCCACCGCAATGGCACCGGCCGTCATCGGAATCTGCACCACTCCCTGGGGAAGCTTGGCGATTTCATCTGCCTTCATCGGCACATCACTGGCGGCGAAATCGACCGTGCGGGAGATGAATTGGCGTACGCCCGCCCCCGATCCCACCGACTGATAATTCACCCGCACCCCTTTGTCCGCCAGATCCTTAAACCAGCGTTGATAGATCGCCGCCGGAAATGAAGCCCCTGCTCCATTCAAGGTGGTGGTGCCGCCACATCCCCCAAGGCTGACGCCGAGGCCAGCCACCGTTCCAATCAAGACCAGATTCCGCAGCGATCTCCTGGTTGGCTGCCTGGACGCCAGGGCCCCAGGCTTGGATTGCGCCAACAGAGCTTGGAAAACCATGGGTCAAGGGAAGGTGATGCTACGAAATTACAAAAGTGCAGCACCAGCTTCGTTAAGAACAGGTTGTCAGTTGCGCCGAAGCTGATGCTTGTAACTTCAGGTCTCCAGCAACTTAGCCCCGCTCTGGCGACGAATCGCCACCACCGCTGGCCGAGGTGGGCGCCCGGGTCCAGATGGCCAGTTGGAGCCGAGCGGAACCCAGCGCAACTGCTCAAAGGGCTGGCCATCACGGTCGCTGAGGGTATAAGCCTGCGCTTCGCTGGCCCCTGCGCCCTGCGCTGCCGCTTGGGGCAGCGCTCGGATGCTGTTGGTTTCGCCAGGGTGCTGCACGGCTAGAAACAGCGTCTTGCCGGCGGGATCAAAGCAGGGGCCAGTGAATTCCGACTCCGCTGGAGCGGTGGCAAAGCAGAGCGGCTCACCGGCCGCGGCGCCTTGGGCGGGCAGCAACCAACAACTGTTGTTGCCAAAGATCTCGCCATCGCGGCCCCCCAGCCGGTCCGTCACCATCCAGAGATTGCCGGCCGGGTCGATCGCCAGATTGTCGGGGTTGGCAAAGCCCATGCCCCCCTGCCAGGGCAGACCGCCTGTGGCAACCATGCGCCAGCGAAAGCGGGCTGCCGCCGGCGCCTCGTCCGCAAGGCGCATGATCCAGCCGTGGGGCCAGCTGGCTTGCCGGGCCGGGCCGTGGAAGATGGCCGGATCGGCTCTGCCTTCGCTATCGCTGCCGCCGGCGGTGAAAGCAATCAGCAGATCGCCGCTGGCGGGATCGATTTCGGTGTCCTCGGGCCGGGCCGTGGCCGTCGCCCCAACGGCGTTGGCCGCCAGGTGGGCATCAATCAAAATGGCCCCCAGCTGGGCTTGGGAATGGCTTTGGCCCTTGCTCTGGCCCTGGCCCTGGCCATGGGCTTGGGAATGGTCTGGGTAGAGGTCGGCCAGGGTTTGGAACCGCTGCCGGTAGCGATCTACCGCTGCATCGCTAGAGAAGCGTTCCGCTCCTGGGCGGCGGCGGTCGCTATGGGGCAGGACGGTGGCCATCGGCACCCCCCATTGGTCGTAGTGGCTGGGGTATTGGGGTTGGATCGGGGTCTGGGGGGCGAGGCGGATCCATTGGCCGCTGCCGTCTTCGCTAAAACGGGCGACTTCAAGGTGGCCCTGCTCAAACAGGCGCGAGTTGGCGCGATCCTGCGGGTCTTGCACCAGTGATTCGCTGACAAAGCGATAAAGATGTCCCCCATAACGGTCGCAGCCGGAATAAACCACCAGGGGTTGGGCGCGCTGGGCTTTGATCGCCACAGCTTCATGGCGAAACCGGCCCAACCAGCTGTGTTTGATCGGCGGCTGTTGGGGTTGGAGCGGATCAATCTCCACCATCCAGCCGTATTTGTTGCCCGCCAGGCCAAAGGGCTGACCCAAGCCCTCCAGTTTGTTGCCGCTATAGACAAACGGTCGCTGGGCAGGCGGCGCCGACGTGCCGTCGGCAAAGACCGCCTCCGCAACCTGACTGTGGAAGTTCTCTTCAGCGCTCAGCACGGTGCCCCAAGGGGTCTGGCCGCCGGCACAGTTGGCGAAGCTGCCGATGATGCCATCCCCCAGACCATCGTCGTAGCCCAGTCGTTTTTTCAGCGCGAACACCTCCCGCGCTGGCCCGCTGACGGCCAGCCTTTGGGCGGGGTCGGCCCAGCCGCTCAGCCCGGTGATGCGGCGGTCGTGGCGACCGGGCGTGCGTTTCCAGGAGCCATCGGCCTGCCGCTCGATCGTGCAAACGCCGATGCCCAGGTCGGCCATGGCCGCTGTCGCCACCTCCAGCACCATCTGGCGCAGGGGATCGTTCTCGGCGAGGCTGTCCCAAGGCAGATCGCCTTGGAGTTGGCCCAGCCGTGCCGCCAGGGCTGGCAGGGGCAGCGCGGTGCCGATGACCTCGGCGTAGGCGTCGGCCCAAACCCGCGCTGAGATGTATTCGAAATTGACGGTGAGCAGGGCCTTGTCGCCGCCCAGGGCGTTGAAGGCCAGGTAGTCATTGTTGAAACCGAAGCGGCCGTTGCCCAGGGGCTCGCCCCAACTGGCCACCACATCGGCGCGGAAGCCCTCGGGTACCACCACTCCATCGGACAGGGTGATCTGGCTGTAGGCGGCCCGCTGCTGGCTGGCGCTGAGGCCGTCGTTGGCCAGGGGCAGGGGATAGGGGACGGGGGCAAAGGGTCGGTCTGTGCCGGGGTTTGCCGCAGCGGCGTAACCCCTGGGCAAGAGGGCTGGGCGCAAGGCCACGGACCCCATGCCGATGCCCAACAAGGTCAGGAACTCGCGTCGTTTCAGCGAATCAAACACACCAATCCACCCGCCCTGTCGATGCAAACAGCCTGCTGGAGTCCCGGCGTTAGCAGTTGCATCCTAGAGCACATCGTTAATCCTGAGATTTTGTCGGGGCTATATTCCAGGCCGGCATAATCCTCAACATTTCCATAATTCTCATTATTTCCATAATCCGCATCATTGCAAAGTCAATCAGTTAGCTTCGCTTGGCGGCATGGACTGCAGATCAGCTGCCTGGTAATCCGCAGTGGTAAAATCTTAGTTGCTAAAAACTTCCAATGATCCAGTCGCTTTCTTCCCATACCCCAGCCTGCTTCGCTACTTCTGTTTCCCAGGCTCATAGCGCCAGGGTTGGCTTTGGGTTGGCCCTATCGCTCTTGGTTGGCGCCGCTGGTTCACCCGTTTTGGCCAATACGGTGGCCAAGGCGGAAGCCGAATGCCGTCTCACCGATAACGGCAGAGTCGTGTTTGATGGCGGTTGCAGCATTAAACAGAAAGACGGCTCAGGCAGCGTCGGCTTTGTGGTCAAACTCGAAGATGGCAGCACCTATCGTTTCTCCGGTCCCAACCGCACCAATTTGCGGCTGGAAGGGGGAGACGGCGGCAGCAATGTGATGTTTGAGGACAAGGGAGCAAAGGGGTTGTTCAGCTGGAATGACGGCACTCGCACCCGTCGTCTATCGGTTAAAACCAACCAAACCAGTGCCTCCAGCGCCGGCGATCGCGATCAGATCAACACCCGCATTGAAAGCGATGGTCGCAACTGCAAGTCCGCCATCCTCGCCAAGTACGGCGACGGCTCCAAGATGTCGATGGCTGATGTGAACGTAACTCTGGGAGCCACCCTGCGCCAGAGCATTGATGCCGGCAAAATCAGCCTCGCCGATATCAATCGCAGCGGCCTCGACTACAACTTCACGACTCGCCACGCCAAGGGCAAAGATCCCATTGGCACCTGTGCCACCGATGGTCGAGGCAACGTGATCAAAATCCAGAGCAACCGCTGAGCCAGGTCCCCCTGCTTCCCTAGCCTGTCTTCCTAATCTTGATCCCACCGCAGCCCTTCGTCCTGCCACGAGGCTTCATCGTCGATCGGCTCCAGGTGGGTGAAGACATGGGTGCGGGGCAGGGCTGCGGCAATCTCTCGTTCGAGGGATTCACAAAAGTCGTGGCCCTGCTTCACCGTCCAATGGCCAGGCACCAGCACGTGGAAATTGACGAAACGGCGGGAACCCGCCATGCGGGTGCGCAGGGCATGGAAGGTGATGTCGGTTCCTCTGTGGTGTTCCAACAGGGCCTCCAATTGCCGATGTTCAGCTTCCGGCAGGGCCCGATCCAACAGGCCTGAGGCCGTTTCGTGCAGCAATCGCCAGCCCGTAACCACAATATTGAGGGCCACGATGATGGCGATCAGCGGATCCAGAATCGTCCAGCCGGTGAGCTTGGCCAGGGCCACCCCCAGCACCACCCCCAGGGAGGTCCAGACATCACTGAGCAGGTGATGGGCATCGGCCCGCAGGGTGATCGAATCAAATCGCCGCCCGGCCCGCAGTAACAACCAGGCCACCGCGCCGTTGATCGCGGTGGCCACCAGCGAAAGCACCAGGCCCACATCCACCTGTTGCAAACCCTCGGGCTGCTGCAAGCGCCCCGCCGCGGCGTGGATGATCGCCAGGGCCGCCACCACAATCAGGGCGCTTTCGAGGCCGCTGGAGAAATACTCCGCTTTGGAATGGCCGAAGTGGTGGCGGTTATCGGCCGGTTTGGCCGCCAGGGTGAGG
>JBIIJV010000101.1:0-9530 GCA_044233545.1 Cyanobium sp.
CTTGGAGCTGCGTCTCATCAGTGACGACAGTGCCGCAGGCAGCAGCCTCAAACTACGGGCCCACCGCGACGAGTTGATCGCCATGGAAGCCGAACTGGGCCCCCGTCTTGGGTTGGCCAGCGACGGTGCCCTGCTCCGTTCTCCGATCTGACCCCCCATGACCCCCTCCATCCGGCGCCTGGTCGCCACCGGCCTGCTGCTCAGCTCGATCCTGCCCCTGGTGGCCAGGGCCCAGCAGCAACCCCTGGTGCTGCGCACCGTCCAACCCAACCAAGCCGGCCGCCAGGCCCTGCCCTATCACCCGCTCACCGGTGTGCGCAGCCCCATGCGCAAGGACTGGGTCGGCATGCGGGCGGTCAGTCGCGACACCCCCATCCTGGTATTGGCCGGCCATGCCGACTCCCAGGGCATTTCCGGTTCCGGCACCAGCGGCGAAGCGGTGGCTCTCTACCGCCAACCGCCGATGTACCCCGGCATCACCGACGAGCACTACTGGAACCTGGTGGTGGCCCATGCCATCGCCACCCTGGGCCAGCAGCGGGGCTTGCGGATTCAGTTCTACAAACCGCCGGTGCGCACCATCGTCAACGGCGACGATCCCGCCACCAATTGGAGTTACGGTCGCCAGTTCGCCGCCGCCGGGGGTTATGCCCTGGAGATCCACTTCGACGCCTACGGACCCGATGGGGTGGGCTCGGGTCTGATCCCGCCCCTGCATCGGCCCTTCAGCCGCATCGACGAATCCCTGGCCCAGGAATTCGGGGCCTACCCGATGAATTTCCGCGACATGCTGGGCGGCCCCAAACGGGGCATCGGCCTGCTGGAAATCGGCAAGCTCGAAGGCAACCTGGAGGCCTCCCTGCGGGACCCACGTACCCGTCAGCGAACAGTGCAGTTAATCGCCTGGCGGGTGGTCAATGCCATCGAGGCCGGCATGGGTCGCGGTGGCTCTCCGCTGGCCCGCCGCTGGCCGCCGCTCAACCCACCGCCTGATGCGGTAGGCACAGGGCGTCCAGTCCGGGATCTTCAAGCCAATTCTGTGGGCGAGTAAACACCTCGGTCAGTAGCGCTTCCCGGCTGCCCGGGGCCGGGGTGTAGCCATATTCCCAGCGCACTAGCGGCGGTAGTGACATCAGGATTGATTCGGTGCGGCCATTGGTCTGGAGGCCGAAGATTGTGCCCCGATCAAAGACCAGATTGAATTCGACGTAACGGCCGCGGCGATAGAGCTGAAACTGCCTTTCGGTCTCGCCGTAGGCCAGGTTGTTACGCCGTTCGACGATCGGCCCATAACTGGGTAAGAAGGCCTGGCCGCAGGCGGAAGCCAGGCGAAACAGCTTCTCCCAGTCCTGCTCGATCGGGCCGCTGGCCGCCGCCACGGCCGCCGCCGCCTCGGGTTCTGACCCCTTGTAGAGCACGCCGCCGGGATCTTGATAGTCGTAAAAAATACCGCCGACACCGCGGGTTTCCTGGCGGTGGCGCAGATAAAAATATTCGTCGCACCAGGGTTTGAAAACCTTGTAGTAACGGGGATCAACGCTGTCACAGGCCCCCTTCAGGGTGCGATGGAAATGGCGGGCATCCTCCAGAAAGGGGTAATAGGGAGTCAGGTCGGCGCCACCACCGAACCACCACACCGGTCCGGCCTCGAAGTAGCGGTAATTGAGATGCACCGTCGGCACCCAGGGATTGCGGGGGTGCAGCACCATTGAGGTGCCGACCGCAAACCAACGGTGCCCTTCGGCCTCAGGGCGCTGGTTGAGGATGGAAGGCGGCAGTTGGGCCCCCTCCACCTCCGAAAAATTGACGCCCCCCTGCTCGAAGACCCGGCCCTCCTTCATGACCCGGGAGCGGCCACCGCCGCCCTCCGGCCGCTGCCAACTCTCCTCATGAAACTGGCCCTCACCATCGAGCGCCTGGAGCCCTTGACAGATCGAATCCTGCAGCCCCATCAACAGGGCCCTGGCCCGGCTGCGGGAGTCGACGGGAGGCATCTCCATGGGAAAGGCGGCCTGGGGCCAAAACCGTTGGCGACCCTATTCCAATACTCGGGAGTACTCCGGGAGCCTCTGGAACCCCAGCCCTGGTGCCCAGCGGCCCCAGCCCCGGTGCCCAGCGGCCCCCGGCCCCTGGGCTCTTCGCCCAGCCGTCCGCCTAGTATCAACACTGAAGCAGACCATGACAACCCGGATGGCCAGTGACGACCAGGCCCTGCGGCAGGTGCTTCAAACTGTTTGTGATGCCGGTAGCGGCCGCCCCCTCAACGAGCTTGGCTGGATCCCGGGGCTGCGCCGTCAGGGCAACCGGGCCATCCTCACCCTGGCCTTGCCCCAATTCGCCGCCGCCCAACGCGACCGGCTGGCCTCGGAGGCCCGCACGGCCCTGACCAGCCTCCCCGACATCGATGATGTCCAGATTGAAGTGGCCCAACCCGCTTCCTCCGGACCTATCGGCGGCGCCGGCCATGGCCAGAGCCAGGGGCCCGAGCGTCAGCCGATCCCCGGGGTGGCCAAGGTGATCGCCGTCAGCAGCGGCAAGGGGGGCGTCGGTAAGAGCACGGTGGCCGTGAATCTGGCCTGCGCCCTTGTTCAATCCGGGCTCAGGGTCGGCCTGCTGGATGCCGACATCTATGGCCCCAATGCCCCGACGATGCTGGGCGTCGCCGGCCGCACCCCGGAGGTCCGGGGTGAAGGGGCTGACCAATGCCTCACGCCGATCGCTACCTGCGGGTTGGTGATGGTGTCCATGGGGCTGCTGATCGCCGACGACCAGCCGGTGATCTGGCGGGGACCGATGCTCAACGGCATCATCCGCCAGTTTCTCTATCAAGTCGACTGGGGCGTCCTGGATGTGCTGGTGGTGGACCTGCCACCGGGCACCGGCGACGCCCAGCTCTCCCTGGCCCAGGCCGTGCCCATGGCGGGTGTGCTGATTGTCACCACCCCCCAGCAGGTTTCGCTCCAAGATGCCCGCCGTGGCCTGGCGATGTTCCAGCAGATGGGCATCCCCGTGCTGGGGGTGGTGGAAAACATGAGCGCCTTCATCCCCCCCGACCAGCCGGAGCGCAGCTATGCCCTCTTCGGTAGCGGTGGCGGTGCCTGCCTAGCCGCCGAGGCGGAGGTGCCTCTGCTGGCCCAGCTGCCCATGGAAATGCCCGTGATGCAAGGGGGCGACCAGGGGCGGCCGGCGGTGCTGAGTGCCCCCACTTCGGTCACGGCCCAGGCTTTTCAATCCCTGGCTAGCCGGGTCAGCGGCCTGGCCGCCCTGGCTCCCAGGCCCGCCTGATCGCGATGGTCGCCCTCGGCAACGCCCGGGCCCAAGCCCTGCGCCGCAACCGCCGTCAACGGCAAGGGAGCGCCGTCGACTGGCTGCTCTGGGGGGTGCCCCTCTGGCTCACCGTGGTGGCCGGCATCCTGATCGCCAGCACCCAGCGCCAGGCCGATTATGCCGACTGGTACCAGCACTGGATCACGGCCGCCGTCGGCATGGCCCTGGGCCTGCTGGTGGCCCGTATCCCCCTTGAACAGCTACGCATCCTGCTCTGGCCGATTTATGGCCTCACCATTCTTTCGCTGCTGGCCGTGCGCTTTGTGGGCACCTCAGCCCTTGGGGCCCAGCGCTGGATCAGCATCGCCGGCTTCCACGTGCAACCTTCCGAATTCGCCAAGCTCGGGGCCATCCTGCTGCTGGCGGGGGTGTTGTCGCGCCATCCGGTGGAACGGCCCGTCGATCTCGTCCGTCCGCTCGGCCTGATCGGTGTGCCCTGGTTCCTGGTTTTCATCCAACCCGATCTGGGCACCTCCCTGGTGTTTGGAGCCATCGTGCTGGTGATGCTCTTTTGGGCCGGCTTGCCATTGCCCTGGCTGGTCTTGCTGTTGTCCCCTCTGCTGTCGGCGATCCTGGCGGGCACCTTCCCCTGGGCCCTGCTGGCCTGGATTCCGCTGATGGGCTGGTTGGCCTGGCGCAGCCTCCCCTGGAAACGGGTGGGGTTGGCGGTGGTCAGCGGCGTGCAAGTGCTTTTCGCCGTGATCACCCCCCAGCTCTGGATGCACGGCCTCAGGGAGTACCAACGCGATCGGTTGGTGCTGTTCCTGGATCCCTCCAAAGATCCCCTCGGCGGCGGCTATCACCTGCTGCAGAGCAAGGTGGGCATCGGCTCGGGGGGGCTCTGGGGCACCGGCCTGATGCACGGCCTGCTCACCAAACTGCGCTTCATTCCCGAGCAACACACTGATTTTATTTTCAGTGCCGTGGGCGAAGAAATGGGCTTCTTGGGCTCCGCCCTGATGGTTGCCGCCTACGCCCTGCTCTGCTGGCGCCTGATCCAGATTGCCGTCCACGCCCGCACCGATGTCGAGTCGCTGGTGGTGGTGGGGGTTGGTGCGATGCTGATGTTCCAGGTGGTGGTCAACATCTTCATGACCATTGGTTTGGGCCCAGTGACAGGCATTCCCCTGCCCTGGGTCAGCTACGGACGCTCGGCGATGCTCGTCAACTTCGTCTGCCTGGGCTTATGTGCCTCCGTCGGCCGCCGTAGCCACGCCAGCCAACGCTGGTGGTGAGTCTCGCTTCTCTCCATCAACACCTGGCCGAAGGGGCGCCAGCGGGTCGCGGAGATGAGGACAGTGTTCGCCGCCAATGGTGGGCCGCCCTGGCCACCCTGCAGGACGATCTGCTGGACCCGGTCTTGAGCCAACGGGGCGTCTGGTTGGCGATGCCCCTGCCGGCGCTTTACTCCCCCAACCTGCTGCGACACCTCAATGGTTGGGTCTGGGCGCCGGCGCAGCTCGCCCAGGTACTGCCCCGCGGCGGTCCACCCCAGTTGCAACGGGGGGCGAGCCCGGCGGACCTTGATCCCGCCAGGCCGACGGGCAGCTGCCGCCGTCTGCCCCTGCGCCAGGACGATGGCACGGACCCCCTGCTGGTGGTGATCACCCAGGATCTGCAGGTTGCGATGGCCCTGGAAGGGTCCCCGGAAGCTCGCCGCCTGTTGGTGCGCTTTGACGCCGAGGCCGTCACTCTGGTCCTCCATGGCCTGGATCAGCGTTTACAGGAGGACGATCCCCGCGAAGCGGCCCGGCTGCGGGCGGCCCTGCAGTCCCTCGGACCCCTGCGGAACAACCCCCAGCTGGCCCTGCGCTTTTGGCCCATGCTGGCGGGACGGCTGGCCAGCATGGCCCCCAGCGTCACCCTGCAGCCGATCATCCACCCACCCCGACGGCAGGCCAACGGCAAGGATCAGGTGGATGGCGAGCTGGCCCTGCTGGAGGCCCTCACCCACGAAGTCAGGACCCCCCTGGCCACGATCCGCACCCTGATTCGCTCCTTGCTGCGGCGCAAGGACTTGCCCACGGTGGCGCGCCAACGGCTGGAGCAGATCGACGGGGAATGCAGCGAACAGATCGACCGCTTCGGGCTGATTTTTTTGGCCGCCGAACTCCAGCGCCAACCCGGCAGCGGTAGTCCCTTGCCGGCCAGCGAGCTGGCCCGTACCGATCTGAGCGCCCTGCTGCACCAGTTGGAAGACCTGTGGAGCCGCCAATTGGCCCGACGGGGTCTGCAACTCGTGCTGGCCATCAGCGACGATTTGCCACCGGTGCTCAGCGACCCCAGCCGGCTGGAAACGATGCTTGGCGGCCTTATGGATCGTTTCAGCCGCACCCTCAGAACTGGCAGCCGGGTGCTGGTGCGGCTGCGGCCGGCTGGCTCGCGCCTGAAACTGCAGCTCAGTAGTGACGACCACGAGCCCAGGGATGGCCTGCCGGTTGCCGCTGCGGCCGAACCGGTGGGACCCGTATTGAGCTGGAACCCCTCCACGGGGGGGCTGCAACTGAGTCAACAGGCCACCCGCCGCCTCTTCCATCGTTTGGGCGGGCGGCTGACCGAACGGGGCGCCAGCTCCCTGACCGTGTTCTTCCCCCTGGCGGATCGCCAAGGCTGAGCCCGCCGGGTCCGTTTGTTGACGGGTGTGAAGACTGGGAGCAAGGCAGCGGTTCTGGCAAAAACACGGTGCTAGTTTCCCGTGCAAACGGACTGCGAGCCATGCCAGCGACGGCCCTCAACGGTCAACTCCCCAAGTTCATCGGCAGCACGGGTGGCTTGCTGAACTCGGCCGAAACCGAAGAGAAATATGCAATCACCTGGACCAGCGATGCGGCCCAGGTGTTTGAACTACCTACCGGCGGCGCGGCGGAGATGAACGCCGGCGAAAACATCATGTATTTCGCCCGCAAAGAACAGTGCCTGGCCCTCGGCACCCAGCTGCGCACCAAGTTCAAGCCCCGCATTGAGGATTACAAAATCTACCGGATTTACCCCGGTGGTGATACAGAATTCCTGCATCCCAAAGACGGAATCTTCCCCGAAAAAGTCAACGAAGGCCGGCCCATGGTGGGCCACAATGCCCGTCGGATTGGCGAAAATCCCAACCCCGCCGGCCTCAAATTCAGCGGCAAAGAGCCCTATCAAGTCTGACTCGGCCAGCCCTTGGTCCTATAACTGCGGGGCCAATTGCCTCGTTTTTTTTTGCCCGCCTGCGCCCCGATGCCGGGTTCCCAACCCAGTCCAGACCTTGACGCCCTCAGGGTCCTTGCCAAGCAGGGATCCACCTACATACCGCTCTGGAAACGCTGGCCCGCCGATCTGGAAACGCCTCTCACCACCTGGTTGAAGGTGGCCGAGGACAGTCGCCAGGGAGTCCTGCTGGAGTCGGTCGAAGGCGGTGAGCGGCTTGGCCGCTGGAGCTTTGTGGTCTGCGACCCCCTCTGGACCCTCACCTGGCGGGGAGAGCGGGGCGAACGCCGCTGGCGCGATGGGGGCCAGGAGCTGCTGGAGGGCAATCCCTTCAGCTGGCTGCGCGAACAGCTGGCAGACCTCAAGCCAGCCCCGGTCCCGGGGCTGCCCCCCGTGGGCCAGTTGTTTGGCATGTGGGGTTATGAGCTGATCCGCTGGATCGAGCCCACCGTGCCGGTGCACCCCACGGCGGCCGGGGATCCACCAGATGGCTGCTGGATGTTGGCGGACAGCATGTTGGTGTTCGATCAGGTCAAACGTCAGATCACGGCCGTGGCCTACGCCGATCTCAGCCACAACGCCGACCCCCAACACTCCTGGCAACAGGCTGCCGAGCGCATTGCCCGCCTCGAAGCCCGCATGCATGGCCCCCTACCCGCCCACGCCATTCCCCTCGACTGGCGGGAGGAGCACGGACTGGATCTGACAACCACGCTGGCGACCCGCAGCAATTACAGCCAGCCGAGCTTTGAGGCGGCGGTCCAGACGGGCCGCGAGCACATCGCCGCCGGCGACGTGTTCCAGCTGGTGCTGAGCCAGCGGCTGGAAACCAGGGTACGTCGAGATCCCTTCGACCTCTACCGCAGCCTGCGGATGGTGAATCCCTCTCCTTACATGGCCTTCTTTAACTTCGGCGACTGGTATCTGATTGGCTCCAGCCCCGAGGTGATGGTGCAGGCCGAACCCCTGGGCGGCGAGGTGGTGCGGGCCTCCCTGCGGCCGATCGCCGGCACCCGCCCCCGGGGGGCCAACCCCGCCGAGGATGCCAACCTGGAGCAAGAATTGCTTGCCGATCCCAAGGAACGGGCCGAACACGTCATGCTGGTGGATCTGGGCCGCAACGACCTGGGTCGGGTCTGTCAACCGGGATCGGTGCGGGTCGAAGAGCTGATGGTGATCGAGCGTTACTCCCACGTCATGCACATCGTCAGCCAGGTGGAGGGCCTGTTGGCCAAGGGCTACGACATCTGGGATTTGCTGATGGCCTGCTTTCCGGCCGGTACCGTCAGCGGCGCCCCCAAAATCCGGGCCATGCAATTGATTCATGACCTCGAACCCGAGGCCCGTGGCCCCTACTCCGGGATTTACGGGGCCGTGGACCTAGGTGGTGCCCTCAATACGGCCATCACCATTCGAACCATGGTGGTTCTGCCCGCTGGTAACGGTGATTGGCGGGTGCTGGTCCAGGCCGGAGCGGGCATCGTGGCCGACTCCGATCCGGCCAGCGAGTTCGAGGAAACCCTTAACAAGGCCCGCGGCATGCTCAAGGCCATCGCCTGCCTGGACCGCCCTGGTGAGGCAGCAGCGTGAGCGGCCCCCTCCTGCTCAAGGGCTTCGAGGTGGAGATGTACACCGGTTGGCCGGACGGCACGGTGGTCGGTTGTGCCGCCGAGGCCGCCGGGTCCCTGCCGGGATTCGTCACGGAACCCGACAATCGCAACCTGGAGTACACCACGGTCCCGGAAGCCAACTACGGGCGCCAACTCCAACTGCTCTTGGAGCCGAGAAGTCAACTGCGCCAATGGCTCCAGCCTCGCGGCCTAACCATTTTGCCCGGCAGCACGCTGAGCCTGGGAGACACCGGTCAGTTCGTCAGATCAGACCCCAGCAATGACTATCACGCCATCATCGAACGGACCTATGGCACCCGGGTGGTGACCGCCAGCGTGCACATCAACCTGGGCCTGGACAACACCCACCAGATCTTCACGGCGTTGCGGCTGCTGCGCTGCGAAGGCGCCCTGCTGCTGGCCCTCAGTTGCAGTTCCCCCTTCCTGGACGGTGCGGTGACGGGAGCCCAGTCCCAACGCTGGTTGCAGTTTCCGCTGACGCCGCCCCAGGTGCCCCTGTTTGAAAGCCACGCCCACTATGTGGAATGGATGGGGGAGCAATTGGCCGCAGGGGCCATGCACAATGTCCGCCATCTCTGGACCTCGGTGCGACCCAATGGCGATCACCGTCCCCATGATCTCAACCGGGTCGAGATCCGCATCTGTGACCTGATCAGCGATGCCAGCGTGCTCTGCGCCATCACCGCCTGGGCCGAACTCAGGGTGCTGCAGTTGCTCCAGGATGAAGACCGGCTTGATCCCCTGCGGGCCAGCCGCTTCACGGCCCCGGAGCTGGCCCTATTGGCCGATGCCAACGACCGGGCCGTCGCCCGAGACGGACTGGACGCGCTGCTGCGCCACTGGCGCGACGGCCGACCGATCAGGGCCAGGGATTGGATCGAAACCGAACTGGTCGCGATGGCCCCCCTTGCCGCCGACCTGCAGCTTGACAGCGTGCTCGCCCCCTTGACGGCGGTGCTGCGGGACGGCAATGAGGCCAGCCGCTGGCTGGCGCGGCAGCGCCAGGGGGAGAGCATCCGCGCGATCATCAGCAGCGAAGCCAGGGCCATGGAAACTCGGGATATCGCCCAGCTGGCCAGCGTCGCGACAGACCGCACACCCCTTTTGGGATGATCATGGCTCCCTCCTCCGCCTCGCCGACACCCATGAGGGAGTCAGCCGCTACGGGCCCAGCGCCCCTTGCCATCGCTGCCCACCCAGGGGCGACGGGGGTGATTCGGGTGCTGGGCGAACGCCTCGAACTGGTCGAGGACCTCTGGCTCACCATCCTGCGCAGCGAATGCGGTCCCCAGCAGCTCGAAAGGTTGCTGCGTCTCAAGGAGCTCGTCGGCCCCCTGAATCCGGGGGAGACGGCGGCTGGGGACAGCGAGACTCCCAGTAGTAAAA
>JBIIJV010000102.1:0-9525 GCA_044233545.1 Cyanobium sp.
GGGAGTGACCCTGCGCGATGTGGTGAATGCGATCCCCTACGTGGCGATCCAGCAGGGCCTGCTCACGGTCGAGAAGGCCGGCAAGAAGAACATCTTCTCCGGCCGAATCATGGAAATCGAAGGATTACCCGATCTCAAGCTCGAACAGGCGTTTGAATTGACCGATGCCACGGCAGAGCGCTCCTGTGCCGGCAGCACAATCAAGCTGTCGGTGGAAACGGTGAGCGAATACCTGCGCAGCAACGTGGCGCTGATGAAAAACATGATCGCCCGCGGTTACAGCGATGCCCGCACCCTGGCACGCCGCATCAAGGCGATGGAGGCCTGGCTGGCCAATCCGCTGCTGATGCAGGCCGATGCCGATGCCGAGTACGCCGCCATCATCGAGATCAACCTTGATGAGCTCAAAGAGCCGATCCTGGCCTGCCCCAATGATCCCGACAACGTCAAGTTGCTCAGCGAGGTGGCCGGTGATCGCATCGACGAAGTATTCATTGGCTCCTGCATGACCAACATCGGCCACTACCGCGCCGCCGCCACCGTGCTGGCCGGACAGGGCCCCAACAAGGCCCGCCTCTGGGTTTGCCCGCCCACCCGCATGGACGAAGAAAAGCTCAAGCAAGAGGGCTATTACGCCACCTTTGAAGCCGCAGGATCCCGCATGGAGATGCCTGGCTGCTCCCTGTGTATGGGCAACCAGGCCCGGGTGGAGGACAACACCAGCGTGTTCTCCACCAGCACCCGCAACTTCAATAACCGTCTCGGCAATGGCGCCCAGGTGTATTTGGGCAGCGCCGAACTAGCGGCGGTCTGCGCCCAGCTGGGGTACATCCCCAGCCCGGCGGAATACCTGGCGATTGCGGCCGCCAAAATCGACCCGCTCGCCGATCAGCTCTACCGCTACCTCAACTTCGACCTGATCGACGGCTTCGCCGATCAGGGTCGGGTGGTCAGCGGCGCCGACGAGGCCAGGGTGCTGGCGGAAGCCTGAGCGCTTGGGGGACCAGCCCCGCAGACGCAGAAACGATTAGGCAAATTTTACAAAAACTTGCCAGGGCCCTGGCTGCGGGCGAAAGCCGTCTGAAGACGAAAGCTGTCTGAAGACGAAAGACTGTGATTGTCTGCGCACAATGCAACATCCCGCAACCAGGCCCGAAGCTCTGCCTTGGCTACCGTTCATAATGACAATGTTTTGGATCTCCATCCCCCATGATTTCCTCCTGGAGCACTGCCCTCGGCCGCTGGATGCAACCCCTGCGCCGCGTGGTCGTCCTTGGCCTCGCCACCGTGCTGGCTTTCAACCTGGCCGCCTGCTCGGGCATCATCTCCCAGGATGCCAAGGATGCCGCCCGCACCGCAGTGCAAGTGGCCAAGACCGCCGCTGACGTCACCGGCAACGAATCGCTCAAGGGCGTCCTTGAACCCGTGCTGAAGGTGCTCAACACCACCGAGAAGCAAGTCAAGGAAGACGACATCCCCGCCGCTGGCAAAACCATCCAAGCCTTCCAAGGCCTGTGGAAAACCGCCCAGCCCGTGGTCAAGCTGGCTGCCGGCAACAACTACGGCCTGATCGAAAAAGGTGTGAACCTGCTCGTCAAGACCTTTGGTGGCGAAGTGGCCCCTTCCAAGGACAACGCCCTCACCGCCCTCAGCGGCCTGATTGGTCCCCTGACCAAGCTCCTGACCTGATTGCCCTCCGGCAGCTAAATCAACCAATGGGGAGAAGCAAGGCCTTTGGCTTTCTTCTCCCTTTTTTATTGAATGCCAATCCCCTAAGTGGAGTAACAACCATTACAAGAAGCCAAAAAAGGCGCCGTCTCCCCCCGGTTTTGTCACAATTAGCTGCGTCTAATCATCAAGCTCCATGAAGCGCCTGCTTACCGCCGGTATGGCTTTGGCCATCGCCGGCACCCTGGGCCTCTCCGGTTGTTCCAGCAGCACCACCGAAGCGACCCGTCAGACCGGTGAAGTGGTGGGAGGAGCCGTTAAGGATGGTGCCAACGCCGTCGGCGATGCCGCCAAGAACGCTGCTAACGCCACCGGCCAGGCCGCCCTTGCACCCGCCCTTACCCCCGTGCTGAATCTGCTCAATAAGAGCAACGATGAAGTCAAAGCGGGCAATCTGACTGGTGCTATAGCTTCCATGGGCGGCTTCAGCGCCCTCTGGGCCACGGCTGGTCCCGTGGTCAAGCCCCTGGCTGGCGACAAGTGGCCCATCATTGATACCGCCGCCAGGCTGGCTCTCTCCACCTTCGAGAAGGGCAAAACTCCCACGGCCGCCAACGCCAGCTCGGCCATCACCGGCCTGCTTGGTCCCCTCAGCGCCCTGCTCAAGTAAGTCCAGTTTTTCAGCGCAGTGCGATTACAACCCCTTGCCCAGCAGGCAAGGGGTTTTTTGATGACAAACTAAAGAAACCGAGCAATTGGCCCCGGGGCTGCGCCGCCGTAGTGACACGCTGGGAGGGTTCCCCTCTGCGCCGCACGCCTGGACCAGGAAATCCTGCTGTTTGAACCGGCCACCCCCGCAGCTGGAGCTCTCAAGGCGGTACTGGCCTTTCCCAGTACCTACTCAGTGGGCATCACCAGCCTGGGCTATCAGGTGGTATGGGCCACCCTGGCGCGGCGAGCCGATATCTCGGTGCGGCGCCTGTTCACCGATCGCGGCGATCCGACCCATCGCCAAGGGGAACCAGGGCTTGAACTCTTTGGCCTCTCGCTCAGCTGGGAGCTGGATGCGCCGGTGTTGCTTGATTTACTGGAGGCAGAGCGAATCCCCACCTGGAGCAGCCAGCGCGGCGATGGCGATCCGATTGTCTTTGGGGGCGGCCCCGTGCTCACCGCCAATCCCGAACCCCTGGCCCCCTTTCTGGATGTGGTCCTCTTGGGGGACGGGGAGCTGCTCTTGCCCGCCTTCATCGACGCCCTGCAGGCCTGCCGCAACGCGCCTCGATCCGAGAAGCTGCGCGCCCTGGCCCAGGTGAGTGGGGTCTATGTTCCCTCGCTGCATGCGCCTCGTTATGACAGCGCGGGCAACCTGCTGGCCATCGATCCCATCGCGGCCGGCCTGCCCTCAGTTGTTGCCAAACAAACCTGGCGGGGCAACACCCTCAGCCATTCGACGGTGATCACCCCGGAGGCCGCCTGGCCCTCCATCCACCTGGTGGAGGTGGCCCGCAGCTGCCCCGAACTCTGCCGCTTCTGCCTGGCCAGTTACCTCACCCTCCCCTTTCGCACAGCCTCCCTTGATGACGGCCTGATCCCAGCGGTGGAAGCGGGGCTCTCGGCCACCCGCCGGCTGGGATTGCTAGGGGCTTCCGTCACCCAGCACCCCCAGTTCGAAGACCTACTTGGCTGGCTGGGCCAACCGCGATTCGATGACCTCCGCATCAGCGTCAGCTCGGTGCGGGCCGCCACCGTGACTCCAACCCTGGCGACCAGCCTCGCCGCCCGGGGCAGCCAATCGCTGACCATCGCCATTGAAAGCGGCAGCGATCGCATGCGGACCCTGGTGAACAAGAAGCTGAGCCGCGACGAAATCCATGCCGCCGCCCGCCATGCCCGCGATGGTGGCCTCAAGAGCCTCAAGCTCTATGGAATGGTTGGCCTTCCCAGCGAAGACGATGACGACATCGAGGCCACGGCGGAGCTGCTGCTGGCCCTGCGCAGCGCCACCCCGGGGTTGCGGTTGACGCTGGGGGTCAGCACCTTTGTGCCCAAGGCCCACACCCCTTTCCAGTGGGAACCGGTGCGCCCCGAAGCCGACAAGCGCTTGAAAACCCTCGCCAAACGACTCAAGCCCAAGGGCATCGCCCTGCGCCCGGAAAGCTACGGCTGGAGCGTGATCCAAGCCCTGCTCTCCCGCGGCGACCGGCGACTGGCTCCCGTGATTGCCGCCGTTCGTGGGCGCCACGGCAGCCTGGGGGGGTGGAAAGCGGCCCATCGCGCCGTGCGCGACGGCGAACACCGCCCCCCCGCAGGCTGGGACCTGCCCGCCCCTCCCCCCTGGGAGGAAGTCATCCACCAGCGCTGGGACCTCGGACGGGTGCTCCCCTGGGATCATCTGCAGGGCCCCCTGCCCAAGGGGACCCTGGTCAAGCACCATCAGGAGGCGATGAAGATCACCGATCCAGCCTCGGCCCCAAGCCCGACTGCCCTGAGCTGACCGCCCGCAACCCCGCCAGCAACACCCAGCCAGCGATGTTGATGCGGCTGTCAAACAGGGGGATGTCGGTGGCATGGAGGGCCACCAGAGCCAGCGACGCCGTCCACCAAGCCCGATCAAAGACCGGGCCGGTCACCATGCCCAGCCGCACCCCCCTCAGCAGCAACCAGAAGCAGAAACCCACCAACAGCAGAGCGGCCGGCAGGCCGTGGCTGAGCGCCAGATCAATCGGCAAATTGTGGGGATGGCCATGCCAATGGCCGGTGCGGCGCGGATAGATGAGGCTGAAGGCGGCCGCCCCCCAACCCAGCCAGGGCCGCTCTGCAATCAATCCCAGGGCCACCTGCCACTGGGCTAACCGCGTAACCGCCAAGGGCCTCTGACCGGCGAACTGGAAATCGTTGAGGCGCGCCCAGACGGCCTCGGGCACCAACTGCTGGGCTGGGCCCTGCAGCAGCGAGGGCACCCCCGGCAGGGTGGCCGCAGCGACCAACCCGAGGCCGATTGCCAGCAAAGGCAGCAACCAGGACCAGCTGGCGGGCCCCGCCACCAGGGGCATGGTCAATATCAGGGCCCCCCAGGCGCTGCGCGAGTCGGTGAGAAAAACAGCCGCCACCATGGCCGTCGCAATCGCCAAGACCCCAAGACGTTGGCGCCAACCCAAAAAGGGCTGCAGCAGGGCGGCCAAGGTGAAGGGCCAGGCGATCACCAGCCAGGCACCGGCAATGTTGGCGTAATCGAATAGACCAGCCAACCGCCCCTCTGGATTGCCACCGGGATGGAGATGCCAGATGATCAATCCCCCCAGGGCCTGGAAGGGGCCATGCCAACCCCAGGCCAGTTGGCCCAGGCCGGTCACAAGGACGGGTATGGTGCCGGCCACAAGCATCAGACCGGCACGCCGCCGTGAGGCCTGGTCGATCAAATAGGGCTGGAATCCCCAGAAGCCCCAGAAGAAAGGCAGCCAGTTGCCCAGCCCAACCCAGGCCAGCCAGCCACTGGACGCCCCCGCGGCCCCCAGCACCATCAGTCCGGTCACCACGAGCAGCAATCGGTTTGCCCCGTCTGCCAAGTAACGCTCTCGCCGGCGACACCCCAGGATCAGGGCCACCAACAACAACAGCCCCGCCAGCAGGGCACTACTGGCCAACAGCAGCAGTCCCAACTGAAAGCACGCCCAACCCAAGGGGAAACTGCCAGCGGGGCGATGACTGAGCAGCTTTTGGCGCAGGTCCTTTTGGCGCAGGTCAAGGAAACGGATCAACGCAAAACCCCAAAACGAGCACGAACCATGGGCGCGGCCATGCTTTCAGCTTTCAATCAAACACCGCCGTCCGGCCCCGATACACCATCACCTGGTGACACAACACCAGGCGGACCGCCCGGGCCAAGGCCAGCCTTTCACAATCACGGCCCTTGCGAATCAGGTCTTCCACCTCGTCGCGGTGACTGACCGGCACAATCACCTGCTGGATGATCGGTCCACCATCGAGTTCTGCGGTGACGAAGTGGGCCGTGGCACCGATTAACTTGACCCCCCTTTCCCAGGCCCTTTGATAGGGCTGGGCCCCCTGAAAGGCCGGCAAAAAGGAATGGTGAATGTTAATTACCGCACGAAAGCGTTCCAGAAAAGTAGGGCTAAGCACCTGCATGTACTTCGCCAGGATCACTAGATCGATGCGATGCTCCGCCAGCAAATCCAGCTGGGCTGCCTCCACCCCAGCCCGATCGGCGGCACTGATGGGCAGATACTCGAACTTGGCACCAAAATCTTCGACGCTCTGCCGCAGATCGGGATGGTTGGCCACCACCAGGGGCACCTGCATCGGCAACTCCCCAGAGCGGGTACGCCAGAGAATATCGATCAGACAATGGTCTTGACGGCTGACGAACAGGGCCACCCGGGGCTGGGAATCGGAAAAATGCACTTGACCTTCGCCCCCCAGCCGGGCCGCCAGGGCGGCAACCGCAGGGGCGATGGCCTCCCTCGGCAAACCAAAACCCTCCAGATCCCACTCCAGCCGACTCAAAAACAGACCGGTCCCCGCATCGGTGTGGTGGTCGGCGTGCCGGATGTTGCCGCCGTTGGCGGCCACCCAACCGGCCAGCTCGCTGACAAGGCCGCGGCGATCTGGGCAGATCAGTTGCAGAACGACGGTGGCGGAGCGCATTGAGCAGGGGACCGATGCCTTCAGGATGGTGGCCTGGGGTGGCTGGCGCAAGAACGGCCCCTGGGCTAGGCGGCACCCTGTTGCAACGCGGCAACAACTGGAGCCGGATGGGGATTAGCTCGGTACAGTCCCGATGAGCTTCCTGCCCTGTTTCATGGCCGTCTCGACGTCCCTGCCCCCTCGCCTACTTGCCGGCTGGCGGGCGGCTCTGCGCCCTCTCTTCGCCCTGGTGCTTGCCCTGGTGCTGAGCCTCGGCCTGGCGGCCTGCGACGGCAATCCCCGGGCGGCCGCCACCCTCAGCGACGAGACCCTGAACAGCATCACCCGCCAGGCCGAGGGTTTCCTGGCAGCCCGTGACCGGCTGCCCGAACTGGCAGGCTTGGTGAACAGCCGCAACTGGGTCTTTACCCGCAACCTCATCCACGGACCCATGCAGGAAGTGGGTCGCCAGATGCAGTACATCAATAGACTGCTGCTTCCGGCCGACCGCGCCGAAGCCGAAAAGCGGGCCAAAAGCCTCAAAACCTCCCTGGCCCAGTTGGATGAAGCCGCCCGCCTTCAAGACGGCGAACTACTGCGCAAGGCCTACATCAAGGTTGCCAGTGGCTTCGGGCTTTATTCCCAGATATTCCCCGAAAGCGTCCAGCAAGCTCTGAAACAAGTGTGAGTGCCACCGGCACGGACCGAAGTCAGACGCCCTCCCCTCGCAGCGTCATCGTGGTGGGGGCAGGGATTGTGGGAGTTTCTTGCGCCTGGTTGCTGCAACGTCAGGGCCACCGGGTCTTGCTGATTGATCCCGCCCTTGGTTCCGACTGCAGTGAAGAGCAGGCCCCGAGCGCCAGCCGGGCGGCCCTGGGGGTTCTGATGGGTCAGGTTTTTCACCGCAACCATGGCAGGGGTTGGCAGTTACGCCAGCGCAGCCTGGCGCTCTGGAAATCCTGGAACCAGTCGCTGGCGTCCCGAGGACGGCCTATCGCTTATCGCAGCGGTTTGCTGCTCCTGGCCCATGACGGCCCCGAACTGGAGCGCCAGCAAACCTTGCTGGCTGAGCGCCAAAAGCTGGGACTTCCCTTCTCCGCCTGGAGCCTGGAGCAACTGCAAGCCATCGCCCCGCCACTACCGGCGCCAGCCCTGGGAGGCTTGTTTTCTGCCGCAGATGGCCAGATCGATCCGCATCAGGCCCTCGAAGCCCTGCACAGCGACGCTTGCGCCGCCGGGCTGACCAGCCTGCCGGAATCGGTCGCGACCCTCAAACCCCGGCGCCGCGGTAGCGGCTGGCAGGTTCGCCTCCGGGACGGCCGAGATCTGGAGGCCGAATGGGTGGTCCTGGCCGCCGGCATCGAGGGCCAGTCGCTGCTGGCCGCCCTCGCAAGCCAGGGCGCCAGGGGTGCCGCAGTGCGGGCGGGACCTCCCCTGCAGCTCGAACCTGTTTTGGGCCAAGCCCTTGAGTTGGAAGTGGAGGCCAGCGTCGCCCAGGCGATCGGCCAACCCCCGCCCCATCAGAACAACAACGACACAATTCCTGGCTGGCCAGGGGTAGTGGTCTGGCAAGGCATGTGTCTGGTGCCCAGGCCGGACCTACCTGGCGGACGTCGTCTCTGGCTGGGTTCCAGCCTCGAACCCGGACGAGAGCCAGACCCCGAGGCCCTGCAGAGCCTGCGCGCCCTGGCGGGGGCGGCCCCCGACTGGCTGCTGCGGGCGCGGGTGCTGCGCCAATGGCAGGGCCTGCGGCCCCGTCCTGTCGGTCGACCAGCTCCCCTGCTGGAGTGCCTGGCACCCGGCTTGCTGCTGGCGAGCGGCCATTACCGCAACGGGGTGCTGCTGGCCCCGGCCAGTGCTGAGTGGGTCGTTAAGCAGATTGAGGCGCCTGGCTTAGTTACTATTCCAGACAAAACGTGAAGAAGCAGCATACTTCCAGACGAAATCTACCGCAATACCAGCCAAAAGTGCCAACAAGGGCTGGTTCGATACCTGTCTAAAGAAAGCTGAAGAGACTCCCACATTCGCCACCATACCCAGCGATGTGACCATAAGAAAACGCAGCAGACCAACCAAAAGAAAGATTCCTTTTAGCTGCTGGGCGCGAAAGGTGAGTACATTATTTATCAGATAGTTGGAGGTGGCTGCACTCACGACTGCCATGATCTGTGCCTGCTCGAAGCTCCAACCAAAATGCCGCCGTGTGAAGGCATAAATCATCAGGTGTATCGCGATGCCGGTGCCGCCAACGAGCGCAAAACTCACGGCTCTGCGGGGAATAGCACGCAACAGCAAGGTATGCAGGATCGAAACACCGAGATCCCAGATCACCGCTATGTTCAGTTTGGATTCACCGGCGGTGCGAGGCATAAAGGTTAACGGCACCTCGGATACCCTCAAGTGACCCTTGCTGATGGCCAGCATCTCATAGAGAAACTTAAAACCACTAACATCCACATCGCGAACATAGGCAAGACAACGATCGACTCGCAGGGCAAAAAAACCACTCATGTAATCAGTGAGTTGGCGATAGCGTGGAAGGCTATAACGGGCAACATCATTGGCAAACTTTGAATTGCGCTCCCGTTTGGCGCTGAGGCCGTGGATATTTGCCTCGGGATGAAAACGACTGCCGATAACGAGATCATTTCCCGATTGCTGTAATGTATCAACCGTTTTTGCCACTGCGGACGGCTCATGCTGTCCATCGCAGTCCATAACAACCACCACATCACCAGTTGCATCAAGAATGCCCTCCTTGATCGCACTGGAAAGACCACTGCGACCGACTCTGCGGATTAATCGCACACATGGATAGTGATGAGCTATGTCGCGAACTTCATTTGCTGTGCCATCCTGTGAATCATCGTCAACAAAAATCAATTCGAGATCATAAACCTTTTCCAGGGTCAGCAACTGCATTGCGATCGGGCGAATGTTCTCCCGCTCATTGAATGTGGGCAGAACGATGCTTAGTCGCACGCGGGTACTTTAATCCTTTTTCCCTTCGATCCTATCCCAGGCTGAATGGGGTCATTCGACCCTTCAGTTTGCTGTATTAGGCAAACACTGCCTTGCTTCCCCCGGTGTATCCGTTCAGGGGGTGGGACGAGCGTGAGATTGCTTTGAGCCTGCCCAGCCCTTGACGGCAGCCTGATTCCCGATTGCATCTCAGCAGGAGACTGCACACGATGACCTCGCCACCTTCTGGGA
>JBIIJV010000103.1:0-9477 GCA_044233545.1 Cyanobium sp.
CTTACGTGCGCAAGGTGCTCGAAGAGCTGGTGGCGGCCGGCGCCCCGGCCGAAATCCTCACCCGCCATCGGCCCCACATCGGCACCTTCAAGCTGGCCACCGTGGTGCGCGGCCTCAGGGCCCGCATCGAAGCCCTGGGGGGCGAGGTCCGTTTTGAGCAGCGGGTGGAAGGACTGGATCTGGATCCGGCCGACCATTCCGTCCGCGGCGTGCTGTTGGCCGATGGCCAGCGGATTGGCGCCCGTCAGGTGGTGCTGGCCGTGGGCCACAGCGCCCGGGACACCTTCGTCTGGCTGGATCGCTTGGGCGTGGCGATGGAGCCAAAACCCTTCGCGGTGGGCCTGCGGATCGAACACCCCCAGAGCCTGATCGATGCGGCCCTCTGGGGAGAGGCCGCCGGGCACCCCCAACTCGGACCAGCCGAATACAAATTGGTGCACCACGGCTCGGATGGGCGGGCCGTCTACAGCTTCTGCATGTGCCCCGGCGGTCTGGTGGTGGGGGCGGCCTCAGAAGCGGATGGGGTGGTGACCAACGGCATGAGCCAGCACAGCCGCAACGAACGCAATGCCAACAGCGGCATCGTCGTGAACGTGACCCTGGAGGACCTGAGGCCGTGGCAGCAGCGACCCGGTGATCCCTTGGCGGGGATGGCATTTCAACGCCACTGGGAACGGCAGGCGTTCATCGCTGGTGGCGGCGACCATCGGGCACCGGCCCAATTTCTGGACGACTTTATGGCGGGTCGGGAAAGTGTTGAAGGTAGGCACAGGGATGGCGAGGGATCGTCATCGGAAGATCTAATCAAAATTGTGCGGCCCTCCTACCTGCCGGGGGTGCGGCTCGGTCGGCTTGACCATTGCTTGCCGGCCCCGATGGTGGCAGCCATCCGTGAGGCGTTGCCCCATTTTGCTAAAAAAATTCGGGGGTTCGGCATGGCTGGTGCCCTGTTGACGGGTGTTGAGACCCGTACGTCATCCCCCCTGAGGATCTCTCGCCAGGGGGAAACGCTTCAGAGCCTCAACACGCCGGGACTATTCCCGGCTGGGGAAGGCGCCGGCTATGCCGGCGGAATCCTTTCAGCGGCGATTGATGGCATCAAAGTGGCTGAGGCTCTCGCGCTCAACCCTCCTCTTCTTCAGCCCCCAGCGGCACGAGACGGATCTGCTTGCGACCAAGCTTGATCTCGAATTCGTCGCCGGGCTTCAGGTCGAGCATGGCCGTGTAGGCCTTACCGACCATGAGGTTTCCGTTGAACTGAACTTTGGTGTTGAAACTGAGCTTGCGACCGGCTTTGCCCGCTTTGGGGGCGGCGCCGAAATCGACTCCCTTGGCATTGAGAAGGGCTTCATAGAAGGCCGTGAAATTGAGGCGTTCGCTGCCATCAGCCTTGGTGGACACATAGCCGCAAGACCGAACAAGGTCGGATTTGCTGACATCCCCCAGCTCCTTGACCTTGGCCAGCAGATCAGATCCAGTAAGCATGGTGTGAAAATGCAACAACTGCATTTTCTCCTGTCTTGGGTCCTTTGCGCAAGGTCTTGCCCAGATTTTCTTGTTGCTTCGCCATGCCAGTTGCCGAAATCCTGTCGGCAACAGAGCTAGTCCCATCAGCAGAAAGAGCGTCGCAGCTCAAGTTTTCGAGCCGCCAAGGTGTGTGGAGTCGTCTGTGGTTTCTTGCTGAACTGCGGATTGCTGATGATGACCGCAACGCCGTTTGTCAATCGGAGCAGTCGCAGCGAATGCCAAGAGTCTCTGGTAGCCATCGTGACCCTCTCACTGGCTGATTCTCCCAGGCTGATTTCAGCCCTGAGCGACGATGCCACTCCATTGCACAGCTTTCACCTGGTCGCGCCGCCAGGAATGAAACAGCAGGGGCTCGGCCACCGTGCACAGGGGGCAGACACTGATCCGCTGCGGGTCAATGCCTGCATTTGCAAGCTGCCGAACCGTGGCGGCCCGGATATCCAGGCGGTCGCGGTCGGCTTGGGGATCGGCGCCCAAGGCCCCACAGGCCCGCAGCTCCTCCAGGCTTTCTTCCGCCTGGCCCGCCAACGCTCCGGACGGATGCAGCGAGACGGCCACCGCCAGGCTCACCCGGCGCTCCACCTGATAATTCGCGCCACTGACAGCCGGTCCCAGGGCCACCAGAAGGTCTTGGCGCCGGCTGCCGGCCTGCTCCAACAGGGTGATGGCCTCGGGCAGGATGCGGCCGGCAACGCCACGCCAGCCGGTGTGGGCGGCGGCGACCCGACCACTGGCGGGATCGGCAATTAAAACGGGAGTGCAGTCGGCGCCGCATACCCACAGGCTCTGGCCCGCCGCGTCGCTGACTAAACCATCGGCCTGGGGCCAGGGTGCCGCGCTGGCTTCACAGGCGGACAACACCAGGGCGCTATGAATCTGTTGGGGGCGGTGCACGCTGACTCCGGCGCTGACAAAAGCGGCCAGCTCGGCGGGTTCGCGGCCCTGCCATTGGCGCGTAAAGAAGCCGTGCTCAAAATCGCGCAGGCACTCGGCTTGCAGATACCAGCCCCCGTAGGTGCCTACCCAGGTCCAGCCAGGCAGATCATTGAAGCCGGCATCGGGCCGATCAAAGGGGGCCGGACTGGCCTCAGCCATCGGGCAGGTCACGCAGCATCCAGAAGCCCTCAAACCGGGGTTGGTCCGGGTCGGATTGCACGGCGATGAACTGCAGGCCTCCGGCCTGCTCCCGGGCTGCGGCAAAGGCGATCTGGGCTGCTGATGCTTCAGCCGCCTCCAGGCGGGCCAAACGCCAGCGGTCGTCCAATCCCGCCTCCAGCACCAGTTGGTCGTCCTCGATTTCCAGCCGCACCGGCTCCAGCCCGGCTAGCCAGCCGGCAATCGCCAGGGGGCGCCGTTGGCTGAACAGCCGTAGACCGGGGACGGGGGTGTCTGGGTTGATGCCCTCGGGTAAGGGCAGTAAACCGCTGAAACCGGCTTCCCAGTCGCTGGCATCTGCCAGGGCACCGGCGTTGAGGCTGGCCCAGCTCCAGCGGTCCCCCCGGGCGGCCTCCGGCAAGGCAATGGCCAGCGGCCGGAGGGGTTGGGGTGCGGGGGCGAGGGGACCGGCCAGATACCCCTCCTGCTGGGGGTAAACGTCCCTTTCCCGCTGCCGCAGCCAATCCTGCAGGGCGTAGCAGCGGCGGGAGGCGACAAGCTCCATCCCCAGTCCATCGCTGGCCCTCTGCACCATCGCCCGCATCGAACCCCGCCAGCAGCGCAGGCGGCGGGGGGGGGCCAAGCCCTGCTCGCTGGCAGCGGCCAAGGCACTTTCGATCGACTCCCGCAGCCAGATCGAGTTGACACTGTCAGCGGGACAATGCCGCAGCCACCGGAAAGGGCTGGTGGTGGCGTTGGCGTCCGGGGTTGAGCAAATCAGCAGTTCCCAGCGTTTGCGGCCATCGCTCTCGAGAATGGGCCTGGAATAAAAATCAATCTCCCAGTCGGCTTCCTGGGAAAGGCTGGGGGCGGTGGAGCCAGGATTCATCCTGCGGATTGCTCCTGCTGACGGATCAAGGATCGCGCCCGGGTGGCCCGATCCTCAGCTTCGGCCATCACTTTTGCCTTTTCGACCAACAATTCACCGGGTTGACCTTCCAGCAGGGCCGTGTTCAGCGCAATGCGACCCCGGCCAGGGTCCACCTGGGTGACGAGGGCCTTGATCGACTCGCCCACCTCAAAGGCCTCGCGCAAATCCCTTAAGACGCCGCCGGTGACACTGGATTGGTGCAACAGGCCACTGACGCCACCGAGGTCAATAAAGAAACCGTAGGGCTTGAGGGCCACCACCTTGCCCTCCACCAGTTGGCCCACCTCCAGCTGGGAGAAGCGGGCGGCCGTGGCGGCTTTTTTCTCAGAAAGCACCAGTTTGCGGGTCTCAGGATTGACCTCCAGGAAGGCCACCCCAATGGTCTTGCCCATCAGGGCTTCGTGCTGCTCGCCGTCTTGCAACTGGGAGCGGGGGATGAAGCCCCGCAGGCCCTCCAGATCACAGGTCACGCCACCACGGTTGAAGCCATTGATCTTGACCTGAACCACCTTGCCGTCCTTTTCCTGCTGGCGCAGCTTGTCCCAGCTTTGGCGCAGGGCCAGGGCCCGGGCGCTGATGGTGACCATGCCGTCGGCGTTCTGTTCCCGCGTTACCAGAACCTCGATCGGCAGACCTGCCGGGAAGCGTTCTTTGAGGTTGGTAATAACGCCTAGGCCACATTCCTTTTTGGGCATGAACCCGGGCGCCTTGCCGCCGATGTCCACGTAGACCCCATCGCTTTCAGTGCCGATGACCTTGCCTTGCACCACATCGCCGGTGGTGCCGACGGGTTCGTTCTCGTCCAGGGCGGCCAGGAAGGCTTCCTCATCAAAGTCAAAGTCATCCACGGTGCGGGATGGGGTTTTGACCACCGCGGCGGTGGCGCCCGCCGGGGGGGACTGGCGGCGGCCCTGGCTGGCCGGGCCGAGCAGGTCGGCCATGGTCAACCCTTCCAGCTCGTCCGTCGAGAACAAATCGTCATCACCCCGGGGGGGCCGGCTGGGTGCCTGCGGCGGCGCCCCGGCGGCCACCAGTGGCACCGGCTTGGCTGCTGCGACTGGCTCTGGCGCGCTGGTTTCCTGGCTTTTGATGGCGGGGATTTCCTCCCGTTTCAACATCACCACCTGGGGGGGGCGGCGCGGCGGCGCGGGATTGGGAGCCGTGGGGGCTTGGGCGGGAATCCGGGGCTGACGCGGCGCAGGCTTGCCAGTTCCGGTCATGGCCTCAGGGGGGCTTGGTGAACCGCCACTGTAAGGACCCCCCTTGCCTGCCCCAGCTGATGTCCCCCGCCCCCGAGCGCCGGCTCGACTGCTTGCCATGGCCTGAAGTTGCCCAGCTAGCCCAAACAAAGGGCAGCACCGTGCTCTGGCCCCTGGGGGCTACGGAGCAACATGGCCCCCACCTGCCCCTGGGCACCGATGCCCTCTTTGCCGACCGGGTGGCCGATGCGGTGCTGGCCCGGCTGGATGGGGATTTGCCGATTGTGCGCTTGCCCTTGCAAAGCCTGGGGTTCTCCCCTGAGCATCGGGGTTTTCCAGGCACCATCAGCCTGCCGGCCCAGCTTTTGCTGAGCCTGGTGGAGGCGGTGGGCCGGGACCTGCAAGCCGCCGGCTTCCAACGGCTGGTGTTGCTGAATGCCCATGGGGGGCAGATCGCCCTGCTGGAAGCGGCGGCCCGCCAGCTCCATGCCGCCTGCCCCGATCTGGGCGTGCTGCCCTGTTTTCTCTGGAAGGGTCTGGAGGGCTTGGGGTCGTTGATTCCCGAGCCGGAGCGCAGCGAGGGGTTGCATGCCGGCCTGGCTGAGACCAGCTTGATGTTGCACCTCGCCCCCCAGCAGACCCGCGCCAGCCGCGAGCCAGATGGGCTGGGGGTCGAGGCGGCGGCCCCGCCAGGATGGAGCTTGGAGGGGGCGGCCCCCTGCGCCTGGCTGACGGCCGAGATCAGCCGCAGTGGCGTGATTGGCGATCCCCGGGGGGCCTCCCCATCCCTTGGGGCTGATTTGTTTGAGCGACTGGTCGCTGGCTGGTGGCTCCGGCTCGATGGCTTGCTGCGCAGTGAGTGGCCACCAATGGCAACCCGGAGGTGATTACAGTTACATACTCAGCACCTACGAGCCCATGGCGATCCTCGAACCCAACTCCTCTGCCGCAGTGGCCAGCCGGGTTGATGGCGAGGAGCTGCCAGATTTCACGACGGCCCAGTACAAAGATGCCTACAGCCGCATCAACGCCATCGTGATTGAGGGTGAACAGGAAGCCCATGACAACTACATTGCCATTGGTACCCTCCTGCCTGATCAGGCCGAGGAGCTGGGCCGACTGGCCCGCATGGAGATGAAGCACCTCAAGGGTTTTACCGCTTGTGGCGCCAATCTGGGGGTCAAAGCCGATATGGAATTTGCCCGGGAATTCTTTACACCATTACGAGACAACTTTCAGGAAGCTCTGGCCGAGGGCAAAGTGGTGACTTGCCTACTTATTCAATCACTACTAATCGAGGCTTTCGCCATATCCGCTTATCACATTTATATTCCCGTATCCGATCCCTTTGCCCGCAAAATCACCGAATCCGTCGTTCAAGACGAATACACTCACCTCAACTACGGCCAAGAGTGGCTCAAGGCCAATCTGCACGAGTGCCGTGAGGAACTGCAGGCCGCTAACCGCGCCAATCTGCCCCACGTGCGTCGCATGTTGGATCGGGTCGCCGCCGACGCTGCCGCTTTGGGCATGGCCAAGGAAGATTTGATCGAAGATTTTCTAATTGCCTACCAAGAGTCCCTCACCCAAATTGGCTTTAGCTCCAAAGAAATCGCTCGCCTAGCTGCAGCCGCCTTAGTGGGTTGAGCCCCTCTTACTAACTCCCCATGCGAAGATAGACGGCTGGCAACAGTCCTCCTGTCTCCAGCCGCCACATCCTTCAGTACTGCCCATGTTCGGCCTCATAGGTCACTCCACCAACCTTGAAGAGGCTCGCACCAAGGCCAGCTTGCTTGGCTATGAGGAGTACGCCAGAGGCGATCTTGACATGTGGTGCAGCGCCCCACCCCAACTGGTCGAACGCATCACGGTTACCAGCCCTACGGGCAAACAAATCGAGGGTGCCTATATCGATTCAGTGTTTGTTCCTGAAATGCTCGGGCGCTTTAAAACCGCCCGCCGCAAGGTCCTCAATGCCATGGAACTGGCCCAGAAAAGTGGCCTCGATATCACCGCTTTGGGGGGGTTCACCTCAATCATTTTCGAGAATTTCAACCTGTTGCAACAGCAGCACATTCGCAATACCACTCTCGACTGGCAGCGTTTCACCACCGGCAACACCCATACGGCTTGGGTTATTTGTCGTCAGGTCGAGACCATCGCCCCCAGCATTGGCATTGATTTGTCCAAGGCGTCCGTAGCGGTGGTCGGGGCCACGGGTGACATCGGTAGTGCGGTCTGCAACTGGTTGAGCCAGCGAACGGGAGTGGCAGAATTGTTGCTCGTAGCCCGCCAGCAGGCCCCCCTTGAGGCTCTGCAACTTCAACTTGGAGGGGGACGCATCCTTGCCTTGGAGGAGGCATTGACCCAAGCCGATGTCGTGGTCTGGGTGGCGAGTCTGCCCCAGACCCTCAGCATCGACGGGGAACGGCTGCATCGTCCCTGCCTGATGTTGGATGGGGGCTATCCCAAGAACCTTGACAGCAAGGTGGCTTGCGAGGGGGTTCATGTCGTCAAGGGCGGCATCGTCGAATTTGGCAGTGATATCGGCTGGCAGATGATGGCGGTTGCTGAAATGACCAATCCCCAGCGCCAGATGTTCGCCTGTTTCGCCGAGGCCATGCTCCTGGATTTCGAAGACACCCACACCAATTTCAGCTGGGGTCGCAACAACATCAGCTTGGAGCGCATGGAGTGGATTGGGGCCGCTTCCGTTCGCCATGGCTTCCAACCCTTGGGGCTGGAGGAACGGCCCCTCCCCCGCCTTGTCAACGTCTAGGGCTCCATTTCCCAAGTGCCCTTCCTACCTTTTGATCCCATGGCCCGTCGCGCCCTGCTGGAATTTGAGAAACCGCTGGTCGAGCTGGAGGGACAAATCGAGCAGATCCGTCAGTTGGCCAGGGATTCAGAAGTGGATGTCAGCCAGCAGATCCTGCAACTTGAAACCCTGGCAGCCCGTCGCCGCGAGGAAATCTTCAGCCATCTGACCCCGGCTCAAAAAATTCAGGTGGCCCGCCACCCCCAACGCCCCAGTTGCCTCGATTACATCCAGCTGATCAGCGATTCCTGGATCGAGTTGCACGGTGATCGTTGTGGTTCCGATGACCGGGCTCTCGTCGGCGGCCTCGGGCGTATCGGTGACCAACCCGTGGTGATGCTGGGTCACCAGAAGGGAAGGGATACGAAGGAAAACGTGGCCCGCAATTTTGGCATGGCTTCGCCTGGGGGCTATCGCAAAGCCCTGAGGCTGATGGAGCACGCCGACCGTTTCCGGTTGCCCATTCTTACTTTCATCGATACGCCAGGGGCCTACGCCGGTGTCCTGGCGGAAGAACAGGGTCAGGGAGAGGCCATTGCCGTCAACCTGAGGGAGATGTTCCGGCTGGAGGTGCCGATCATTGCGACGGTGATTGGCGAGGGAGGCTCAGGTGGCGCCCTCGGTATTGGTGTGGCCGATCGCCTGCTGATGTTTGAGCACAGCGTTTATACCGTGGCCAGTCCTGAGGCCTGTGCTTCGATTCTCTGGCGTGATGCGGCCAAGGCCCCCGTCGCCGCCGAAGCCTTGAGGATTACGGCGGCCGATCTTTTGCGTCTTGGTTTGATTGATGCCGTTCTTAATGAGCCCTGCGGAGGCAACCACTGGGCGCCTCTCCAAGCGGCCGAATCACTGAAAGCAGCCCTTGCTCTGCAGTTATCCGAGTTATTGGCCCTGCCCGTTGCCAAACTCGTTGCTGAGCGCTATGGCAAGTATCGGGCCATTGGTCGCTTCATCGAAGGGGTGGGGGCTGACGATCCGCTGGGCCCCTAGGCTGCAGTGGGGCCGGCATGGGCCCCTGGTTCGGACACCCCTCCACCCAACCTCTTTTGGACGACCACATTTCTTGCGAAGACGTGCCATGCTTTGCAATGACCTGGCACTCTCAAGCCATTTCTCTTTTGGCCTAACTGCCCTAGATCAAGACATAAATCAATGTCTATGTCTGCAGCCGGCCATTTCCGCTAAAAACCATGACATCGACGCTCCCCTCCAACCCGTCCAGCCGGCAAGAGAATTCAGACTCCTTGCTGATTCCGGTCAGCCAGAGAATCAAGAATCGCCTTCAGCAGCAAGGGGTTCCATTTCTTGCCAATGACAATATTTCCGAATACCTCGAGGCCGGAGAACTTGAGCATCTTGAGATTGAAGTTGCTGGGAAAGTACGTGAGATGTTAAAAAGTCTTGTGATCGATATCGATAACGATCACAATACGGAAGAAACTGCCGAGCGCGTGGCTCGGATGTATCTACAAGAAGTGTTCAAGGGTCGTTACTTACCCCAGCCCAAGGTGGCTAGTTTTCCAAACGTTAAGGACCTGGATGAGATTTATACCGTTGGCCCCATCAGCGTCCGCTCCGCCTGTTCCCACCATCTTGTGCCCATTATGGGAAATTGCTGGATAGGAATCAAGCCCGGCGAGCGGGTCATCGGCATCTCCAAATTTTCTCGAATCGCTGATTGGGTCTTTTCCCGGCCCCACATTCAAGAAGAGGCCGTGATTATCCTCGCCAATGAGATTGAAGAACTGTGCGAACCCCAGGGCCTGGCCATACTGCTTAAGGCTCAGCACTATTGCATGAAGTGGCGGGGCGTGAAAGAACCCCAAACCAGCATGGTCAACTCTGTAGTTCGTGGTGATTTCCGTAATGATCCTAGTCTCAAACAAGAATTTTTTGAGCTTGTTAAA
>JBIIJV010000008.1:0-29755 GCA_044233545.1 Cyanobium sp.
AGACCTGCCTTAACCATGGCGTGGGCCAAGACCGTGGCGGTGGTGGTGCCGTCACCGGCGGCATCATTGGTTTTGCTGGCGGCCTGGCGGATCAGGGCAACACCAGTATTTTCGATGTGGTCTTCTAGTTCGATCTCTTTGGCGATGGTGACACCGTCATTAATGATCTGGGGAGCGCCAAACTTCTTTTCAAGTACCACGTTGCGACCCTTGGGACCAAGGGTGACTGCAACGGCCTCGGCCAAGATGTCGATGCCCCTTTCAAGGGCACGGCGGGCCTGTTCGTTGTAAATAATGCGTTTTGCCATTTTAAGTAGAGCGTGGGGAAAAGCAAAAAGGGTTTAAAAAGTTCTAAAGGCTCAGTTCAACATTCAGTTGACGATGGCCAGAATGTCCTTCTCGGATAGCAGAACGAATTCATCTGTGCCGAGCTTGATATCAGTGCCGGCGTACTTGCTATAGAGGACTTTGTCGCCAATACTCACTTCTGGAGCCTGGCGGGAGCCGTCTTCATTGCGTTTGCCGGGGCCCACCTGAACCACTTCACCCACTTGGGGCTTTTCCTTGGCGGTATCAGGCAGAAGGATGCCTCCGGAGGTGCGCTCTTCGGATTCGGAAACCTTGATGAAAATCCGATCTCCGAGAGGTTTAACCGTCGAGACGCTGAGAGAAACAGCAGCCATGGAGTTCGTAAAACGTAGGACGCGGGAGTCAAGTGGTGAAACACCCCAGCGACGGCGGGGGCCGACGTCATGGGCTGGGTTCGGCCCCGGGAGCAGCAAAAGCTGGCACTCGAAACTCCCGATTGCCAACCTATGGCAACGGCCCTCTGCCACGGGGCTTTTGGTTGTTCGGTTGACCGAACTGCCATCCCTGGCCGGCTTCAGCGGCCAACGGGCCAGTGGGGCATGGCTGGTGGTAAGGTTGCGCCGCTTTGGACGGGTCTGGAGATCTGCCAACAGCGTCCCGCGTCCCCACCCTTTCCTCCTTATGGCAGCTGCTGCTTCCGCCGCTTCCGGCACCAAAGGCATCGTCAAGCAGGTGATTGGTCCGGTGCTTGACGTGGAGTTCCCTGCCGGCAAGTTGCCCAGGATCTACAACGCCTTGCGTATTGAAGGCAAGAATTCAGCGGGCCAAGATATTGCCTTGACTGCCGAGGTTCAGCAGTTACTTGGCGACCACAGGGTGCGTGCGGTGGCCATGAGCACCACCGATGGGCTTGTGCGCGGCATGGACGCCGTAGACACGGGGTCCCCGATCTGCGTTCCGGTGGGCGAGGCAACCCTGGGGCGCATTTTTAACGTTCTTGGTGAACCCGTAGACGAAAAGGGCCCCGTCAGTACAACTACTACTGCCCCCATCCACCGGGAAGCTCCCAAGCTGACCGACCTTGAGACCAAGCCCAAGGTGTTCGAAACGGGTATCAAAGTTATTGACCTACTCGCTCCTTATCGCCAAGGTGGCAAGGTTGGTCTTTTTGGTGGTGCCGGCGTTGGCAAGACGGTGCTTATTCAAGAATTGATCAATAACATCGCCAAAGAGCATGGTGGTGTTTCGGTATTTGGAGGCGTAGGCGAACGCACTCGTGAAGGCAATGACCTCTACGAGGAATTCAAGGAATCGGGGGTTATCAATGCCGACGACCTCACCAAATCCAAGGTGGCCCTCTGCTACGGCCAGATGAATGAACCCCCTGGTGCCCGCATGCGGGTTGGCCTTTCGGCTTTGACAATGGCCGAGCATTTTCGCGACGTAAACAAGCAAGATGTGTTGTTATTTATTGACAACATCTTCCGCTTTGTCCAAGCCGGTTCTGAAGTGAGCGCCTTGTTGGGACGTATGCCTTCAGCCGTGGGATATCAGCCAACTCTCGGTACGGATGTGGGCCAATTGCAAGAACGCATCACTTCCACTCTCGAAGGTTCCATTACTTCTATTCAGGCCGTCTATGTTCCTGCCGACGACCTCACCGACCCGGCCCCAGCCACCACTTTTGCCCACCTTGATGCCACCACCGTGCTGAGTCGCGGCCTTGCATCTAAGGGCATCTATCCGGCGGTTGATCCCCTGGATTCCACCAGCACCATGCTGCAACCTGCGGTGGTTGGTGATGAACATTACCGCACTGCCCGGGCTGTGCAATCTACCCTGCAACGCTATAAGGAACTCCAAGATATTATTGCAATTCTGGGTCTCGATGAACTTTCTGAAGACGATCGACGCACCGTAGACCGTGCCCGCAAGATTGAGAAATTTCTTTCCCAGCCTTTCTTTGTTGCTGAAATATTTACCGGTCAATCCGGTGAGTATGTCAAGTTGGAAGACACCATCAAGGGTTTCAATATGATTCTTGCTGGTGAACTTGATGATCTTCCCGAGGCTGCCTTCTACCTCGTTGGCAATATTGATCAAGTCAAGGCGAAAGCTCAAAAAATTCTCGCCGATTCGAAGGCTTGATCATGACTTTCAATTTAAGAGTTCTCTCTCCCGACAAAAGTGTGTTTGATGGTGTCGCTGATGAGGTAATCCTTCCCAGCACAAGTGGTCAGATGGGCATCCTTACCGGCCATGTTTCCATGCTCACCGCTTTAGACGATGGGGTTTTGCGGATACGTGAGGGCAATGCATGGCAGTCCATTGCCCTGATGGGTGGCTTTGCCGAAGTTGATGCCAATGAAGTTACGGTGCTTGTGAATGGTGCCGAATTGGCCCGTGACATCGACTCCGCCAAGGCCGAAAAGGAGCTCGAAGCGGCGATCCAAGCTGCAGCGGCATTGGAAAACCAGCCGACCAGCAGCGCAAAGGTAAAAGCTCTGCAAACTCTCTCTAAGGCCCGTGTCCGGGTAGCTGCCACCAAGGCAATTTGAGCTAAAGCAACCAACAAAGCAAGTTTTACTATTTTAGTTTTTCTTAGTCGCTTGCCTGCATACCAAAAAAGCCGGTCGCAAGACCGGCTTTTTGATTGAACCTTTGGAACAACCCGGGGCCTTGTTTAGGCTCAGGCGGTTCCGCAGAAGGTGACGTCAGGGAATTTGAGCTTGGCCTCTTCCAAGGATTTACCCCGTCCCTCTTCCTGCCAGTAATTGATCACCTCGGTGGCCTTGTTGAGAATCTCAACTCGTTCATTATCGGTGATCCAGCTCTTGCGCTCCAATTCTGTCTTGAGTGTTTCCCAGGCGTCTTCACGGGGCCAGAAGAAATAGGCCGTCAGGGGGCTGGGTCCGCCACCGACGATCTGATCGACAGCCAGGGCCACGTTGTCTGGCAACCAAAGGATCTTGAGGAGGAAGCGTCCCTCATCGGCCTTAGGGGTGTAGCCAGAGGGCACACCATCTTCATCAATGGTGGCGGTGGCTAAGGCGGCACTGCCGCCGCGCAGCACCGGGCGGCCTTGGGTCACCTCGATGGCGGCCGTCGGATCGGCGACGTCATCAAATGCGGCAGCGAACACCGCCTCGTCACTGATCGTCTCGGCTGCTGTCATGGTTGGTGCGCTCAAGGAAGATGGATAATCACCTAACCTATCAGTCCTGCTGCTAGTGGTCCCTGAGTCCCCGCGCCCTGGTTCTGTTCGACATTGATGGCGTCATTCGGGATGTTGGCGGCAGTTACCGCCGCGCCCTCAGTGAAACCGTTCATCACTACAGCGGTTATCGCCCCACAGCCGCTGAAATCGATCTAATCAAGGGCGAAGGCCTTTGGAACAACGACTGGGAAGCCTCCCTCGAACTGCTGCGGCGCCGAGGCACCAGCTCTCCCCTGCCGACTTTTGATGACATTGTCGCGGTTTTCAGTGAGGCCTACTTCGGCGGCGACCCACATGGGGATCCCGCCAGCTGGAAGGGCTTCATCGGCAATGAAACCTTGCTGGTGCCTCCAGAATTCTTCAACACCCTCAACGACGCAGGCTTTGCCTGGGGCTTCGTTAGTGGCGCCGAACCCCCATCCTGCCGCTATGTGCTGGAGCAACGCCTGGGGCTGGTCGACCCACCCTTGATCGCCATGGGGGATGCCCCCGACAAACCCAATCCCCAAGGGCTTCTCAGGTTGACGGCTTTGCTGCTAGGCCGCCACGAGGCTCCAGGCCTTGGCCCCCTGGCCCCACCGGTTGCCTATCTGGGAGACACGGTCACAGATGTGTTCACCCTGCAGCGGGCCCGCCTGGAGGTGCCAGAACAACGCTGGCGTGCCCTGGCAGTGGCTCCGCCCCACTTGCACGCTGCTGAAGCGCAAGCGGCCCGTGGGGATTACGAAGAGCAGCTCTTACGGGCCGGGGCCGAGGCGATTCTGGCCACCACAGCTGCAGTGATCGAAGCCATGGAGGCCTGGCTGGGCGAAATCGACCAGGAGTGAACCTCTCTGAACTTCAGCTTGCCATGATTCAGCGAGCCATGATGACGTGATGCTGGGACCGTACCCAGGTTCTGAAATCTGAAGCCGAGCGGCAGGCTATGGGCGCAGCAGTTCGCTGGCGACCAATTCAACAGCCTCCGGCCGGGCCATTAATTCGTGGTGGGCCAGGTGGAGCGGGAAGGCCAGTCGACGGCCGACGGGTAAGACGGCGGTCCAGCCGGGCACGACCATCACATCGGCGACGCAATAAATGCTGCAGCAATCGATGGCCGCCAGGGGGCCCGGATCCCCATTCAATCGACGCAACAAGTCGCTCCCCAGCTTCATGTCTGCCACCGAGGCCAGGGGCCAGCGGGGCCACACCTGGGCCGCCAGGGTGCCTTGCTGGGGGCTGGCCACACTGGTGAAGCGCCGCACCCGCTGGTGGCCCCCCTGCAATTGGATCCAGGTGCGGCTGATCAGCCCCCCCATCGAGAAGCCCATCACATCCAGAATCTGATCGGGCCCAAATGCGGCCTCAACTGCTTGATTCAGTTGGCTTGCTAGCTCATCCAGGGGCACCACACCCAAGCCATGGGGCAGATGGGGAGTGAAGGGGGTGCCGCGGCGGCCGGCCAGGGTGCCCTTGAGGGTGTTGAAGAGGTTAGGCGTGTCCCAGAGGCCATGGACCAGCACCAAGGGGGGGGAGACAACATCAAGCGGTGATCCAGGTGACTGCAAGGGCGGGGGGCCAAGAAACCCATCCTGGTCACGCCGAGCCGCCCGCTGCAAAGCCGTTGCGACCGCTTGGCAACCGGCCCATAGACGGGCAAAAGAATCGGCGAAATTTGCCTTAATTCATGGTATTAACGATTGTGGGACGGTCCTTTCGCCTTGACCTTGATGAGCGCCCTTGGATCGCGGTCTGGCCATGGTGAAAGGCACAATGCAAGCCGGGTCGGTTGGTTAAGGGCCGTGGTTCTGGGGGCTAATGACGGGGCCATCTCCGTCGCCAGCCTGGTGGTGGGAATCGCCGCTTCTGGTGCCCCCCGCAGCCAGATCCTGCTCTCCGGACTGGCAGCTACCGTTGCAGGAGCCGCCTCGATGGCTGCGGGAGAGTTCGTTTCGGTGCAATCGCAGGCCGATACCGAAAAGGCTGATCTGGCTAAAGAGCGACTGGAACTGCAGCTAGACCCCGCTGGCGAACTCGCCGAATTGACGAGCGCCTACATCTCCCGGGGTCTGGATCCAGAGCTGGCTCGGCGGGTGGCCGAACGATTGAGCCAGCACGACGCCTTGGCAGCCCACGCCCGCGATGAACTGGGTTTGAGTGAAATTTTGCGGGCCCGGCCGATTCAAGCTGCCGGGGCCTCCGCCGCCAGTTTTTTGATTGGGGCGCTGCTCCCCTTGATCACGATCGTGTTCAGCCCCGCCAATCGCATCACCGAAATAACTACCGCTGCCGCCCTGGTGGCCTTGGTGGTCCTGGGGGCCCTTTCCGCCCATGCCGGCGGATCATCCAGGCGTCGCAGTGCCCTGCGCATGCTCTTTTGGGGGGCCCTGGCCATGGGGTTGACGGCCCTAGTGGGTCACTTGTTTGGAGCCGTGGTGTGAGGGCCAAAAGCTGCAGCAATTGTCTTGCCGACATTGATCCCTCGCCAGCCATCGCGCCGATTCGCCGGGCCCATGGGCTTCTTCCCTGGCGAAGCCCATGGGCCCACAGAGACTGATCACAGCGCGGCACCCAAGGCGCAGTGCCGCTGGACCGGAGCGTGGCCTTGAAGTAAGTCAGGGACGCTCAGTCGTCTGGATACAGCAGGGAAGCCAGTTCCTCCGGATCAACGTCGTAAACCCGCGCCAGGGTGGTCTCGATGGCACTGGTGACCACATCGGGCAAAAAGCGCATGGCGTTGAGGGCATCGTCGGCGATGTCCTCGGTCAGCAGGGGTTCTCCGCCGAGCTTCTCATCGTTGATAACGGCCATCACCCAGCTCTGGTAGGCCGTCACCAGATCGGCGAACTCAAGTTCGGGATCATTGAAATCGATGGCCATGGGTCCTCTCCTGGAGGTCGCTCCATGCAGTTTGCCCGCTGATGGTGAAGATGGCTCGATGTCATCCTGGCCCCCTCACCCAACGACCATGGCCGGATTGGGGGAATGGTGGCCATTTCCTGGGACTTGAGGGGATCATTCCCACCGGCTGCATGAAGAATTGGCAACGACTGCCCTTTGCACCATGGCAGCGTCACCGCTGTTGGGCATCATCGATAGGTCTTGCTCTGATGCGTTGCCCCATCCGCAGCGACGGCCTCTCGCCCTGGCGGGAGGAACCCTCATCTCCCTTCTCGCCCTGCTAACCGGCTTGGGAGCACCCAGCCCCGCCCGTGCTGAAACCGTGGTGGAGCGGGTGGCCCGTACCGGCGTGCTCACCCTGGGAGGTCGTACCGACCTGATCCCGAGCTCCTACGTGGATGCCAAAGGTCAACTCGTCGGTGTCTCCCTGGATGTGGCGACCCGCATCGCCGCTGAGCTGGCCCGGTATCTCAACAAACCCATCCGCGTTGATTTCCGCCGCGTCGACAGCCCCGACGCCCTTTTCAAGCTGGTGAGCCAGGGGGAAGTGGACCTGGCCTGTGGGGTGCAGTTCACCTGGGAAAGGGAAATGTACGCGGACTACACCCTCCCCTACAGCCTTTCCGGTATCCGGTTGCTGACACGCAACGCTTCCCTCAACGGCAGTCCGGAGGGATTGATCGGTAAACGAATTGGTGTGCTGAGCGGCAGCCTCGGCGAAGCGCGGATCAAGGATCTGCAACCGAAGGCCAACCTGGTTCCCCTGAACGACCTGCAAAGCGGCGTGCGCTCCCTGCTGGCCGGCCGCCTTGATGCGGTGGCGGGAGATTCCCTCACCCTGGCTGGCACGTTGACGGCCTTTACGGCCGGCTTGCCCAAGGGCACCACCCTCGATCTGGTCCCCCGGGAGCCTTTGGGCCGCTACGGGGTGGGTTGCATCCTTCCCGAGAACAATTCCACCTTCCGCAACCTGGCCAACCTGGCTGTGGCGGGATTGCTGCAGGGCTATCTAGATGGGGAACCCGCGGCTGCGGCCACGGTGAATCGCTGGTTCGGTCCCAGCGGCATCCTGCAGCTGCCCCCGGAACTCATCCGCAGCTTCTTTGAGTCGGTACTGTTCTCCGTGGAGCGGGTGGGAGCCCCCGTAAGGATGGCCCCGGCGGCCCAGCCGAATCCCCAATCCCCCTCCGCCCCTCGCTAGAGCCATGTCCCTTCCCTCCCGCTCCGGCCTGCTCGGCTTTTTGCTGGCGCTGCCGGCCCTGGGCTTGCCAGCATCCAAGGCTGCCCTGAATCCGGCCCCTGATCCGGCCGTGCCCCTTGAGGCAACGACCGACATCGAACGGGCCGCACCCCCTCTGACTTCGGTGGAAGCGCGGCTGCAACGGCTTGCGGCGGTGATCCGCTCCCAGGAGCAAGACTTGGCCGCTGGCGATCGCCCGGCTGAGGAGATGCTGACTGCGGTTGCTTGGGGCAACGGCAGTGGTCGTAGGGCCTTTGTCAATGGTCACCCTTACTATGGCCGGCCCGGTTTCCTCAATGGCGGTGGCGGTTGGCGCAATGGCGGGGCCGCCTGGAGGAATGGGGGGGGCGGCAGTGCCTGGCGCAACGGTGGCGGGGGCTTCCGTAATTGGTGAGCAGCAAGCTCCACCTTCCACAGGCTTCCGGGTCCGAACCCAACCCGTTCGGACCCTTGGCCCTGTTGGTAATTCAACCAACCCCCTACTGCAATCTCGACTGCGATTACTGCTACCTGCCGGACCGGAATAACCGCAGCCGCCTCGACCTCGAGCTCCTGGATCCGATTCTGGAAAAGGTGCTTTCCAGTCCGTTCATCGGCCGGGATTTCACTCTGCTTTGGCATGCGGGCGAACCCCTGGCGGTGCCCCCAGATTTTTACGACGCCGCCACCGATCGCATCCGTTCTGCTGTGGCGCGCTATACCCCAGGTCTGAGCATCGACCAGTCGATCCAGACCAATGGCATTCTTATTGACCCTAAGTGGTGTGAGTGTTTCCGCCGCAACGAAATCACCGTCGGCGTCAGCCTGGATGGCCCCGCCTTCCTCCACGATGCCCACCGCCGCACCCGCAGCGGCCTGGGAAGTCACGCAGCCACCCTGCGGGGTATTCAATACTTACAGCAGGAGAACCTGCCCTTCCATGTCATCTCCGTCTTGACGGACGAATCCCTGGATCACGCCGAGGCCATCTTTCGGTTCTTTGTCGATCACGGCATCCGCGAAGTTGGCTTCAACATGGAGGAAACCGAAGGGGTCAACCGCCAATCCAGTTTGGATCGCCCTGATAGTGAAGCCCGATATAAACGTTTCCTCGACGAATTCTGGGACTTGGTAGCCGCTGAACCGGGTGCCCTTAATCTGCGGGAGTTTGAAACCACTTGCAGTTTGATCTACAGCGAAGCGCGCTTACAAGACACCGATATGAACCGTGCCTTTGTCATTGTCAATGTGGACCATCAAGGTAATTTCTCCACCTTTGACCCAGAGCTACTGGCGGTTTCCACCGAAGAATACGGTGATTTTGTACTTGGCAACGTGCGACAAGATAGTCTCGAAAGTGTAATCAGTACCGAGAAGTTTCAGCGCATGCAGCGCGACATGGTTGCGGGGGTTGAGCTGTGTCGATCTAGCTGCGATTACTTCGGCCTTTGCGGCGGTGGCGCTGGCAGCAACAAGTATTGGGAAACGGGCAGCTTCCGCTCGAGCGAAACCCAGGCTTGCCGCTATCGGGTCAAAACCGTGGCCGATGTGGTGATGGCAGGACTGGAGCGTTCCCTCGGGGTTGCAGCGCCGGTGGCCCTCCCTGCGGCCAACCCCAGCCCATGCGGCTGATCGGCACCTTCCAGGATCCGGGCTACCTGGCCCTAGCCGATGCGGTGCTTGGCTTTTATGCCCGTCGCAGCGATCTGCAGCGGCGGGGTGTGGCCTTCGGCGAGGGCCCAGGGGACCATCCCCCGGCCAAGGTGTCAACAGATATCAGCCTGGTGGCGCTGGACCGCCAAGATGCTGAAGCCCATGGGCTCTCTGAGGTGGTGATTAGGGGCGTGTCGGCGGGGCTCAGGCGCTGGCTGGCGGAGCGGCCCCAGTTTCTTGAGTGTTGCCCGGAACGGTCCCTATTCGTCAACCCCCTGTTCAATCTGCAGCACTATGGGCCAGGTGAGGGCTTTGCTGCCTGGCACTGCGACTGGAACACCAGCGACGAAGCCACCGAACCGATCCGCCGGGTGCTGGCCTGGATTCTCTACTGCGACACCGTTCCTGGCGGTGGCACTGAATTTCTCTGGCAGCAGTATTGCCTTCCCGCCGAAAAAGGTACCTTGGCCATTTTTCCGGCGGGCCTTTCCCACATTCATCGCGGTCAGATCAGCCATGACCACAGCAAAACAATCGCCACCGGTTGGATCAACGCCGGCACTCTTGAGGCCTACAAACAGCGACTGCAGCAAGCTGCATGATTTGTTATTGCCTTGAGCGGCTCCCAGATCCCCGGTGATGGGTGATAGGCCTGGGAATGGCGATATTAATTTCGGATAACTGACCATATCAATTTCAGATAACTGACAATGTCACTTTAACCTCGGCGTTAATTTATTTGGTTCGTCCATCAGGCCAAGCCACTCCAGTAGGTCAAGGTTTATACCTTGGCCTGGGTCGATCGCCTGGGTGGAATCCTGGGTGGAATGCTTGGGCCGATCGTCTCTGTCGATAGCCTGAGTGGATGCATCCCACCAGTCCCCTGTCAGACCCCAGCGAAAGCTTCGACCTGATCGTCGTTGGTGGCGGCCATGCCGGCTGTGAGGCGGCCCTCACCGCCGCCCGACTGGGGGTACGCACTGCCTTGTTCAGCCTCAACCTCGACCGCATCGCCTGGCAGCCCTGTAACCCGGCCGTCGGCGGGCCGGCCAAAAGCCAGCTGGTGCATGAGGTGGATGCCTTAGGTGGTGTCATCGGTCGCCTTGCCGACGCCACCGCCCTGCAGAAGCGGGTGCTCAATGCCAGCCGCGGCCCTGCTGTCTGGGCCCTGCGGGCCCAGACAGACAAGCGGCAATACGCCCGCCAGATGCTGCAACTCTTGCAACACACGCCCAACCTGCACCTGCGGGAGGCGATGGTCACCGGGCTTGTCGTTGAGGGAGATCCAACAACAGCCAGCCCTGGCGCCAGGGCGCCAGCCGCTCGCGTCGTGGGGGTTCGCACCTATTTCGGCAGCGCCTACGCCGCCGGCGCTGTGATCCTCACCACGGGCACCTTCCTGGGAGGCCGCATCTGGGTGGGCGACCGCTCGATGCCGGCGGGTCGCGCCGGCGAACAAGCCTCCGAAGGACTGACCGAAGCCCTGCGGCAGTTGGGTTTCGTCACCGATCGCCTCAAGACCGGCACTCCGGCCCGGGTCGATCGCCGCAGCCTGGACCTGGACCGACTCGAGGAGCAACCCAGCGACGCCCACCACCGCTTTTTCTCCTTCGATCCCAGTGCCTGGGTCAGCGGCGCCCCCATGAGCTGCCACATCACCCGCACCACCGCAGCCACCCATCAATTGATCCGGGACAACCTGCAGCTGACCCCGATCTACGGAGGCTTCATCGACAGCAAGGGCCCGCGCTATTGCCCCTCAATTGAAGACAAGATCGTGCGCTTTGCTGATAAGGATAGTCACCAGATCTTTCTCGAACCCGAAGGCCGCGACACCCCCGAGATTTACGTGCAGGGCTTCTCCACAGGCCTGCCCGAACGGCTGCAACTCAGCCTGCTGCGCACCCTGCCTGGGCTGGAGAACTGCGTGATGTTGCGCCCGGCCTATGCCGTCGAATACGACTACCTGCCTGCCACCCAACTCTGGCCCACCTTGGAGAGCAAACGCATCGGCGGCCTGTTTACGGCGGGTCAGCTCAATGGCACCACGGGCTATGAAGAGGCCGCCGCCCAGGGGCTGGTGGCTGGCCTCAACGCCGCCCGGCAGCTTGGCAACCAGGATTCGGTGAACTTAGCCCGCGAAGAAAGCTATATCGGCACCATGATTGACGACCTGGTGACCAAAGACCTCAAGGAGCCTTACCGGGTGCTGACCAGCCGCAGCGAGTACCGCCTGGTGCTGAGGGGAGACAATGCTGATCGACGCCTGACACCCTTGGGCCGCAGCCTGGGCCTGATCGACGATCGGCGCTGGCAACTCTTTGAGGCCAAGCTGGCGGCGATTGAATCCGAAAAGCAACGGCTGCAAAGCGTCCGGCTACGAATGGCCGATGGGGCCGCCGCCGCAATCGGCGCCGAAACAGGGGCCCCGATCAAGGGCTCCATCACCCTGGCCGACCTGCTGAGGCGACCTGGGTTTCACGCCATCGACCTGCAGCGCCATGGCCTCAGTCCCACCTCCCTCCCCGATGAGGTACGTGACGGGGCCGAGATCGACATCAAGTACAGCGGCTACCTGGCCCGCCAGGAACAACAGATTGCCCGGGCCAGAAGACAGGAGGGACGGGTGCTGAGCCCCAACCTGGCCTACCACCGCATCACCAATCTTTCTTCCGAAGCGAGGGAGAAGCTGGCCGCCCTCAAGCCCCTCACCCTTGGCCAGGCCGGCAGGGTGCCAGGGGTCAGCCCTGCTGACGTGACTGCCCTGCTGCTATGGCTTGAACTGGAACGACGCCAGACAAACTCCGATAAGGTTTGTTACCAGACGTGAGGACATCAGCGGTGAGCGATCTCAAGCGTATTCCCATCTCGCGTGCCTACTGGGAACTCAAGGCCGAACAAATGATGAACCGGGTCTTCGATCCGGATCAGACCATCGATCTGCAGGTGGATCCGGAGGTTGCCCCCAGTCCGCATCGCCCTCCCGCCGGAGGCTCGACTCCTTGGACTGGACGGGGCCAACTATCCCTAACCGCCCAGGCGACGGCCAAAGATCCCCCCCAGGAGGCTGTCCCGCCCCCACCCCCCCACCCCAGCCCAAGCGGCCACCCGCCAACCCCTTGGCCCTGGCTGGTGGCCCTTGCGGGCATGGGGCTGGTCAGCACGATTGCGGCCCTGCTTTTTGTCCAGCAATGGACCCAGCTGCAACGGAGTCTCAGCCAGGAGCGCAATTTGCTCATGGTCGAGCGCTTGCGCGCCCTGGGACCGGCCAACCCCGAACCGATGCCCACTCAGGTCCAGGTGCTGACCACACCAGCGGCCCCCAGTCTGGAAGCCATTCCCCGCGGCCAGCCGTTCATCGCCCCTGGCGCCCAAGTCGCCGAGAGCGTTGCCCCGCCACCACCTCCAGAAGAGCCTTGGATGCAGCAGCTCGCCGAGCTCCCCCCGGCCGCCCCCGCCACGGCCCCCTTGCTGAAGGTGCCCCTGAGCCCCAAGCTGGCCCGGGCCATACCCGCTACCAGTTCAGCAATTCCCGGACCCATACCCCAACTGGTGGGCCTGGTGGCAGCCCCGGGTAAACCTGGCTCGGCCATCTTCCAGATCGGCGCCACCTCCACCAGTGTCAACGTTGGTGAAACCATTGGTGGTACAGGCTGGCGGTTGCGGTCCACCGACGCCGAAAGCGCCCTGGTCGAACGGGAGGGGGTGGCCCGCAGGTTGGCGATCGTGGGGGGCGGGTGATCCCCCTACCGCCATACCAACGGCTGCAAAGTTCGCCGCAGGTGCTTTGGCAGGCCTCCGCAGACGAAGTCCTGAGCGTAAGGGAAGCAAACCTATTGGGCGGTGGTTGGAAACTGCTGCTCCTTGGGGATGGCAGTCCCACCCGGCATCTGGAACTGCTCACGGGTCAGGCCGTCGAGGTGGAATTGATCGCCATGGCTCCAGATCCCAATCCCGCCCTGGAGGCGCCTTTCCAGGTCAGCGAGCTGGTTTCGCCACTGCTGCGGCGCCAGGTCTGGCTGTGCTGCGGCAGCGAAACCCTGGGCTGGGCGGAAAGCTGGTGGACCTTGGACGAGGCCCAGCACCACCTCCCGGACCATCGCCAGCCGATCTGGCGCAATCTCACCGCGGGCAGGACCGAACTGTTCCGCGAGGTGGATGGACTGGCCCAGGTGAACAGTCCCTGGCTGCAGGACCGTTTTGGCAATCCCGGTCCCTATTGGAGCCGCCACTACCGTTTTTTTCGTCAGGGCAAGGCGCTCACGGTGATTCGGGAAGTGTTTTCACCGGCCCTGGAGCGGTGGCTGGGGCCCGCAGTTACCAAGGGACCCAGCACGAAAGGCCGGCAAGACCGAAGCTCAGCGACGCCGGCTGGAGCGAGGCAAGGGACGAGCTGAATAGGAATCCCGCTGCGGTGGAGCAGGATCTGGGACGGACCCTGAACCCTGTCGAGTTTGACGCTGCCAGCGATCCAGCTTGAACACGTCATCCTCTGGCCAGGCCTCAGATGGGGCCACGGGGGGCCTGGCCGGATCCTGATCCTCAAGGGCGGGGGAGCCTCCTGCCGGCAATTGGCGGCGCCCGCTCCCCACCGCGGGGTTGGCTGAAAGGTGGCCCCGCCCCCGCAGCGAGACGGCTTCAAGGGGCCGCCGGGCAAGGGGCGGGTTCCCAGCGACCTCCGGCTGCCTAAGGACGGGATCCTCAACCCAACCACCCTTGGCAGCCTGTGGTGGCGACCCAGGGGCCACGAGCCTGCCCTGGCGTGGCGAATCAGCCTCCTGCCAGGGCTCGCGCCAATCCTCCCCATCATCCAGCAGCCAATCGAAACGATTTCCCATCCAGCGGCCCAGACCCTCAATCCCCGCTCCCCGTCCCCCAGGACGATTCTCGCTTGGGGCTGGAGCTTGCCTTGATCCCGGTCTGGCACCAGAGACCCCATCAACCAACTGACGGCCGCGGTGAACCCAGCGATCCAATCGTTGTTCAAGCGGATCGTCCCCCCAGGGGCGATCACGGGGCGGAATGGGCCGTTGCCCTACCTGGCGCTCCCGATCCAACTCCCGATCCAAACCCCTGTCTCGGGTCGTTCTTTTCGCGTAGGCAGGGTCGGGATCAGGAGTAGATCCGTAGGGGGCATAGTCCATCAGCCCACCTTAACGAGCTCGGACCTGGCTCCATGGCGGTTTCCTAAGGCGCACCGGGAGAGCCTTTACCCAACCTGGCAAAAAAGAGAGATAGAACCTCGAAGAAACCGGAAAAGAAAGGAAAGACTTTCTAAAGAGAATTGGCATTTGGAAGAGAGTCGGTAATTACTCCAGTTGGAACCAAAGCCGCGAGATAATGTCCCTAGACAGTCTTTCATGCCATGGTCGTTTCTTACCTGACTTCGATGATGTCTTCGGTCAGTCCCCTGGTGGTAATTCAATCCCGCAGTGAGCTCGCCGAGATGTTGGGCACTGAAGCCGGCCTAGGCGATTCCTATTGTGATGAATATGGCACCTGGTTGCGCCAAGCCAATGGCTATTGGCAGTTGATTGCTCCTGCCCTGACCTCCCTGGCGATGGTTTGAAGCCCTCAAATTGTTACGGGCGCTTTTGGTGATTGAGTTGGGGTTCGAAGACCAACAGACAGTTACTGTTCCAGCGCCCTCCATGGAAAGTCTCACAGCAAGGGCGGCAGGCCAGCCCCTTGCGCCTGCTTCGGTAGGGGGTCCTGAGGCCACAGAGAGGGCAACAGGCCAACCAGCGTGCGCCCTGCACCGGCACTGGGAAGGAATGCCTAAGGCTCACTTCAAACTCGTCTTGGGCCTGGTTGATTCGGGCCATGCACGCTTTGAAATGGGGGCCATGCGCCTCCCGCACCCCAAGGATTTGGTCGACCCAGGCATGGATCATCTCGTGGGCCAGGGTGCTCAAGGTGGCTTCCCTGGGTAGGGGTTCCAGCAGGGGCTGCGAAAGGACGATCTCGCGGAAGCCCAGCCCATCGGCCCGTTGCCCCCGTCGGTAGAGGCCCGCCGTACGGGTCAATCTGCCGCCACTCCAGCGCAGGTCGGCCACGGGCTTTCCCGAACGCACAAGGGCACCTGCGAAATGTTCGCGGTTCAGCCGGTGGAACAGGGGCAACAGGGGCTCCAGGGGCACGGGATCCGGTGCGCGGCACCGCTTCAAGGCAAGGCCAGTCTGGGCCCAGGGCCAGGAAGGCGGGGTCGTCGGTCAGACTCAAGTCGCTCTACGCCAATGTTGACGTCATGGATTGGGGACTGGCCAGGGACTACGGCTCCAAGGGCCTGTTAGCCGGCGCGGGAGCCCTCCTCCTCTACTGGACGATCTCGGCGGTGAAACTGGTGCTCAGCGCCCGTGGCATCAACCCCCTGATCAAACAGTTTTTTACTCAGGTGGCATCAGGTCAGATTGATGGGGCTTACCTGCTCACTACCAAGAACTATCGCTCCCACGTCAATCGGCAACAATTCATCCGATTCCTGGCGGGCCTCAAACTCAACAACTACCGCAATCTCAAATCAGGACGACCGCGTGTCCAAGAAGACCAGGTGATCCTTACTGTCAAGCTCAAGGCAGATGGCAGCAAGGACGAGCTGCCCCTTGACTTCACCTTCGTCAAGGTGGAGGACGCCTGGCGGATCGATCGCATCCAAGCAACTGCGGCTAGCTGAGCTGCTGCGCCATCTGTTGCTCCCTTCCGCCATTGAACCGTGAGCGAATTACCCCAATCGACTCGAGGGCGTTCTGTTGAACCAGCCTTGCAGCCAGTGCTTCAAGAGCGGGTCGTTGAGCTGCGTAGCCTGCTTCAGCAGGCAGCGCATGCGTATTACGTCAAGGATGCTCCGCTCATGCAGGACGCGGTCTATGACCAACTCTTGCGAGAGCTACAGGAGCTTGAGCGCCGCTATCCCGAGCTGATCAGCCCGGATAGCCCCACGCAGCGCGTCGGTGGCGAGCCTGTCGAAGGTTTCGAGAGCGTCGCCCACAGGGTGCCTCTCTACAGCCTTAAAAATGCTTTCAACTTGGCTGAGCTTGAAGCCTGGTACGACCGCCTAGTCAAGGTCCTTAACAGCGTTCCCATGGTCGCAGGACCTGCCATGGCCATGGTGGGGGAACTCAAAATTGATGGCAATGCACTCGCATTGAGCTACGAGCACGGTCTGCTTGTACGAGCCGCCACCCGCGGCGACGGCGAGCGGGGCGAGGAGATCACCGCAAATGTCCGCACGATCGCCTCGGTACCGCTGCGTCTGCACTTCGAGCAGCCGCCCGCCTGGGTAGAGGTGCGTGGGGAGGCCCTGATCCCGGACGGGAGCTTTGCAACGATCAACGCTGAACGACAGGCCCGGGGCGAGAGCCTGTTTGCCAATCCTCGCAACGCCTGTGCGGGCACCTTGCGCCAGCTCGATTCCAAGGTAGTGGCAGCAAGGCGGCTCAGCTTTTTTGCGTACACTCTCCACCTACCTGATGATGGCCAAGGTAATCCGGGCAAACCCGCCACTCAGTGGTCATGCTTGGAATGGCTTGAGTCAGCGGGTTTTCAGGTCAACCCCTACCGAGAGCGTTTCAGTGACCTGGCTGGAGTGGAATCATTCTTCAACCGCTGGGAGGGGGCTCGAAAAGCGTTGCCATATGCAACTGATGGCGTTGTAGTTAAACTTGACAATCTCCAACTTCAAGAAATAGCCGGTTTTACGGATACTCACCCCCGCTGGGCCGTTGCCCTGAAGTACCCGGCAGAAGAGGCTCCCAGCCGCCTGCTTCGCATCAGCTGCCAAGTTGGGCGAACGGGAGCTGTGACACCAGTTGCCGAATTTGAACCGGTCCACCTTGCCGGCACAATCGTCAGTCGAGCCTCTCTCCACAACGCCAACCGAGTTGCTGAGCTCGACTTGCATACCGGTGACAGCATCGTGGTGCGCAAAGCAGGTGAGATCATCCCGGAGGTTGTTGGGGTATTACCAGAGTTACGGAAATTAGACGCGATTGGCCTGATTTTACCTGATCGCTGCCCGGAGTGTAGCTCCCGACTTGTACGGGAGGAAGGTGAAACTGCCACTCGTTGCATCAACAGCAGTTGCCCGGCCATTCTTTTGGCTTCGTTGTGCCACTGGGTTAGTAAGAAGGCCTTAGATGTCGATGGCCTAGGCACCAAGTCTATCGAGCAGATGGTTGAATGTGGGCTTGTTAAATCTATTGCAGATTTGTATCGCATCGAAGTCTCTGTGCTTGCAAGCCTAGAGCGTATGGGGGAAAAGTCAGCCCACAATATCGTTGACGAACTCTCCAAGTCAAAGGCAAAATCCTGGCATCGCAAGCTATATGGACTTGGAATTAATCATATAGGCGAAGTCAATGCCAAAGTGCTTTCTAGATTTTACCCAAATGCAGAAGTGCTAAAGCAAGCGTCAATTAATAATGGCGATGAAATAAGCGGGCTGGCAGGTTTTGGGCCAGAGATGAGTAAATCTCTGCAGCAATGGTTCTCCAATGCCGCAAACCAGCACTTGATTGATGAATTGACGTCATTGGGCGTAGAGATGGGAGGGAGAGACGAAGATATTGCTCAACAACTTGCATCAGATTCAATTACACTAAATAAGCCGCTTGCCAGCAAAAAATTTGTTCTAACAGGTAAGCTTCCATCGCTTTCACGAGAAGAAGCTCAGTCTCTAATAGAAGCAGCTGGTGGCAAAGTGATTGATAGCGTCAGCAAGCAAACAGACTATGTTGTGGCCGGAGATAAAGCTGGAACCAAGCTGGATAAGGCTGTCGCCCTAGGAGTATCAGTGCTTAGCGAGACTGACTTACGTGAACTGTTAAATGCTTAGATTGGCTACAAACAACTTAGCATCATTTATTGAATGAAATTGGATGTTCTGAAACCGAACACGTGGACTAGCTTGGTAATTTTCCTGAGATCGCAAACCGTACAAACTCGTCTTGTGTTGAAGTGACTTCTCTTAAGCAGATTGATTTCAGGCCAGACTCAGGATCTGGGGCATAAATTTTGAATGTAACAAGACCCGGATCTCGATGGGTCTTCACCAAGTCTGTGGCGTCTTCGTTGAAATTCCTTAAGGAGACAGGTCTTGTTTTGCCGATAACTACGAAGGACTCAATGACGGCCAGCTTTTCTCCCCATGAATTAAGGCCACAAACATCAGTATCATAAATGATTGATCCCTCATTGAAGTCAAAGTTTCCGCTTTGGACCCATTCTTTCCATCGCTCGGCAACTTGCCCATTGGTAACTTTTTGTTTGTACGAAAACTTCAGGCCAAGTGCTGCATTGAAATGGGGGGGTAGACACAAATGCCAACTTGATGGAGTTGGGGCAGATGGAGACTTAAGCAGATTTTTTCCGCCCTTCCTGGACCCAGATATCAGCAAATCAAGTGCCGCCTCTGCCTCCGCTGCATCGTCTGCACAGCTAGCAGTCTGGGTTGAGCAAGACACGTGTAGCGTCCGTTGGTCAGTCTTGTCAATTTATCACTGCCTCTGCGATCTTGCAGGCGTGACTGGAGACAAAAAATTATTCAACGGGCCCAACCGAAACCTCAGGACATCTCCGCGCTTCGCCACCAAGGCCATGGGCGCAGGCAAATGCTGTCACCACGCCGGAAGTTATAGTACAATTTTATCGCCTAAGCTTTGATCGACGTGGTGGCCGGTCGCAGTAATGCAGCGGTCAGCCGCCCCACCCATGAAGGGGATAGGGGCGACGGCTGGATTCAAGTTGGCCCAGGCAGAGCATCCGCGACTCAAGGGTTTCGATTAAATGGAGTCCCTGAGTCTGTTCCAAACGGTCAGCGGCGTATGCAATCCAGCGTCTGGGCAGCTGGACAAGCCATTTGTGCTGTTGGACGAACTCTGCCCGAGGAATGGGTGGCAACCCAGCAAGATGGATGAGCTTGTCTGACTCGTGGGACCAGGCCTCGCGACATACCTTTCTACCCTCCATGGCCTTCGATACCCAGCCCGATACCGACGTGACCCTTTCGGTCCATGGCCCCAATGCAGGCCGTAACTGGTTAACTCCCGACGATGACGTCCCAGATGCGAATCCGGCCTCGTTGGCAAGCTGGGCCGAAAGCATCCAGCCGAGCCTGTGGCGCCAGCTGGCCCGCCACCAGCTCCTGCTGCCCCTGCTGCGCCAGGAAGTGATCAGCCGTGCCGTCTCGCAAGTGCAGCTCCCGGCCGAGCGGCAACAGCAAGCCATGCAGGAATGGGCCGCCCGCAAGGGTATTCGCACTCCTGAGCAGTTGGCGGCGGTCTGCCGATCAGAAGCGCTCAGTGAAGAGGATGTGCAGATTCAGGCCCAGCTACCTCTGCGTGTCGCCCACCATTGCCGGGAGCATTTCATGCATCGGGCCGAGCAGCGTTTTCTGGCCCGCAAGCAGCAGCTAGACCAGGTTGTTTACAGCCTGCTGAGGGTCGAGAGCGGCCCCCTGGCCCAAGAGCTCTATCTGCGCATCGCTGAGGGCGAAGCCGATTTCGCCGAACTTGCAGCCCAGTACGCCAAAGGACCGGAACGGACCACCCGCGGCGTCGTGGGGCCTGTACCCATTCTCCAGGCCCACCCCGCCTTAGCTGAACTGCTACGAACTTCCAGGCCGGGCCAGCTCAGCCCACCGATCATGATCGAGAAGTGGTGGCTAGTGGTGCGCCTGGAGGTTATGAGGCCAGCTTCGTTTGATGATGCCATGCAAGAGCGCATGTCCCGGGAACTTTTCGAGGAATGGGTCGAAGAGCAGGTGAGTCAACTGGTGACGATCAGGGCGAAGGCATGACCACCTCCTATCCCGTCCAGATCGCAACTTTGGGGCAGTTGGCTCCCTTCAACCTCCTCTCGCCCCCTGAGCAATCTCGCCTGCTGGGGGCCGCCAGCCTGCAGCGCTTTGAGGAGGGCGATCCACTCAGCACGGAGCTGGCCATCGGCGAGAGGGTGCTGGTGCTGCTGGAAGGCGAAGCGAGGCTTCTGGGGCAGAGGGGTGATCGACCGTTCACCTTGGAACGCCTCGGGGCTGGTTCTCTGGTGGGTTTGGTGTCGCTGCTGCGGGCCGAAGCCTGCGAATACGTAACGGCTGCTACCCCGGTTCTGGCCGCTGCCCTACCGGATTCCTTGCTGCTGGAGTGGCTGAAGCAGAACCCAGGCTTCAGTGACTGGGCCAGCGGCCAGCTATGGACCGCCGAATTGAACAATCTGCTGCTCAAGCGAGAAGCGGCCGCCAGTTCCGCCCAGCTGTTTGACCATGCCCACTGGCGCCAGCGCCTCAGCCAGCTCAGGGACCAAACCCGACCCCTGCAACCCAACCGGGGCATCGTTTCCCAACTAAAGGCGGGCGAAACCCTGGTGCTTGGCAGCGCCAATGTGGCGGACCAACCGATCGGGACGACCCTCAACCCCGAGGCCCCCTTACCCCAACCCCGTCCACCGCTCCCTCTGAGGTTGTTCGCCCTAGCCCCCGGCGCCCTTGATTTCGCGCCTGCAACGCCTGAGGTGCCTGTCTCCGCAACGGCGCAGCTCCAGGCAGCCCCAGGAGCTGCGGCCGCCGCTCCAGTCCGGGGCGAACACCCCTTGCCCACCGGCCTTGATCTGGGTCAGAACGACCCCACCCGGGGGTTGCAGCTTGTGCGAGCTCGGGGCGTGGCGGAAGAGACGCTGGCCTGCTTCCAGATGCTGGGCAAGTTGATGGATCTGCCCTATCGCCGCGACGCCATCGACAAGGTGTTGCAGGAAAAGCTGCGGCGCGGCCAGAAACCCGATCTGCAATTCTGTGGCCAGATTGCCGCCATGCTCGGCCTGCTGGTCAGTGGCGCCCAGGTGAAGCCTGGTTCCGCCACCCGCCTGATCACCCCGTGCCTGGTGGCCTGGAAGGACAGCTTTGCCTTGGTTACCCGCAGCAATGGTCGCGGACTGCGCCTGGCTTCGCCGGCCGATGGCTGGATCGAGCTGAGCCCAGCTGAGATCCAGGAGCGTTTTCCAGATGGGCTCGAATTGTTGCTGCTGGAGCGCAGCACCGCCACCCCCGAGCGCCGCTTCGGACCGGGTTGGTTCTGGCCGGCCCTGCGCCGCTATCGGGGCATGTTGCTGCAGGTGCTGCTGGCCTCCTTCGTGGTTCAGCTGTTCAGCCTGGCCAACCCCTTGCTTATCCAGGTGATCATCGACAAGGTGATCGCCCAGCGCAGCATGGACACGCTGCAGATCCTGGGGCTGGCCCTGGTGGTGGTCACGCTGATGGAAGGCGTGATTGGCAGTCTGCGCACTTTCCTGTTTGCCGATACCACCAACCGCATCGATCTGCGGCTGGGATCCGAGGTGATTGACCACCTTTTACGTCTGCCACTCGGCTATTTCGACCGCCGGCCCGTGGGCGAACTGGGCACCCGGATTGCCGAGTTGGAGAAGATCCGCAACTTCCTCACCGGTCAGGCCTTGATCACGGTGCTCGATGCCCTGTTCTCGGTCATCTATGTCGCCGTGATGCTCGTTTACAGCGTCACGCTCACCGCTGTGGCCCTAGCGGTCTTGCCTATTCAGGTCGCCATTACGCTGCTGGGAGCGCCCCTGTTCAGGAGGCAGTACCGCCAGGCGGCCGAAGAAAATGCCCGAACCCAAAGTCACCTCGTCGAGGTGATCACCGGCATCCAGACAGTTAAGGCCCAGAACGTGGAGATGGTGAGTCGCTGGCGTTGGCAGGATTTCTATTCTCGTTACATCGCCCGCACCTTTGAGAAAACAATCACGGGGACATTCCTCAACGAAACAAGCCAGGTACTGCAGAAACTCTCCCAGCTACTTGTGCTTTGGGTGGGGGCTTCGATGGTGCTTAAGGGAGAACTCACCCTCGGCCAGTTGATCGCCTTCCGCATCATTAGTGGCTATGTCACCCAGCCAATCCTGCGCCTTTCCTCTATCTGGCAGTCGGTGCAGGAACTGAGGGTGTCCTTTGAACGGCTGGCCGACGTTGTGGATACGCCGGAAGAATCCAGTGAAGCGGACAAGGCCAACATCCCCCTGCCCCCGATCGAAGGGGATGTGCTTTTTGAAAACGTCAGCTTTGCCTTCGCCCCTGGCACGCCACCGGTACTCAGCCACATCGATCTGCATGTGCCAGCGGGCACCTTTATCGGCATCGTGGGCCAAAGCGGCAGCGGCAAGAGCACGCTGATGAAATTGCTGCCCCGCCTCTATTCCCCCAATAGCGGTCGCATCCTGATCGACCGCTATGACATCGACAAGGTCGAGTTGTACTCCCTGCGCCGCCAGGTGGGCATCGTGCCCCAGGACCCTCTGTTGTTTTCAGGCACGATCAGCGACAACATTGCGCTCACCAACCCCGATGCCTCCAGCGATGCCATTGTGCAGGCGGCCAAAGTCGCCGCTGCCCACGATTTCATCATGACCCTGCCCTCCGGCTACAGCACGCCGGTGGGCGAAAGGGGAGCTTCCCTCTCGGGTGGCCAACGCCAACGCATCGCCATCGCCCGCAGTCTGCTTAGCAATCCGCGCCTGCTGGTGATGGATGAGGCCACCAGCGCCCTCGACTACGACACCGAGCGCCAGGTTTGCGACAACCTGCAACAAGCGATGCAGGGTTGCACTGTTTTCGTGATCACCCACCGCCTGAACACAATCAAACGGGCCGACCGCATCGTGTTCATGCACCAGGGATCGATCGTCGAAACCGGTACCCACGACGAGCTGATGGCCCTGCGGGGCCGCTACTACGCCCTCTTCCGGCAACAGGACAACAACTGATGGCCCTTCCCGTCCTTCCCAGCGCCCCCGCCCAGGAGCCCAAGCCCGATACGGATTCACGCTCGTTGCGATTTAACGAGAGTGAAGACCTTGTACTGCAGCAATCGCGAGTCTGGGCCAGAGCCATCACCTGGTGCCTTATGGGGGTTACGGCCTTCGGGCTGGCCTGGTTGGCCCTGGCCAAAACCGAAGAGATCGTTACCGCCCCAGGTAAACTTGAGCCCCTGGGGGCCGTCAAAGAAGTGCAGATGCCCGTTGGTGGGGTGGTGGAACAAGTGCTGGTAAAGGAAGGCCAGCAGGTGAGCAAGGGACAAACACTGCTGAGGCTGGATACGGAAACAACCCGTGATAGGCAGCAAAGCATGATAAAAAGTATCGCCTATAAAGAGCAGCAAGGCCTGCTCAAACGCGAAGAACTCTTCCGTTATCTTGATACCAATAGTACCGACCAACGGGTTCTTGCCGAAAGCTTGGTTCTCGAGAGCGAAATCCTTTCAAGGCTAGAGGTTCTGAACAAGGAGGGAGCTACCGCTGAACTTCAGTACCTGGGACAGCGCCAGAAGGTTCAGGAGGTGCGAGGCAAGCTTGAGCAGTCGCGGATGGATCGGCTGCGTCAGCAGGCCCTCCTGATGCAGGGAATCCGGCAGCTACAGAGCGAGCTGACAGATTTACGCAGTAAACTGATCGAACTTAATGTCAATATTCGCTACCAGGAAATCAAGGCTCCTGAATCAGGTGTGGTATTCGAACTCAAGTCAAAGGCCAAGGGATTCGTCGCCCAGACCAGTGAACCGGTGATGAAGATTGTGCCATTTGATCGACTCGAAGCACGGGTGGAAGTACCCAGCCGCGAGATTGGGTTTGTCTCCTTAAACAAGCCAGCTGATATCAGCATTGATTCTTTCCCTGCCTCTGATTTCGGCGTCCTGCGTGGCACCGTGCGTCGCATCGGCTCCGATGCCCTGCCACCGGACCAGATGAAGACGTTCTACCGCTTCCCCGTGGACATCAAGCTGGATGCCGCAAGCCTGGTGCCCTGCCCAGCAAGTACAAACTCCGATCAGAAGGTCTGTTTCAAGCCCAGCAAAGGCCCTGCCCTGCCCCTGCAAGTGGGTATGTCCTTGACGGCCAATATCAAGTTGCGCAAGGTGACCTACCTGCAATTGTTGATGCAAAATTTCCGCGACAAAGCGGATTCCCTGCGGCGGATTTGATGACAAAGCCTGCGCCAACCCTGCCCGCCAACATCGCCCGCTGGATCAAGACCGATTGCGGCCGATCCCAATACCTGGAACTGGCCGCACGGCCGGGACCCCTGGCCAGGCTACGGCTGGCTTGGTTCGTTTTGATCGCCGGGCTGCGCGACTGGCGCCTGGCGGATCGGCCCTAGGGCCAACCAAGCCCTCAATCTTCCGCCAGGGCTCGCCTTGCCGCCCGGTTCACCAGCCAAACCGAGGCGATGGTGGCCCCAATCCCAGCCAGCCGCAATCCCCAGGTTGCCGGATCGGCTTTACCTGCAAGCACAGTGCCAAAACGGGCCACATCGCCGGCCAAAGCCCCGAGGGCACAAAACAGCACGGTGCCCGGCAGGATGCCGATCAAACCGAGGCAGTAATCCCGCAGGCTCACTTCGCTGAGACCGTAGGCCAGGTTTAGCAAGCTGAAGGGAAAGGCGGGAGATAGCCGGGTCAGCAATACCAATCTGAGGCCTTCACGGCTGACCGCCTGCTCAACAGCAAGCCATTTGGGAGCGACGGCCAAGCGGCGGCGTGCCCACTCCCGCAACCAGCTGCGACCAAGCAAAAAGACGGCAATGGCCCCCAGGCTTGCCCCAACGAAGACCACCAAGCTGCCTAGCAGGGTTCCGTATAGGGCCCCGGCCAGCATCGAAGCCCATACCCCTGGCAGCAACAGGGTGACCCAAAGGGCATAGAAGGGAACGAACAGGGCGGCACCGGCGGGGCTTTGCAGCAGGGGCAACCAGGGGGCAAGCAGTTCCGACATCACATAATCATTGCAGTTGCCTGTCCTAGCCTGCGCTCTGACTTAAACGCTGGTGTATGGCCCGATTGCGGCAGCGAGCGGCTTCCCCCCGCGGTAAAGCCAACCCGCCCCGGCGGCGGCGCAGCCGGGCCAGCAGCAGCTTTAAACAACCAGGTACGCCGGTTTTCATCGGGGATCAGCGGCTGGAAAACCCTATTCTCGACATCATCGTTTATAGCAGCGAAACCAGTCGGGAAACCCGGGGAGTGCCCCTGCAGGAGTGCCTGCCTTCACTCGATCTTGCCCACGATGGGGCGAGTATTACCTGGGTCAATGTCAACGGCATCCACGATGTCGGATTGATTGAAGCCCTTGGAGAACACTTCGCACTGCATCCGATGACGATCGAAGATATTGTCAATACAGCCCAGAGGCCCAAGTGGGATGTAATTTCAAACTACGGGATGTTGGCACTGAAGATGCTGGATATGGATGCCAATAAGGAAAGCGTGCGCATCGAACATGTCAGCCTGATTCTGGGTTCAAGTTGGGTGATCTCCTTTCTGGAAGACGAGGGTGATGTTTTCGAATCAGTGCGCCAGGCAATCCGAACCAATGCTGGTCGCATCCGACGCATGGGCGCTGATTATCTACTGTTTTGCCTGGTTGATGCAGTTGTCGACCATTATTTTCTCGTCGTCGAGCACATCGGCGACAAGGTCGAGATCCTCGATGAAAGACTGCTGGTTGACCCCCGTCAGAATGACATTCAGGTTCTGCATCGTTTCAAGCGGGATCTGCTCAGTTTGCGGCGAGCCGTCTGGCCCTTGCGGGAGGTGTTGAGTGCGGTGTCGAAGGAAGAATCGCCACTGTTACGCAGTGAGACGAAGGTATTCTGGCGTGATCTCTATGACCATTGTATCCAGGTTATTGATATTGTCGAAACCGCAAGGGACACCCTGTCCAGCATGCATGATACCTATCTTTCAACTATCAGCAATCGCATGAACGAAGTCATGAAGGTGTTGACGATTTTCTCAACAATCTTCATGCCGATTACTTTTATTGCCGGCGTCTATGGCATGAATTTTCAATACATGCCAGAGCTGGCCTGGAAGCCTGCCTATTTCATCACCTTGGCGGTTATGGCCTTGATTGCCATCGGCATGGCCATGTATTTTCGCCATCGCCGTTGGATCTAGTCAAAAGCTATGGCCCAGCGCGGGCGCTCTTGAACCCTCAAAACTTTTGAGGGTCCGTTGCCAGAAACAGGCGCACCACCCGCTCAGCCGCATCGGCGATCAGGGCCGGACTGGCGGCCATCGCCGCCTCCAGGGTCATGGGGCCGGGCACCAGGGACACCATGCTGGTGACACCCAGGGCATAGAGGGCCTCTGTGCCCTCCCCCAGGGCGCCGGCAATCACCACCAGGGGCACGCCCGCCTGGCGGCAGCGGCTTGCCACGGCGGCGATGGTTTTGCCGCGAAGGGTCTGGCCATCCAATCGCCCCTCCCCACTCAGCACCAGGGACGCGCCCGCCAGGTGGGTCTCGAAAGCGCAGGCCTCCAGCACCAGGTCAATGCCGCTACCCGGCGTTGCCCCCAGCAAGCCGATCAGGGCGGCGCCCAGTCCACCGGCCGCCCCGGCCCCGGGGAGCTGCCTGAGGCTGCGGCCGCAGGCGGCCTCAATCGGCCCGATCGCGGATGCCGTCCCCGCTTCCAGCTCGGCGACGATGGCGGCGGTGGCGCCTTTTTGGGGGCCGTAGACGGCGGCCGCACCATGGGGACCCAGCAGCGGGTTGTCCACATCGGCGGCCAGGGCTATGGAGCAGCCGGCCAATGCCGGCAGCAGGCCCTCCAGATCCACGCTCGCCACCTCAGCCAGGGCTGCGCCTGTCATCACCGTCTCTATCAAGGAGCCATCGGCGCGCCGAAAGCGCACCCCCAGGGCCTGGGCCAATCCGGTGCCCAGGTCATGGCTGGCCGAACCGCCGACGCCAATGATGAGATGGCGGGCCCCGCTGGCCAGGGCGGCGGCCACCAGTTCGCCTGTGCCGTAGGTGGTGGTGTGGCGGGGGTCGCGCTGCTCTGGAGGCAAAAGGGGCAACCCGGAGGCCGCCGCCATCTCGATAACGGCGGTATGGCCCCCAGCAAGTAGCCCAAAGCAAGCCTGCACCGGTGGTCCCCCGGGCAGCGGGCCGCTCACCCAGCGGTGCAGCAGGCGGCCGCCGCTGGCTGCCACCAGGGCTGCGGTGGTGCCCTCGCCGCCGTCGGCCAGGGGCAAGGCCACACAGTTGGCGTCAGGCAAGACCCGCTTCACCCCAACCTGCAGGGCCCTGCAGACCTGTTCAGCGCTGAGGGAACCCTTGAAGGAATCGGGAGCCAGCAGGATCTTCATGGCTGCTGGGGCTGGGGAAAGGGTTTGGGGCGCCAAGAATTATGTATCTGTTATCACCAGCGACGCCGAACCGGCGCCCGTAGGGTCCGCGCGCCGCTGCCCGTCTCAGCATGACCCTATCCCCCATCAGTGCCGCCTTGATCGCGGCCAAACGCCGCCAGGGATTGAGCTTTGCGGAACTGGGCGAACGTCTCGGCCGCGATGAAGTCTGGGTGGCCAGCCTGCTGCACGGCCAAGCCACTGCCTCAGAGCAGGAGGCGGCGGTGTTGATCGAGGCCCTGGGGCTGGAGCCCGAAGTGGCCCAGACCCTGACGGCTTACCCCATGAAGGGGGCCCTGGATCCGTTGATCCCAACCGATCCGCTGCTGTATCGCTTCTACGAAATTCTGCAGGTGTATGGATTGCCCCTCAAGGACGTGATCCAGGAAAAATTTGGTGATGGCATCATGTCGGCGATTGATTTCACACTCACGGTGGAGAAAGAAGCGGCAGCGGCTGGGGATCGTGTCGTCGTGACCATGAATGGCAAATTCCTTCCCTATAAGAAATGGTAGGTTTATATCTATAGGCCTGACGATCGGCTCGCCAGAGGCCAAGACTGCTCCTCTTCACTGGCGGCCTTGCTGCTGACAATTTAGCGATCTTGATTTTAGTAATCGAGGATGTTAATGGCGCGGGCGGCGATCACCGCCAGGGTGATCAATGAAACGGCGCTCTCGGCCATCATCAGCACCATGGCGCGGCCCCTGAGCGGCACGGCGCCGGTGGGGCTGAAGGCGGTGGCATTGCAATAGGCCAAAAACAGATAGTCCAGAAAGCCAGGCCGCCAGGAGTCGCCCCCCGCTTCCGGCAGATCCTGTTGGGGAAAATGCCAGTCCGCTTGCGGCGCATGTTCCTGGCGCCTTAACTCGGGTCCGCCCTGGTCGCCATGCCAGTAGGCGACAGCAAAGAGGATGACATTGCTGACCCAAAGGGCCAGGCCGGAGGCCAGCAGTTCCCGGGCGCCCAATTGTTCGCCGCCGAACAACAGGGTCTTGATCAATTTGTAAAGGTTGGCGCTTTCCATCGCCATCGAGGCGATTAAAAAGACTGAAACCAGCTTCCTTTCCCAGCTCAACCAGCGCCGCGCCCCGCCCGAAAGGGCCACCGCCAGGATTGGCAGCATGCCAACCAGCATGAAGGCCGCATCCACCCCCACCGGCACGAGCCGAAAGCGGTTGGGCAAGGCCATCAGCAGGCCCCCCATGACCAGCACCGCCAGAATGGCCGGCCAACGGGGCTCGATGGCTGCCGTTGGCTGCTGGCCAGGCCGCAGGGGTGGGCTTGAGATGGAGCCAGAGCCTGGCGTGGATGGGGGCACGGTGAAGAGACGAGGGATCCCAGCACAGGATTAAAGGATGGGCTGGCCCGAGGGCCGGGATGATCGAGTGGCGATGCCGGGTCGCAGCTCTGTCGCTGAGGCACGTGAAGGGACAAACGCTTTGCATTGATCCCTCCGGCCACCATTAACCTGAGCCTCACCATCTGTCCAAGCAGCCATCGGCCGCCGCAGCAGCAACTCGGGTCAAAGCAACGCCCAGCGCCAGGCGGCCCGCCAGGCGAACCAGGGTTTTGGCGGCCCCGCCGGCCCCCACGCCAGTCGCAACGCCCCGCCCGGCAGCCCGGAAGAGCAGCTGGTGGAGAAGCTGCGGCGCATTGAGGCCTTGTTTGCTCGGGCCGGCAGCGAGGGGGAGCGGGTGGCCGCCGAGCGGGCCCGGGAGCGGATCAAGGCGCGGCTGGAGCAGCTGGCCGGCGAGGAGCCGCCGGTCGAATTTCGCTTCACGCTGACGGATCAATGGTCGCGCCATTTGTTTGTGGCCCTGATGCGTCGCTATGGCATCAACCCCTACCGCTACCGCGGCCAGCGGCGCACCACCGTGATGGCCCGCCTGAGCCGCAGTTTTGTCAACGACACCCTCTGGCCGGAATTCCAAGAGCTGCAGAGCACCTTGGCCGCTTATTTCGATGCCCTCACCGATCGGGTGATTGAGCAGGCTCTGGAGGTGAAGGCCGGTGAAGCCGAGGAGCAGCAGCAGGCCGCCCCCCAGCTGCCGCCGCAGGAGCACCAGGGGTCGTTGCTTTAGGTCGGGAGAGGAGTTTCTGGCGTTGATGATGGTGCCTCAGCCGGGGCCTTCGGCTTTACACCAAACGACTCGACTAGGTCAGCATTGACAGCCTCCAAGTCAAAGTGATGCGGGTCGAAGGGGCTGATCCAGGTGAGCAGTTCTTGGTGCTCGGGGTGGGCTGGATCGGCCAGAATTGCCAGGGCTTGCTCATAGCCAGGTACGCCA
>JBIIJV010000104.1:0-9343 GCA_044233545.1 Cyanobium sp.
GTAGACGAGGCGGAACAAGCTCAACATCGTGGCCCAGGCACCTCGCCGGCCTTCCATGGCGTTCTGGTAATCAGTGCGGTCTTGTCGCAGGCGCTGTGCCAGGCCGCCAACGCTGTAGTGCTGGCCGTAAAGCGAATCGGTGGGCATCAGCTCTTCGTCTTCGGCGTAGAGCAAGAACACCAGCCGCAGCAGCACGGTGATCAGGCCGCCGTAGATGTGGCTGGGGTCGTCCACCTCCAGGCCCGCGGCATCGAAACCGCGCAGCAGGATCCACAGCGCTTCGAGCACCTGCTCGGCCAGGCGGGTGCTCACCTCGTTCTGTTCCTTGCGGCTCTGCTCCATCAGTGGCCGCAGGCGGGTGTTGCTGGCGCCGCCCTCGAACAGGCGATCCGGCCCGAGCAGCATCTGCAGCGCCGCGAGCATCGGTCGCCCGTCGACCGTGGTCATCGGCTCCAGCGGGAAGGTGAGGTGGCCGCTGGATTCGCCGCGCGGCGCGTACACCAGCCGCAGAGCTACCCCGTTCCAGAGCAGACCAATCGGGTGCTCGCTTTCCTTCAGCAGCCGCTCTAACCGCTGCTGGGGTGTGGCCTCCCATTGCCGCCGGCCATCCAGGCCCTTGGGTAGCGCATCGAACGGGGTGCCGACTGGGAGCTCCTGCACCAGCAGCTGGGCCTTGACCAGCCCATCCCCTTGGCTGGGTTCAGGGACGAACCAATCGGGGCGGAGCACCTCGTCGTAGTCGTCGAGGGTCACGGCAATCGATGCCGCCAACTCCTCGGGTTAGCGTGGGTCGCCCGGCTGCCGGGCCAGCACCTCCTGGCAGAACACCTCAAAGCTGGGGGCCACGCTCAGCCACTGCTCGCTCGCGGCCTGGTCGCCCACGGGCTGGTCTTCCAGCAGCTGCTCCAGCCGTTGCTGCCAGTCGGCCAGCACAGTCGTGGCACTCTCCGGGAAGATCCCCAGCCGGTTGAGCACCACGGGCTCCACCACCAGGCCCACCGGCTGGGCCATGCCCTTCCACTCTTCATGGGTGTGAACACCAGGGGCGCGCGGTGGCATCAGGGGCGGCCCTCCTCTGATTGGAGCCCCAGCCTCAGCAGCAAAGCCTGGCGCAGACGGCTGGCCATACCCTTGAGCTCCAGGAGCTCCTCCGTTGACGTATCAAACCCTGGATAGCGATTCATCACGCCTGATTCAGTCAGATCTTCCAGCTCGTCCTCATCCCAGCTCCAGTCAGGGTCTGCAGCTTGAAGCAATTGAGACAGCCGAACCAGATCATGGGTCTTCTGAAAGGTCTGGCGCTGATGGAGCAGGCATGCCTTGAACAACTTCTCGATGCATTGCTGCAGGTGATAGACGTACCCGTCGCGCATGCGGGCTGTGACGCTGTCAACGTCGATCTCCGTCCAGTCCCAATCACCTTCTGCTTTGGAGATCCATTCCTGAACAACAGGATTGTGTTCAGCCATACAGCACCTCCCCGTGATCCAGTGCTTCGCGGATGATCGGATCACCCCACTGATAGCGGGCCTCGATATCTTCAGGTCGCCGGATTAACAGATCAATGCGAAAACCCGGCTTGCAGGCCCTACGAATCTCTCGGCTCTTGGCAAACGGCCGCCCTTCAAACGGCATGACCACCAGAATGTCGGCGTCAGAATCCTGTCGGGCATCTCCGCGGGCCTGGGAGCCAAACAGAATCACCTTTTCAGGTGCGAATTGTTCGATCAGTTTTTGAGTGAAGACTTCCAGGGCCTCGCGGCTGAAGACGCGCGCGTTACTGGGATCTGCCATGAATTCAGCCATGGAGCACCTCCCGCTGGATCAGTGGCTCGGAGCTAACGTAAGTCGATAAGGAGATCGTCCCGATGTTCCCCAGCGACGACGAGCCGGCGCAACCCGCACCATCTGCCGCAGCCAACCGCTCGATTAAGGAGCAGCTGGCCGCGATCCGAGCGTTGCGCGAGAGCCTCGGCCCCCAGGTCTTTGACCCTGAGGAGATCGACGCCTTCAAGCGCGAGGGGCGGCGGTGAACCCTGGTCCGAATAGGCAGGGCCGTCCGGCTTGTAGCACGTCCAGGCCGCATCAGAACACCGCCTTCGGCTCAGCACTCAGGGGCTCTGGCTCCTGAGTCTCCACCATCCCCAGGCTGTCGAACCAATGGCGCAAGCAGTCGCGCAGTGGCCCCGCCTCGGCCAGCGCCCAGGCTGTGTCCTGAATGGGCTCTGGATCGCTCTCGCAAGGATCGAGATAGGCCAGGGCCGCTCGGGTGAGGGTGTTCAGCGTGGCGGGTTCGGGCTGCCAGCCTGGGATTGAGCCTGCCATCCGGTTGCTGAGTTCCCACAGATCACGGCACTTGCGTGAGGGGATGTCCTGGGCAATCAGGACGGCGCGCAGATAGGTTTCCAAGCAGCGCTGGATCAGGAACAGGCCGCTCAGATAGCCGCGAGGCAGATCAGGCAGAAGCGTTGCCAGGCGCCAGTGCCGTTCGGCGCGTGCGATCCATTCATCCACCACCGGATTGCGCATGGGGATGGCAGCGCCGGGACGTTCGAGCGTGCTGCGCTCCAGCTCCCCATGCAGCAGCTCACCGTGATCCAATGCCTCGCGGAGATAGGGATCACCCCAGCTATAGCGGGGTGCGATTTCCTCGGGTCGCCGCAGATGCAGATCCAGCGGAAAATCGGCGGCGCCGGCTGCGAGCAGGGCCTCCACTGTCTCCCGCGGTTTGCCCTCAAAAGGCATCACCACCAGCAGGTCGGCATCGGAATCCCAGCGGGCCTCGCCACGGGCCTGGGAGCCGAACAAGAGGATCTGTGCAGGGGCAAAGTGCTCCACCAGCCGCTGGGTGAAAGCGTTCAGCGCTTCTCGGGTCACGAGGGGGGCGAGGGTGGAGCTGGGGTTCGTCATGGCGACACCTGCAGCGGCCAGAGCACAATCGCCCCGGCTGGCTCGATGCGGGGTGCGGTGGCAACCTCAAAGGTGCGCCGGATGGCAGCTGGCTCCAGCTCCAGATCCCGCTCGATCCGGGCCAGGCGCTTGTCCCAGTAGGAACGGTTGTCGCGCAGCTGGCGCAGCTCGTGGTCGGCAAAGCCGAAGGCCAGCTGCTCAAACTCACTGTCGTGCTTGGTGCGGGTCTTGAGGATCCGCTCCCGCTGCTCCTGAAGCACCTTCACGAAGGCGTTGGCCTCGTCTTCAGCGCGCTTGCTCAGCTGACCCCTGGCGCGCTCAGCCCGATCGGCGGCCAGGGATTCAAGCCGGTCCTTGAGTTGGGCCACATCAGCTGGCAGCGCGGCCCGCAGCTGCTGCTGGATGGTTTCCTCCACCGCTGGCAGGCGTTGGCGCAGGCTGGTTTCCAGGTCGGCCAGGGCCATGTCGGTCTTGGTGGCGTTCAGCACCCGCAGCCGCCTGGCCGGATCAGCTGGATCCCATTCGGCCACCAGCTCCAGGACTTCATCGTGCAGGCGCGCGGCGCCATGGCCATAGAGCGACAGCCTGGCCAGCAAGATCAGCTTGGCGGTGTCGTCATGGGTGGCGATCACCGCGGCCCGGCTGAGTTCCTCGCCCTGGAACCCCCGCACCAGGAAGCGGTTGAGCAGCCGCTGCACCAGGGGGTGCTCCAGGTGCAGGTGCACCCGATCGGCGTTCACCTCCTTGGGGTCTTTGAACACCACCGGCTGGGGCGTTGTGTTGCGTCGCCATTCCCAGAGCTTTTCGCCGGGCTGGCGTGGGCGCCGCAGTGCATCCAGCACATCCCCCCAGCTCTGCTCGCCTCCGGGCAGCTCATCGGCCGCCGGGAAGATCCATTCGGCCCGCTCGGGATCGGCCTGGGCTGCTGCTGGATCCTTAGCGATCAGCTGCGGCACTGATCCACTCCCTACCCCGCTCCCCTGGGCGCTCACCCGCAGGCTGGTGTTGAGCGCATCGCGGAAGAGATCACTGCTGAAGTGGAGCCAGTCTTCCGACTTCTGCAACGCCTTCTCCAGGCGAGCCACCTGCTGGCGGAGCTCGTCTTCTCGCTCACGGCTGTTGTCTTCCAGCTCCAGGTTGACCAAAGCCTGGCGGCGTTTGTAACCCTCATCCTGATCCACCCCCTGGATCTGATCCATGACTTCCTGAATGGCGGTGGGATTGATCCCCTTGGCCAACAGCTCATTCAGCCGCCCCACCACTACCGGCGGCAGGGAGCCCAGGGTCTTGCGGATCTCCTCGGTCTTCTTGACCAGCACATCGAGCACCCGGTCTTCCTCGCGATCCGCCAGCACGAAGTAGTGGCAAAACACCTCGGGAGCGCGCTGCAGGGTGCGGTCGATGCGGCCGTTGCGCTGTTCCATACGGCCGGGGTTCCAGGGCACGTCGAAGTGGAACAGATACCGGCAGTGGTTCTGCAGGTTCACCCCCTCGCGGGCGGCATCGGTGGCGATCAGGATGCGCAGCGGGTCCAGCTCCGGTGGGCTGTTGAAGCTGCGCTTGAGGGCTTCCCGCTTCTCATCGCCAATCCCGCCGTGGAAGGTGGCGATGCGCTCTCGCTCCCGGTCGCTGCCGGCAATCAACGATTCGATCTGCTCCTGCAGCCAGCGCTTGGTGTCGGCGTACTCGGTGAAGATCAACAGCCGCTCGCCGTTCCACTGGGCCCCCTCCTGCCCGAGATCCGGGCAGAGGTGCTGCTGGATCCAGCGGCGCAGGTAGTGGATCCGTGCATCGGGCTCGTACCGCGAACGCTCGCTGATGCGCTGCATGTCCTTGAGCAACGTCCACTCAGCGGGCCCTGCGCCCAGGTCGGTGGTGGCCAGCGCCAGCCGATGTTCCTGCTCGGCTTCCCGCTCCACACTGTCTTCATCAGCTTCAGCGCGCTCGTCGTCACCGTCGATGCCCTGCTGCAGCAACCTCAGCTGCTGAGGGTCGCGGGCCGTGCGCAAGCGCTCGCCGGCATCGCGCCGCCGCAGCGTGTCGCAATGAACACCCAGGGTGCGGTGGAACGCCTCGATGGAGCTGAGTAAGCGCTTCTGCAGGTTGGTGACCACCAGCAGCTCGGCGGCTCGCTGCTTGCTGTTCGCACCCTTGAGCCTTTGTTCCCGCAGGGTGCGGTAGTCCTTGAGCAGGCGGGCCAGCTCAAGCTCGGGCGTCGAGGGATCCAGACCCTCCAGCACCACAGGCACCACCTCGCGCTTGGGCAGTTCCTCGCCAATGCGGCGCAGGTCTTCCTTGAGGCGCCGCACCAGCACGGGCTCGAGGTCGGCCTTGTTGCGCACGGTCACGCCGCGACAGAAGCGGGTGGGATCGAGGATTTCCAGCAGGGCCGAGAAGCTGTTGCTGTGGCCGTTGTGGGGGGTGGCCGAGAGGAACAGCTTGTGCTCAAAGCAAAGGGCCAGGCTGCGGACGGCCCGGGTGAGCTTGGAGTCGACGGCAATCTTGGAGCCGCTGGCGGGGGCTGCGTTATGGGCCTCATCGAGGATCAGCAGAGCCCTCTCGCCATCCCCAAGCCAATCGCGCAGGGGACCGGCGTAGTCCTCGTTGCGCACCAGCGCCTGGCTGAGGATGAACCGCGTGTGGGTGGCCCAAGGGTTGATGCCCCAGCCCCGCTCCCGCCTCATCCGCGAGACGTACTCCCGGTTCATCACCTGGAACGGCAAGCCGAATCGGCTCTCCATTTCGCCCTGCCACTGCAGCACCACCGACGGCGGTGCCACCACCACCACCCGCTGCACCTTCTGGCGCAACAGCAGCTCACGCATGATCAACCCGGCCTCGATCGTCTTGCCCAGACCCACGTCATCAGCGATGAACAGAGCCACTCGCGGCATCCGCAAGGCCTTGCGCAGGGGCTCCAGCTGGTAGGGCTTCACATCGATTCCCGCCCGCAGCGGCGCCTGGAACAGCCCCGGGTCGGTGGCCGTCACGCAGTTCCACTGCAGGGTGTGCAGGTAGCTGGAGAACACCCGCGGGTCATCGAAACCGCGCTGGCCGATCGTCTCCCAGGTGCTCTGGCCCAGCACACGGGCATCCACCTCACGTTCCCAGAACACCTCGGTGATCTGGCCGTTGGCGTCGTCATCCAGGCAGGCCAGCCGCACAACCGTGTCACCGCCTGCCTGCTCCGGCGGCCGCACCTCTTCGACGAGGTGATTGTGGCTGCGGCAATAAACAACGCAGCCGGGCGTGGGCAGCGGAGCTGCGGTGCGGTCTGAAAGCGTGCCCATGCCCCCATCCTGAAGCACGAGCGTGGTTGAGGGAATGGCCCCGGCGTCAGTCCTCGGCCACCAGTAGGGCATGGGCGACCTCCTGATGCCAGAGGCTCGGAACCCACCACGGGGACTCACCGCAAGCCCCAAGCAGGCGATTGGCCTGCTCGATGTCTTTGGGTTGCTGGCGCTCGAACAGCCAGGCCAGTGCCATGGAGGCGTCGATCACAACGATCTGCGGCGACCTGCTCAAAGCCGCGCCGCTCACAGGCGCCCCGCTCATAGGCGCCCCTCGCCCACGAAGCTGGCGATGTCGGCAGCCAGGCCTTGGCTTGATTCGCTTCGGTGCGGCACCAGATCAGTCACAGGCTTGCCCCGCACGGTGATGGTGAAGCGTTCGCCTTGCTCCACAGCCCGCAGCAGGCGCGAGAGCTGGGCCTTGGCCTCGAAGGCGCCGATGCTGGCATCCATGGACAGACAGAGCTGGTTTATAAACTAGTTTAAAAGCCAAGCATCGCCGTGGCTGTCATGGCGTTGGCTGGCAATCAGAGGCTGCCGTCCCCCGGGGGAGTTTGCCCAGGCGCACTTTGGTGGCGAGCTTCTCGGGTTCCGCCAACCACCAGAGCAGGGCATGGGTGTCCAGCAGGTGGGAGGGGTCCATCAGGAAGGCAACGGGGCGTCGAGGCCGTCGAGTTCCTCGGGGGGCAAAGGGGCGAGAAGCCCATCAATGGGGGTTAGTTGTATTTGTCCCCGCAGCAGCCCCGGCTGCCGCCGCGGTCGATCGGTTTCCAGTGGCACCAGCCGTGCCCAGGGTTTGCCGTCCTTGGCCACCAGAATAGTTTCGCCGGCATGGGCGGCGGCGATCAGCCTGGAGAACTGCGTTTTGGCCTCGTGAACATTGACGGTGCGCATGGAGGGCCCTTAATTCTCTTCCGCGCAAGACAGGCCGGATCCACCAGCGGCCGATGGATATGGCATGCATTCACCGACGTGCCACATGGGGCTAAAATATTCCACGCCACTTGCGATCAGCCAGATGTCGACCTCCGTTGAAGTGTGCTTGGGTCGCCAGGGGCGGATGGTGATCCCCGCGCCGCTGCGGCGCTCGCTGGGGCTGAAGGAGGGTGATCGGCTGGTGGTGCGCCAGGACGCAGGCCGCTTGGTGCTGGAGAAGCCGGATCTGATCAAGCAACGCCTCAAGGCTCGCTTTGCTCAGATCCCCGCCGAACGCGGACTCGTGGACGAATTGATCGCCGAACGCCGCGAACAGAGCCGGCGGGAGGGTGGGGGATGACGGTGGTGCTGGATGCCTCAGCCCTGCTGGCTTACCTGCGCCAGGAGCCCGGCGCCGAGGAGGTGGATGGGCTGTTGGCCGACGCGCGGATGGCCAGTGTGAACTGGGCTGAAGTGGTGCAGAAATCGCTCTCGGCGGGGGTGGATGTCGAGGGAATGCGGGAGGAACTGCAGGTCCTGGGAATGCTCGTGGTGCCCTTTCTCCCAGAGGATGGGGAGCGGGCTGGTCGGTTGTGGCCGCTCACGCGGCAGCAAGGCTTGTCGCTGGGAGATCGCGCTTGCCTGAGCCTGGGATGGCGGCTGGGCCTCACGGTGGTGACCTGCGATCGGGCCTGGGCCCAGTTGCCGCTGGAGCAGGAGATTCAGTTGCTCCGCTGACATGCAGCGGCTGCAGCCTGGCGGTGGGTCGCGGACGGGTGGTTGCGGCAAGTCCGCTGAAGCTGAGGACGGCACCGACTAAGATCGTCAGTTGCGCAGCGTGCGGAGCTGCTCCTCCAGGCTGTCCTTTCGCTGATGATTGGAGGGCTTGGATGCAGACGGGAGCGCCAGCGTCGGGCGCCAGCAGGGGTCGCAAGCCGGGGTGTCCCAGGCCATCATCCGACAGCGCCAGGGTGGAGAAGCAGTGGCGGGAGCCAATCTAGGGCTTCACCGTAATCACTTTACCTCCTCCGTGCCAACCTGCTGGTAGGTCTGGGCCTGGATTTGCCGTTGTGGTCGCCAGCGACAAGCTGTTTTATTGGCTGTTTCAGAACCAACCGGATCGGATCCTGCCGCTGCTGCCGGATCTGCCGGCTGATGCGAGCGGCTACAGGTTTTCAGCCCCGGTGCTTAAAGAGCGCGAATACCGGCTGGATGGTCTGTTCCTGCCGCCGCCGCAGCGGCCCGATCTGCCGGCCCTGATTCTGGAGGCCCAGATGGCTGCCGATCCGAAATTCCTGCGGCGGCTCTATGCCGAAAGTGCCCGGCTGCTGGAGCAGGAAACGGAGATCGACCACTGGCGGGTGGTGGTGCTCTGTCCTAAGCGGAACCTGAACTACGGGCGGCCCCAGGCGGTGGCGGAGTTTTTACGCGAACGGGTGGAGTGGATTGAGCTGCTGCCCGCCCAGCCATCCGATCAGCGGCCGTTGCTCCAGCAGGCCCTGGGGCTGCTACTCCAACCGGAAGCCCAGTTAGCGGCCACCAGCCAAGCGCTGCGGCAAAAGGTCAGCGGCAGCTCTCAGGCGGCGGAACTTGATGACCTGATCGCCGCTATCCTGATTTCACGCTTTAGTGGACGATCAATCCAGGAGCTCTGCGCCATGGGCGGCATCACCCTTGAGGATTTCACCGAGAGCGTGGCCTATCGGGAGATCTTTGGGCGGGGTGAGGCCCGTGGCGTCGCCCTTGGTGAAGCCCGTGGCGTCGCCCTTGGTGAGGCCCGCGGCGTTGCTCTTGGCCAAGCCCAAGGAGAAGCCAAAGTCACCCTGCGCCAGCTAATCCGCCGCTGTGGGCCCCTGAGCGCGGAGCAGGAAAGCTTGATCCGCAGCCTGCCGCTGCAGCGGCTGGAGGCCTTGGCCGAAGCCCTGCTCGATTTTGAGGGCATGGCCGATCTTGATGCCTGGCTGGCGGCCAACGTCTAAGCACACTGGTTGCCGTGGAATCAAGCCACACCAGCGCCTTGACTCATGGGAATTGGTGCCCATTTGGTTGTCGCTTGGCAGGTGGGCCCGCAGCAGCGGCAGAACTTCGTCTGTGGTGGGTGCGTATCCGTTCAGGGGGTGGGACGAGCGTGAGATTGCTTTGAGCCTGCCCAGCCCTTGACGGCAGCCTGATTCCCGATTGCATCTCAGCAGGAGACTGCACACGATGACCTCGCCACCTTCTGGGAT
>JBIIJV010000005.1:0-32438 GCA_044233545.1 Cyanobium sp.
GGTGGCCCGCAGGCTGCCGTTGCCGAGCCGATCGGCCAGTTCGTCGAGGGCCAGGTAAAGGGCCGTCGGAATGCGACCGGCTGGGCTGCGCAGCCGCAACATCATCTGCCAGTCCTTGCTTTGCCCCTTTTGGCGATGGTCCCGGTTGTCCTGTTGATAACTGCCGTGATACTTAAGAATCTGGACCGCTGGATCCGTGAAATGGAGGCTGTCGTTCTCCAGTTCCGTGGCCAACGGTTCCTTCAGATGGCCGCTCTGGGCCTTCAGCGTCTCGATCTTGGTGGGCTTGCCATGATCTGCCGCCTCTGCTGAGCTAAGGGCGCCCTTGGTCGACGACATCGGCAAGAATTGGGGCGGCTGCTACTTGAAACTAGCGAACCAGCAGCGGCGATGCCCTCGACGCTGCAGCTGCCCATGCCAGTTGATGTCGTTCCATACAGTCGGTGCAAGGCGGCTCGAGACGATGGCCACGTTTCTACTGGAGATTGGCAGCGAGGAACTTCCCGCTGATTTCGTCAGGTTGGCTTTGCCCCAGCTGCGCCAGCGGGTTGAAGACGATCTGGCGGCGGCCCGGTTGACCTGGCAGGAGCTGCAGGTGACGGGTACACCAAGGCGCCTGGCCGTTCTGATTGGGGGCCTGGCGACCCGGCAGGAGGATCGCCGCGAGGATCGCAAAGGTCCCCCAGCCGCCGCAGCTTTTGCGGAGGGCTCGCCCACGGCGGCCGCCCTTGGTTTTGCCGGACGCTGTGGCGTGCCGCCCGAGGCCCTGGAGGTGCGACCTACACCCAAGGGCGATTTTGTCTTCGCCCAGGTCCTGGAACCAGGCCAACCGACAACCACGGTGTTGCAGTCCCTGATTCCCGAGTGGATCTGGGGGCTGCAGGGGCGCCGCTTCATGCGCTGGGGAGCGGGGCAAAGCCGCTTCAGCCGTCCGGTCCGTTGGCTGGTGGCCCTGTTGGACGACGAGGTGGTGCCGGTGGATTTGGTCGACTGTGATCCGGTGGTCAGCAGCGGTCGTCTCAGCCGGGGCGACCGTCTCAGCCAACAACCCCTGGCCATTGCACGGGCCGATGGCTACTTCGAGACCTTGGCTGCGGCGGCGGTGATGGCCGATCGCGATGGCCGCGCCGCCACCATTGGCGCCGAGATCAAGGCGGCGGCCCAGGCCGCCGCCGGTGTGCCCGATCTGCCGGGGGCCCTATTCGATGAGCTGGTGGATCTGGTCGAAGCCCCCCAGGTGCTGAGCGGATCGCTTGATGAGCGCTATCTGGCGCTGCCGCCCGAGGTGCTTAGCACCGTGATGCGATCCCATCAGCGCTATGTCCCCCTGGGACGCCCCGGTGCCCTGCCCGATTCCCTCGCCCTGGAGGCGCGGGACTTGCTCCTTTCCCGCTTCCTGTTTGTGGCCAATGGTCGCAATCCTGCCGCTGCCGATACGGTGCGACGGGGCAACGAGAGGGTACTGAGAGCCCGTTTGGACGACGCTGCCTTTTTTATGCGGGCCGATCGGTCCGTTGCCAGCATCGATCGCCGCGATCAACTCGATCGGGTCACCTTCGCCGAGGGATTGGGCAGCCTGCTGGACCGAACCCAGCGCCTCGAATGGTTCACAGACGCCCTGCTCGAGGCCCTGGCCCTGGCGATGACGACGGCGGCGGCAGCCCGCCGCGCCGCCCATCTTTGCAAACACGACCTGGTCAGCCAGATGGTGGCGGAGTTTCCGGAGCTGCAGGGTGTGATGGGGGGCAAATACCTGCTGGCTGAAGGGGAACCCCGGGCAGTGGCCTTGGCGGTGCAAGAGCACTATCTGCCCCGTGGTGCGGGCGACAGCCTGCCGACCTCCGATGCGGGCGCCGTGGTGGCCCTGGCGGAAAGGCTGGAACTGCTGCTTAGCAGCTTTGCCAGGGGGGAGCGACCGAGTGGATCCTCCGACCCCTATGGGCTGCGTCGGGCCGGCAACGGGATCCTTCAGATTCTCTGGGATAGGGGCTGGACCCTGGATCTGGTGGCCCTGCTGCAGCGCTCCTGCCGGCACTGGGCGGCGATGTTGCCCGACCTTGACATCGATGCGATATCCCTGGAGGCGAGCATGGTCGAGTTGCTGCGCCAGAGGTTGGTTAGCCAGCTAGAGGAGGAGGGCTTTGATGGCGACCTGGTCGAGGCGGTTGCCGGCGAGACTGTGTCGGCAGCCAGGCTGTTAGGCAACCCGGCCGATGCCCGCCGCCGCTTACTGCTGCTGGCCGATCTGCGGCGCCAGGGCCAACTGGCTGCCTTGCAGAAAGTGGTACAAAGGGCCTCACGCCTGGCGGCCAAAGGAGACCTGGACCTTGGGGCGTTGGGGCCCGAGGGCAGGGTTGATGGGGCCCTGTTCAATTCGCCGAGCGAAGCCGCGATGCTGGGCGTAATTGAATCGCTTCGTCCCTATGCCCAGGCCCAGGATGGATCGGGATATGGGGCACTGGCCCAGGGTCTTGCCCAAAGTGCCAGCACCCTGGCCGACTTCTTCGATGGCCCCCAAAGTGTCCTGGTGATGGCTGACGACCCAGCGGTGCGCCGCAATCGGCTGAATATGCTGGGCATCCTGCGCAATCAGGCCACCCAGCTCGCAGATTTCAACTGCCTCAGCGGCTGAGGACCGGTTGTCGATCAGTCGCAGAGGCGGCACCGGGATCCGGGCCGATGCCATTGATGGCTTGGGTTTTGTTGCCAGGGCCTGGCGGGGGGGCCAATAGCTGGGCTACTTCCGCTTCCGTGCGCACTGCACTAGCTACCGGTCGATACCCGGATGGGGCCAAGGCTTGACCCCGCAGTACTGAGGCCAGCGTACGGAAAGTTAGTTTGAGTTGTTGCCAAGGATTCATAGTTACCACTCGTTTGTAGAGGTAGCTATCGAAAGTCAGGCGCTGCACATCGAGGTCATCACACATTTCGACGAAGGCCTCGCGGGCCGCATCATTGCTATAAAAAATATTTTGAAGAATTTCGAGAACTTTGTAGGTAGGGCCATACTTTTTGTCCCATTTTTTAAGATAAATTTTTAGGTCGGCCTCGCTGGGAATACGCGTGCCACCGGCGCTGGCGTTGACGATTTCCTCGGCGCACATCCGCCCACTTTTTGCTGCGAAGTAAATCCCTTCTCCAGAGCTCTTGGTGACATAGCCAGCCGCGTCACCCACCAAGGCCATGCGGCCAACCACCCTTCTTGGGCGCGGGTGCTCGGGGATCGGATGGGCTTCGACTTTGATCACCTCACCCTTGAGAAGCCGGTTGCTGGCGCGCTCGCGGATCCCCTGCTGCAGGCCTTTGATCAGGGCCTGGTTTTTCTGCATCGTTCCGGTGCCAACAGCAACGTGGTCGTACTTGGGGAAGACCCAGGCATAGAAGTCAGGGGAGACGTCGGTTCCGACGTACATCTCGGCCAGATCTTCGTAGTAAGCCATTTCTTCCTTGGGCAGGCGAATGCGTTCTTGGAAAGCGATCGCCACGTTGTAGTCGCCGGCGTCCATGGCTTTAGCTACCCTGCTGTTGGCACCATCGGCACCAACGATGAGGTCAACTTCCATACTTTTTAGTTCGCCTGTTGCTCCACCACCGGCATAGTCGGCGTAGTGAATGGTGTAAGGGCCTTGGCGGTTTTTGCCGGTGTCAATCCGTTGAACTAGGCCATTGATCAGATTTGTCCCCAAGGATGCAGCACGATCACGAAGAAAGCCGTCTAGAATCTCGCGGCGGCACATACCGATATATTCGTTGCTGTTCGGTAGATGGATATCCACCTCTCGATTGGAGGGTGAAATCATCTTCATGTTGCGGACCTTGCGATCGATGATTGATTCCGGCAGGTCAAATTCTTCGACCATGCATAGCGGAATCGCCCCACCACAAGGCTTGGCGTTATCGAGCTTTCGCTCGAACAACCAGGTTTGAATGCCAGCCTTGGCAAGCACTTCAGCAGCACAAGATCCACTCGGGCCGCCGCCCACAACTGCGACTCGCAACATCTTGAAACCTTTTAGCGCCAGTGGTTCTCCTGAAAACGTAACACCAAAGGCCTGGTCTTTGCGGCTGTCCCCTGCGGACTGTTGAGATCGTTTTTAGGAGGATGGCGGGCAAAGGAGTAGGACCCGGACCCAGACCCAGGCCCGGACCCCGATTCGGAGCAGGGGTCTGGGTCCGGGTCTGGGCCGAGGAATTAACATTCCTTCACCCATGCTTGACGGTGTGTCGCCTGCGCAGTTTCGAGACGACATTCCCGTGGCACGGCGCAGCCGGGCTCAGGTTCCCCGTCGGGCACCGCTTTGGCTGAGACTTTTTGGTGGCGCATTTTTATTTGGGCTAGCTATTGCCGGCCTGATGGTCTTGCGCCAAGCAGGCATGGTGCCCTGGCTTGAGCCTGGTCCCATGGCGGATCTAAGAGAGCGCCCCACCGCCGATGGGCGGCTGCTCGGCCATTTCCCTTACCCAGAAGCTCCTACCCGGTTTCTCGTGGCCCTGGGGCCTGGCCTGCAGCTCAGGCCGGAGGCTGCTGCTGCCCTAATTGCCATGCAGCAGGCCGCCGCTGGCGACGGCGTGGACCTGCAGGTGCTGAGTGCTTTTCGCTCGATTGATCTGCAACGCAGCCTGTTTTTCGACGTCAAGGCTGAACGCAATCAAGACGCCCATACCCGGGCCAAGGTCAGCGCCCCCCCTGGCTATTCCGAACACAGCACTGGCTACGCGGTGGACCTGGGTGACGGAGGTCAACCGGGGACCAATCTCAGTCAGAATTTTGAAGATACGCCGGCCTACAGATGGTTGTCCCAGCACGCAGGTCGCTACCACTTCAAGCTTTCCTTTCCCATGGGAAATAAGCAGGGCGTGAGTTACGAACCCTGGCACTGGCGTTTTGAAGGGTCCTCAGAGGCCTTGCAGCTGTTTGAGCCAGCCCAGCGACTGGTCCGCTGAGACAGGCAGGGCGCAAGCTAGAATCATTTTTCGCTTCAGTACCCTGGCGCGACGAAAACCACATAAGCACGCCGGATAAGCTAGGCCGGATAAGCAAGCCGGTCTTCCGCACCCGCCCTGGTTTCGAATTTTCCACCCTCCCAACCGAGAACATCATGAGCGGCGACAGCAAAGGCGCCCCAATTCGCAATATTGCGATCATTGCCCACGTTGACCACGGCAAAACTACTTTGGTCGACGCCCTGCTGGGCCAGTCGGGCATCTTTCGTGCTGGAGAAGCGGTGCCTACCTGTGTGCTTGACTCCAACGATCTGGAGCGAGAGCGAGGTATAACAATTCTTTCAAAGAATACTTCTGTTCATTATAATGGCATTCGTATCAATATTGTTGATACTCCTGGCCACGCTGACTTTGGTGGAGAAGTTGAGCGTGTTCTTGGCATGGTCGATGGTTGTCTGTTGATTGTTGACGCTAATGAGGGACCGATGCCCCAGACGCGTTTCGTGCTGCGTAAAGCCTTAGAGCAAGGTCTAAGGCCGATTGTATTTGTCAATAAAATTGATCGCGCCCGTGTCGATCCAGAACAGGCTGTTGATAAGGTTCTCGACCTTTTCTTGGAGCTGGGTGCGGACGACGATCAATGTGATTTTCCCTATCTTTTTGGTAGTGGCATGGCTGGCTATGCCAAGCCAGACATGGCCACGGAAAGCGACACGATGAAGCCGCTCTTTGATGCCATCTTGCGCCATGTCCCACCACCGGTTGGAGACCCAGCCAAGCCCCTGCAGATGCAGGTTACAACCCTCGATTACTCAGATTTTCTGGGCCGCATAATGATAGGCCGCGTACACAATGGCACCATTAGCGGTGGTCAAACCGTGGCCTTGATTCGCGATGATGGCAGCATTAAGCGTGGACGCATCAGCAAGCTTCTTGGCTTTGAAGGATTGCAGCGGGTTGAGATCGCCGAGGCCCGTGCCGGTGATCTTGTTGCCGTCTCAGGGTTTGATGAGGTCAATATTGGTGAAACGATTGCCTGTCCCGATCACCCTGAGGCCTTGCCCCTGATTCGGGTTGATGAGCCGACACTGCAAATGACCTTTGTGGTCAATGACTCCCCCTTCGCAGGCAAGGAAGGTAAGTTCGTGACGAGTCGCCAACTGCGCGATCGGCTGCAGAAGGAACTGCTTACCAATGTGGCTTTACGGGTTGAGGACACCGATTCACCCGATCGCTTTTCGGTGAGTGGTCGCGGTGAACTGCACCTCGGCATCTTGATTGAAACCATGCGGCGCGAGGGTTTCGAGTTCCAAGTCAGTCAGCCCCAAGTCATCTTCCGCACCATTGATGGCACACCCCATGAACCATTCGAGACCTTGGTTATGGACGTGCCCGAGGAGGCCGTTGGTGCCTGCATTGAAAAGCTGGGCATTCGCAAGGGCGAAATGCAGAACATGGAAACCAGTAGTGATGGCAGGACCCAATTGGAATTCATTGTGCCGGCCCGGGGATTGATCGGTTTCCGTGGTGATTTTGTTCGTGCCACCCGCGGCGAAGGGATCATGAGCCATTCCTTCTTTGACTACCGACCCATGCAGGGTGAATTTGATGCCCGTCGTAACGGTGTTCTGATTGCCTTTGAGGAAGGAACGGCCACCTTCTATGCGCTGAAAAATGCAGAAGATCGGGGCCAATTTTTCATTACACCTGGTACCAAGGTCTACAAGGGTATGATTATTGGTGAAAACAACCGACCCCAGGATCTTGAGTTGAATGTTTGCAAGGCCAAACAACTCACCAATATTCGCTCCGCTGGTGCGGAGGAATTGGACACCCTGCAGACCCCGGTGCAGATGACGCTGGAAAGAGCCCTTGAGTACATAGGCTCTGATGAGATGCTGGAAGTCACCCCCGAATCAATTCGTCTACGCAAGTTGCCAGCCCGCAAACCTGCTAAACGTTGATTCGTTGAGCAGCTCCAATTCTTTTACAGCCGAAGAGGCGTTGATCCTCCAGGATCCGCGCTTCCATTCCGGCGTCACCGCGTTCAATCGGGGCGAATGGTACGGATGTCACGATGATTTTGAGGCGGTCTGGCATGAAACCCAGGGCCGCCTCAGGCCTGTACTCCAAGCCATCCTCCAGATTGCCGTGGCCCATCACCATCTGGAAAGGGGTAATCAAAGGGGCGCCACAGTGCTGCTTGGTGAAGGTCTCGGCCGCTTGGCCGCTGCCGAGCCCTGTGAGCTCGGCCTTGACATCCAGAAACTCAAGCAATCATCCCAGCGGCGCCTAGGAGCCTTGCAGCAACAATCTTCCCTGGATTCCTTATCCCTGCCTCGGCTTGAGCCCTGCCAGGAAGGGCCCCGGTAGATTCAGCCGTCATCCTTTGTCATGGCCCGGTTCTTGCTTCGTCCGCTCCACTTCGCCTGCTTGGGCATCGTTGCGGCAGCGCTGCTTCCGCTCGCCCCTCGGAACTCGCTGGTTCTGATGGCCCGCGGAGCGACCCCTCCAGCTCCCATACCAGCTCACCCCAAACTGCCATCGCCGCCGCTTGGCGCCCCGGTCCCAGCTACCTCGCCAGCCCCCCCTATTCCTGCCGTTGTTCGCGACGATGGCATGGTGAGCATTGAGTCTGATCGCCAACAGGCCGACAACCGCACTGGGATCGTCACTGCCATCGGCAATGTTCGAATTACCTATCCTCAGAAGGGCATGGTGGCCACGTCCCGCCAGGCCCAATATTTCAGCAAGGAAGGTCGTCTCGTCCTCAGTGGCGATGTCGATGTAGTCGATCGCGATGGCCAACGCATCCGCGCCGAACGGCTTGTCTATCTCCTCGACAGCGAGCGCGTTGTAGCTGAGCCATCAGCCGGTCGCCAGGTGTTCAGCAAGCTGCGTCTGCAAACGCGCGAGGGGGCTACGCCCTCCCCCTTGGTGCCATGAGTCTGGCCTTGGATCGGGTCACCATCACCCTGGGAGGCAGACCCTTGGTGCGTGGCGTCAGTCTCGAACTCAATCCAGGCGAAGTTGTGGGACTGCTGGGACCCAACGGGGCCGGGAAAACCACCACCTTCAACCTGATTACGGGCTTGCTACGGCCGGATGAGGGCAATGTTCGTTTTGATGGCGTATCGGTGACCCGCCTGGCGATGCCCCAGCGAGCCCGGCTTGGCCTTGGTTATTTACCCCAGGAAGCCAGTGTCTTCCGCAATCTCAGCGTGCGGGAAAATCTCGAGCTGGCGCTCCAGCAAAGTCAGACGCCTAGATCGGTGCGCCAGGAGCGATTGGAAAGCTTGATTCATGACTTCCATTTGGTCCCATTTCAACGCCGCAAGGGATTTCAACTCTCTGGGGGCGAGCGGCGCCGTTGTGAGGTGGCCCGTGCGCTTGCCGTAGGCGGGCAGGGTCCGCGTTACTTGTTGCTCGATGAGCCTTTTGCGGGCGTTGATCCGCTTGCAGTCGCCGATCTCCAGGAGTTAATCGCCGGCCTGCGCCGGCGGGGTATGGGGGTGCTGATTACCGATCACAACGTTCGTGAAACGTTGGCGATCACAGATCGCGCTTACATCCTTACCGATGGTCAGCTGCTGGCTTCTGGCAGTTCTCTGGCCATGGCCCATGACCCCTTGGTGCGTCGGCACTATCTCGGTGAGGGCTTCCAGCTTTGACCAGACCCAAGTCGGCCACTCCGGGCCCCTTGAATTTGCCAGCCAAGCTCCGATCCCTGCTGGGGAGTTGGCGAAGCCTTAGCGGCTGGCGCCATCTGCCCTTGATGGACCGCTGGTTGTTGCAAGAGCTGGTGGGTCCCCTGCTTTTTGGCATCGCGGCTTTCACAGCTGTATCCCTCTCGGTGGGTGTGGTTTTTGAGCTGGTGCGACGGGTGGCCGAATCCGGTCTGCCTCCGCAGGTGGCTGTCCAGGTCTTGATGTTGCGTTTGCCTGGATTTCTGGTCCTGGCTTTTCCCATGGCCACCTTGATGGCCACCCTGCTGGCCTATAGCCGACTGTCAGGTAGCAGTGAGCTGACCGCCCTGCGCAGTGTGGGTGTGGGTACCACCCGCATGGTGGTGCCTGCCCTGGCCTTGGCCCTGGCGATGAGTCTGCTCACTTTTCTTTTCAATGATCTGATCGTGCCCCGGACCAATCTCGTCGCCAGCCAAACCCTGGAGCGAGCTTTGGGTAAGGCCGTTACGAATCAAAGCGGCGATAATATACTTTATTCACGTTTCGGTCGAGTTAAGCAAGAAGAAAACGGAGATTCGATCCGGCAGCTCACGCAACTTTTCTATTCCCGTAAGTTCCGTAATGGATCGATGCAGGATGTCACCCTGCTTGACTTCTCAAGGTTGGGACAACGGCAGATGTTGATGGCCGAGAAGGGGCATTGGAATGAGGCTCAGGCTATGTGGGAATTCAGCAACGGTCGCATCGTCAATGTCGATGAGAAGACAGGCTCAACAACCTCGGCCCGCTTTGATCGCTATCTATATCCCCTCACCCAGGACCCGGTTGAGGTGGCTAAATTACCCACCGATATCAGTACCATGACGGTGGGTCAAGCCCTACGGGCTGAGCGTTTGCAGACAGAGGCCAACAATCTCAAGGAGGCCCGTCGTCTGCGGGTCCGGATTCAAGAGAAATTTGCCTTCCCCGCCATCTGTCTAGTCTTTGGTCTGATTGGCAGCAGCCTGGGTGTCCGCCCCCATGCCCGCACGAGTCGAAGTCAGGGTTTTGGGATCAGTGTGCTCTTGATTTTTGGGTACTACTTGATGTCTTTCATCGTCAGCTCCCTGGGCATCACCGGGACCCTGACTCCCTTTCTGGCAGCTTGGCTCCCGGTCGTGGTCGGGTTGGCCAGTGGGGGTCTCCTCCTGCGCCAGGCCAGTCGCTGAGCCCGATGGAACGGCAGACTGGACCCACTTCTTCCTGTCCCGGTGAACGATCCCGTAGTCGGCCTCGCTTTGGCCGCCTTCGCCCTGCTTTTGCTTGTGCTTCCCCTCTCCTTCTGGTCCCTCAGTGGCGGTGGCTCCAACCGTTGGGTGACCTTGTTGGTGGCGGCCGCCAATCTTTGCCTCACAGCCCAGCTGGTCCTGCGCTGGTGGGATTCCGGCCATTTCCCGATCAGCAATCTCTACGAATCCCTTTGCTTTTTGGCCTGGGGCTGCACCCTCACCCAGCTCCTGGTGGAGCGGGCCTGGCCGAGTCCCCTGGTACCGGCCGCCGCCACCCCAATGGCGCTCGGTTGTGTCGCCTTTGCCAGCTTTGCCCTGCCGGATCGGCTCCAAGAGGCTTCCCCGTTGGTGCCAGCTCTCCGCTCTAGCTGGTTAGTGATGCATGTCAGTGTGATCATGCTGAGTTATGCCGCACTTTTGGTCGGCTCCCTGCTGAGTGTGGCCGTTCTGTTCACAGACCGCGATGAGGCTCTGGAACTGCGCAGCAGCTCAATTGGCAGCGGTGGCTTTCGCCAAGCGCAGCTCAGCAGCGATGGACCAGGAGCAGTGAGCTTGAGCAGCAGTGATTTTCGTATCAGTGAACAGCTTGATAGCCTCAGTTATCGCACCATCACGGTCGGTTTTCTGCTCCTATCGGTCGGGCTTGTCAGCGGTGCCGTGTGGGCCAATGAAGCTTGGGGCAGTTGGTGGAGCTGGGATCCCAAGGAAACCTGGGCCTTGATTTGCTGGCTGGTTTATGCGGCCTATCTCCACACCCGATTGATCCGCGGTTGGCAGGGCCGGCGGCCAGCTTTGCTGGCGGCAGCCGGCCTTGTGGTGATCGCGGTTTGTTATATCGGGGTCAATCTGCTTGGCATTGGCCTGCATAGCTATGGCTGGTTTTTTGGCAGCTGATAAAAATCAGCTGCCTTACGGCACCTATGCCCTTTCAAGACTGGATTTGATCCGGCGCCGTAGTTGCCGGCTCCAACCGAAGCCGGCAGCGATGCCGATGAGGGGCAGAGGTCCTGGCACTGGTTGATAAACGTCTTGATACATTCTCTGGGCAAAAATTTCATGCCCGGTTGTAGTGGGATGGGTGCCATCCCAGTAGAACCAGTCATTGGCCGCACCACCCGCATTGGTGACGCAATTCGCGTTGTTGATACACCTAGTTGTTACATCCGTAAAGCCGAATAGGGATGGATTGCTGAGAATCTCCTGCTGTAAGTCGTCCGTTTGAAACTGGATGATGTCCAGTTCAGGTCGTTGGGAGCTCAAAAGATTCAGGTTGGTCTGCAGCGAGTTGTTGAAGCCGGCGGAAAGCTGATTCAATACATCTTGCTGCTGGGTGCCAGCGAATTCGGGCGTGTTGCCGATCAAGGCACTGTTAGGTACCAGGAAATGGCGTGCCCCGTAGCTGTCCGCCAATTTGGTGATTGTCCCGACAATATTATTTATAGCATTGCCGACAACAGCTGAAAATCCAGCTGGTGGTCCAATTTCGGGGCCTGGATTGCCGGTGTAGGTCCCTGGCAGGCTATTTGGCGTTGAATTATTATACCAAAATAGGTCGTTTGGAAAAAACCAGACAGAAAAGAGAGAGGTGTCCGGATCAAAAGTTTGGTTCTGGCTGGCGAAGCTGTCGAGTTGCCAAGCGTTGCCTTTTTCGTTGTAGGCGGTGCTCAAACTTTCTGAAATGACAGGCGGATGGAGTTCGAGATAGTTTTGCAGCCCCGAACTGCTGCCGCCAATTGCATAATTAGTGTCTTGGTTGCCGGGGCTGAGGGAGTTCTTGAAAGCGGTACTACCTGGATTGAATATTTGCCATAGATATTCGACGGCGACGGGTCCGTTGCTGAAGCGTCCATCGTCATAGGGTGCTGGTGGGAAAGTAAATCCTTTGGCACTTTGGCTAACGGACTTGCTATTGCCACTGTCGGAAAGACTATCCCCAAAGGAAAAGAGATTGCTTAGGCTGCTGATCCTGGCTTTGGCCGGCATCGTGCCCAACAGGGTTGTGGCAAAGAAAGCTGCCAAGCTGAGGCTGATGGTTAGACCAGATGGGCGCGGGGCTGAGATTTTCATGGAGGAAGGGCAAACATTGCTATTCAAATCATGCCCATCCCCAAGAGATGCAATCAGTCTAAATTTCTTTATATTGATATGTTTATTTGTTACATGAAGCCCCGACTTTTAGGCCAGGGCAGGTTGCGGCCGTCGGCTATTGCGGATACCGGTGATCGCTTCGGCGTAGCTGGGTTGGTTGAAGACGCCGGAGCCACTCACAATGGCGTTGGCTCCAGCCTCAATTACTTGCCAAGCATTGCTCGCCTTGATTCCACCGTCGACCTCGATCCAGGGATCCAGTCCCCGTTCATCACAAATCCGTCGTAGTTCACGGATTTTTTGTACTTGATTTTCAATAAAGCTTTGGCCACCGAACCCAGGATTAACACTCATGATCAGCACCAGATCACAGAGTTCAAGGCAATAGTTCAAAGTGTCTAGTGGCGTGCTTGGGTTCAGCACTGCCCCAGCCATTTTGCCCAAGTCTTTGATCTGGGCAAGATTGCGGTGCAGGTGGGGGCATGCTTCCACCTGCACACTGATGATGTCGGCGCCGGCTTTGGCAAAATCGGCGACATATTTCTCGGGTTCAACGATCATCAGGTGCACATCCAGTGGCTTCGTGGTGACAGGACGCAGGGCCTCCACGATCAAGGGTCCGATGGTGATATTGGGTACGAAGCGCCCATCCATCACGTCCACATGGATCCAGTCTGCGCCTGCGGCATCCACAGCCCGCACATCCTCGCCGAGGCGAGAAAAATCGGCTGAAAGAATCGAAGGTGAAATCACCAGGGGCTTGGTACTCATGGAGGCCACCGGGGCAAGGACACACAATTCTACGGAATCGACCCTGGGCCCAAGGCTTGCCCTGTTTTTGGCCCCGGTTCCCCTTGACCGCCGTCTCCGCTGATACGATCATCCCGCTTTCAGGAAACGGAAGTGGGTGGTAAGCGCGCTGAAGCGAAGCTGAAGCGAATCTGTTTAGCTGCGGCGATGGGTTCCCATCGCCCCTCCCATCTTGATCCTTTCTTTTCTGCCAGCCCCCTATCCCCCGCCCGACCGTTGTGGATCGCACCCTCATCCAGGAAATTCTTGAGGTCGTTGAACAGGCCGCCATTGCCTCGGCCCATCTGACCGGCCTGGGCAAGAAAGACGAGGCCGATGCTGCGGCTGTTGAGGCGATGCGCGAGCGGATGGGGCAGATCCAGATGCAGGGCCGCATCGTCATTGGCGAAGGGGAGCGGGACGAAGCCCCCATGCTTTATATCGGTGAGGAAGTGGGTAGCGGTACCGGTCCTGGCGTTGATTTCGCCGTAGACCCCTGCGAAGGCACCAACCTGTGTGCAAACAACCAAGATGGTTCTATGGCGGTGCTGGCCGCATCCGACCGGGGTGGACTTTTTAACGCTCCAGACTTCTACATGAAAAAACTGGCGGCGCCTCCGGCCGCCAAGGGCAAGGTGGATATTCGCAAGTCGGCAACTGAAAACATTGCCATATTGAGTCAGGCCCTTGGGTTGGCCCCAAGCGAGCTGGTTATCGTTGTCATGGATCGGGCCCGGCATAAGGACTTGATCGCCGAGATCCGTGCCACAGGCGCCCGGGTCAAACCCATTAGTGATGGGGACGTCCAAGCCGCCATTGCCTGTGGCTTTGCTGGTACAGGCACCCATTGCCTGATGGGCATCGGCGCCGCTCCCGAGGGGGTCATCTCTGCGGCGGCGCTTCGGGCCCTTGGCGGCCATTTTCAGGGACAGTTGGTTTATGACCCTGCAGTTGCCCAGACAAAAGAATGGGAGGGACTCACCCGGGAAGGCAATCTTGCCCGGCTCGCCGAAATGGGCATCACTGATCCCGACAAGATCTACGAAGCTGACGAACTAGCATCCGGTGAGAATGTTGTATTTGCAGGCAGTGGCATCACCGACGGCCTGCTTTTCCATGGTGTCAAGTTTGAGAAGGATTGTGTCCGCACTAGCAGCCTGGTGATCAGTACGCTGGATGGGACGGCCCGGTTCACCAATACGGTGCACATCAAGCCTGGGGCCCAGAGCATCGCCCTGCGCTGAGCGGACACCGCTACTCCATGCACATCGCCGTTGTCGGCCTCAGCCATCGGACCGCTCCCGTTGAAATTCGGGAACGGCTGAGCATCCCCGAGCAGACCATGGAGGGCTCGCTACTGGCGCTACGGGCCGACGAGCAGGTGCTTGAGGCTTCCATCCTCAGCACTTGCAACCGACTCGAGATTTACGCCCTGCTGCGCCATCCCGAGCAAGGCACCCATGCCGTCGGATCTTTCCTGAGTCAGGTATCAGGCCTACCCATTGATGATCTGGCCCCCCATCTATTCACCTACCACCACGAAGATGCAATTTCCCATCTGCTAAGGGTGGCAGCGGGTCTAGATAGTCTGGTTCTTGGGGAGGGTCAGATTCTTTCCCAGGTTAAAAAGATGGTGCGACTGGGCCAGGAGCATCGTTCTCTTGGACCAATTTTGAGTCGGCTGCTCAATCAGGCGGTGAGCACCGGCAAGAGGGTTCGTACCGAAACGAACCTAGGTACGGGAGCCGTTTCCATCAGTTCTGCGGCTGTCGAACTGGCCCAGTTGAAGTTGGGCCAGGCCAGAGGCCTCGATGAATTGGTGCCCCTTGACCAGGAACAGGTGGCCGTGGTGGGAGCGGGTCGCATGGCACGGTTGCTCCTGCAGCATCTGAATGCCAAGGGCTGCCGTGGCGCTGTGATTCTTAATCGGACCGTGGCCCGCGCTGAGGCCCTGGCTACCGATTTCCCAGCTCTTCCGGTCCAGTGTCGCCCCCTGAGCGATTTGGATCACTGTCTAAGCACCTGTTCGCTCGTCTTTACAAGTACTGCGGCTGAGGAACCTGTTATCACCGCATCACGTTTGGCTGGATTGAATCGGCGTTCCAGCCTGATGTTGATCGACATTGGTGTTCCCCGTAATATTTCAGCAGATGCCGGCGAGTTGTCAGGCGTTGAAGCTTTCGACGTAGATGACCTCCAGGAGGTTGTGGCCCGTAATCAGGAAGCGCGACGGGAAATTGCCGCCGAGGCAGAGGGTTTGCTGCAAGAAGAGGCTCGCCTGTTCCTGGAATGGTGGGACGGCCTTGAGGCTGTGCCACTCGTCAATTGTCTGCGGATGAAAATGGAGGACATCCGTGAGCAGGAATTGCAAAAAGCGCTTAGTCGTATGGGTCCCGACCTTTCCGTTAGGGAACGTAAGGTGGTAGAAGCCCTCAGCAAGGGCATCATCAATAAGATTCTTCACACCCCTGTGACTCGTTTGCGTTCACCCCAAGCTAGAGCGCAGCGTCACAATGCCTTGAAGGTACTGGAGGATCTCTTTGAACTCTCCGAAGATCCCCAAGATCAATGAACTTTTGCATCATGGTAATGTTTATCGTTAGCTGCTTGCATCGAAGTGCCCCAGTGGCTAGCCAGAACGGCCTCCGTTCCTCTACGTTTTTCTCTGCAAGAGTGGGTATTTGACCAGCATGAAACGGGTTCTGGCGATTATCCTTGGAGGCGGAGCAGGAACACGCCTCTATCCCCTCACCAAGATGCGTGCAAAGCCAGCGGTTCCCCTGGCAGGTAAGTTTAGACTTATAGATATTCCCATCAGCAATTGCATCAACTCTGAGATCAACAAGATCTATGTATTGACTCAGTTTAATAGTGCATCGCTCAATCGTCACCTGACGATGAGCTATAATCTTTCTGCTGGTTTTGGCCAGGGTTTTGTTGAGGTTTTAGCTGCTCAACAAACTCCCGATAGCCCAAGCTGGTTTGAGGGTACTGCCGATGCTGTACGCAAGTACCAGTGGTTGTTTCAAGAGTGGGATGTCGATCATTATTTGATTCTTTCCGGAGATCAGCTTTATCGTATGGACTATTCGAAATTTGTTCTTCATCATATTGAAACCGGTGCTCACCTAAGTGTGGGGGCTCTCCCTGTCGACGGCGCCCAAGCCGAAGGGTTCGGATTGATGCGCACCAATGGCACTGGTCGCATTGAGGAGTTCCGTGAAAAGCCCAAGGGAGAGGCCTTGGAAGCCATGCGGGTTGACACTTCGGCTTTGGGTCTCTCGGCGGAGCAGGCCAGTAAGCGCCCCTTTCTGGCTTCGATGGGCATTTATGTTTTCAGTCGAGATACCCTTTTTGACCTACTTAATTCTAATCCTCAAGCCACTGATTTTGGCAAGGAGATCATTCCTGCTTCGCTGGCACGCGGTGACTGCCTGCAAAGCTATCTTTTTGATGATTATTGGGAGGATATCGGTACAATCGGAGCATTTTATGAAGCCAACCTTGCTCTGACGGCCCAACCAAATCCAGCTTTCTCATTTTATGACGAACAGTTTCCTATATATACACGACCGCGCTATCTCCCCCCGAGCAAATTACAAGATGCTCAGGTCACTGAATCGATTATTTGCGAGGGTACCTTGCTTAAAGCCTGTACCATTCACCACTGTGTGCTTGGGGTGCGCAGTCGGGTTGAAGATCAGGTAGTTTTGCAGGACACCTTGGTGATGGGAGCGGACTACTTTGAGTCCATGGAAGAGAGGTTGATTCTGAGGGAGCGGGGGGGGATTCCCATCGGCGTGGGCCGAGGAACCACCGTTAAAGGAGCAATTCTTGACAAAAATGTTCGTATTGGCAGCGATGTGACAATTATCAACAAGGATCGTGTCGAAGAAGCCGATAGGCCGGAACTTAATTTTTATATTAGAAATGGCATCGTCGTTGTTGTTAAGAATGGCAGTATTGCTGATGGCACTGTCATCTGAATCCAACTCCCTAAGACAGCGCTTCCTGACAACAGCTCTGGATCAGGCTTTCTGATTACAGAAGTTCGCCACAATGGGTCATAACCCCTCCCAATCCAACCAATTCCATGGGCAAGGCACATTTCGGACTGATCGGCCTTGGTGTGATGGGCGAAAACCTTGTGTTGAACGCTGAGCGCAATGGCTTCTCCAGCGTCGTTTACAACCGTACCTACGCCAAGACAGAGGAATTCTTGCTGGGGCGAGGCGCTGGTAAGGCCATCGTGGGCGCTGCCACCCTTCCAGAGTTTGTTGCTGCCCTTGAGAGACCCCGGCGGATTTTGATGATGGTCAAAGCGGGCCAGCCTGTAGACGACCTGATCGCAACCTTGGCCCCCATGCTGGAAGAAGGGGATCTGCTCATTGATGGTGGCAATTCCCTTTACACCGACACCGAACGTCGCGTTGCAGAACTGGAAAGCCGCAGTTTTGGTTTCATTGGCATGGGCGTTTCCGGTGGGGCCAAAGGTGCCCTGGAAGGGCCCAGCATGATGCCGGGTGGCACCCGCTCCGCCTATGACGCAATTGAAAGCATGGTCAGCCTCATGGCGGCCCAGGTCGAAGATGGTCCTTGTGTCACCTATATCGGCCCTGGCGGTGCCGGCCATTTTGTCAAAACCGTGCACAACGGCATTGAATACGGCATTGAGCAGATTTTGGCCGAGGCCTACGATTTGATGAAACGGGGGGCTGGCCTCAACGGCGATGCCATGGCCGATGTGCTGGGAATTTGGAATCAAACTGAAGAATTGGCCTCCTTTCTCGTTGAGATCACCGAGGTTTGTTTACGCACCAAGGATCCTGCTACAGGCTCTGATCTCGTTGAATTGATAGTTGATGCGGCAGGTCAAAAGGGTACTGGCCTTTGGACCGTCAAGAGTGCCCTTGAGATGGGGGTTCCCGTTCCAACCATCTATGCCGCCTTGAATGGCAGGGTTTTGAGCTCGCTCAAAAGCGAGCGGGTAGCTGCCGAGTCGATCTTGACGGCTCCACCCCACAGCCCCTTCCATCTGGGCGATCCGTCTGAGGGGATGCCACCGTTAAGGGATGCCAGCATCTTGGCTGCCATCGCTAGCTATGCCCAGGGCATGGCCCTTTTACAAGCTGCCTCCCGCCTGCATAACTACAACCTTGATTTTGCCGCGATCGCCCAGATCTGGAAGGGCGGCTGCATTATCCGGGCTCGCTTGTTGCAGCGCATCCAGAACGCTTATGTAGCTCAGCCTACCCTGTCCAATCTGATGGTTGATCCCTGGTTTGCCGAGCAGATCAACAGACGCCTGCCTGGTCTGCGCCAAGTGGTTGCGGAGGCGGCTTTGGCGGGAATTCCGGTTCCTTGTTTGAGTAGCAGCCTCGATTACATCGACAGCTATCGCACCGGACGCCTACCCCAGAATCTGATCCAGGCGATGCGGGACTGCTTCGGCTCCCACACCTACGAACGCACGGATCAACCCGGTAGTTTTCACACCGAATGGTTGGATTGAGCTGTTTCCCCACCCTAGAGGCTGAATGACGCGCTACAAATTAACTATCATTGAATCCCCAGAGAAGTTGGCCCAGCAGGCAGCCCAGGTGCTTGCCGCCCAGATCGATCTGGTGTTGGCCAGCTGCGATCGCGCCCAGATCGCTCTGGCCGGTGGCACCACCCCTGCAGCCACCTACCGGTTACTTGGTGAGGAACATCTCCCCTGGGAACGAGTCGATGTGTGGTTGGGTGATGAGCGTTGGGTCGCAGCGGACGATCCGGCCAGCAATCTCGGCCTGCTTAAGACCAGTCTGCTGGCCAGTCCGCTTGCGGCTGCGGTCAATCTTCACCCAGTTCCAACGGACCTTGCCTCGCCTGCGCTGGGTGCAGCTGCCTATGGCCAAGAGATCATGCACCTTTGCGTCGGATCGCCGCCCCGTCTGGATTTGGTCCTCCTGGGTTTGGGCGATGATGGCCATACGGCCTCCTTGTTTCCTGGTACCACTGCCACCATGGTGACGGATGAGTTGGTGACGGTGAGTGAGGGTAAAGGCATGGCCCGCATCACGATGACGGCCCCTTTGCTTTCTGCCGCCCGAAAGGTGGTTTTTCTTGTCAGTGGCTCCACTAAACGAGAGGCGTTGCGGCGTTTGTTGGATCCCGAAGAATCTCCTCAACGCACCCCTGCGCGGCTTGTCCAGCCCGATACGGATGTAATCGTTCTGGCCGATCAGGCTGCCGCCGGAGCAATCGGGCCATGGTGATCGTTGAAGGCAACGGATTCAGTGGCTGGCATGCCCTCAATGACACAATTATGGGAGGGCGCAGCCAGGGCACAACCAGGGTTGATAGCGAAGGCCTGACACTGGATGCTGAGGTCGTTGAAACTGGGGGAGGGTTCGTCAGCGTGCGATCGCCCCTCTTTTCGCCTCCGCTAGACCTCTCGGCCTACGGCGGTCTCCAACTTGACTTGGTGGGGGATGGCCGTCGTTACAAGCTCGCCGTAGCCTGCGCGGATGGCGTTGCCGGTCTGACCGAGCTAATACCCGGTGGATTGCGTTGGGTGGCTGAATTTGGCACGGAGCCCGATGGCCTGACCCTGGTTGGCGTGCGATTCACCGATCTGACTGCCTCGATCAGGGCTAAACCTGTCAATGCCCTGCCCATGGGCTTGCCGCTGCATTTTGATGCTTCACGCATCAATCGCCTGCAGATTTTGCATTCTAAATTTGGCGATGATGGGGGCCTTAATCCAGGCTTCCGACCTGGCCTCCTGCAGATCCAACTGAGGGCGATCCATGCCATTTTATAGTTGAATCTTGATGAATGCCGATTTGATTCAGTTAGTCGCTGCAGCTGCTGATCTTTGCCGCAAACCTTTTCGCCATGCTGTACTAGTACGAGACGATTCGCCAGTACCTTCACTGGGTCAGGACAGTCTTGACTGTTGCCTGACCCTGCAGGTGCGCGATGCCAGCGGCGAGCGGTGTCCCGAGGCGGATTTGGAGTTGGAGATCTACCAAAGCGGCAATAATCTGCATCTCACCCTGGCCTGGATGGCCGATGACGGACGCCCGATTCTCTGGCAAGGCAGTCATCCGGTTTGGATGGATGGCCAAAGTGGACTGCGTTGTGAGCGCCCTGATCATGGGGTCCCGCTTGAGGCCCTGGCTAGACGCCTGCGAGCTTTGTTGGCTGGGTCCCATGATGGGGTTTCTGAAATAGGCATGCGTCATGGCCCTTAACGGCGTCCGTCCTTCTGGTGTTGTGGCGGCACTCCAGCTCATGGGTCTGCTTTTATTAGCACTGATGATGCTTTTGCCCCTGATTTGGTTGCTGAGTACCTCGTTAAAGGGCCCTGCCGAAAATATTTTTGCTTCTCCGCCCAGCCTGGTGCCATCCCAACCCAGCCTGCAGGCGTACCAACGCCTCTTCGCCGCCAACCCAATGGTGACTTACCTGCTAAACAGCATCATTGTCAGCAGCCTGGCAGTTTTGGCGAATCTGTTGTTTTGTTCATTGGCGGCCTATCCCCTGGCGCGCTTGCGATTTGCCGGTCGTGGCTTGGTCTTGGCCTTGGTGGTTGCCACGATTTTGATCCCCTTCCAGGTGGTGATGATTCCCCTGTATTTGCTTATGGTTCAGATTGGCTTGCGCAATAGTATGTGGGCTTTGATTCTGCCCCAGGCGGCGACGGCCTTTGGGATTTTTTTGCTGCGCCAGAGTTTTCTGACAGTTCCGGTAGAACTTGAGGAGGCGGCGCGTATCGATGGCTGTAGTCCCTTGGGGGAATGGTGGAATATCATGTTGCCTGCGGCAAAAGCTGATCTAATAACATTAGCTATGTTTGTCTTTATCGGAACTTGGGGTGACTTTTTGTGGCCTTTGATAATTATTGACGATCCCAAGCTTTATACTCTACCCCTAGGACTGCAGCAGCTTTCTAGTAGTTTTTCCCTTGATTGGCGCTTGGTTGCCGCAGGCGCAATGGTTTCAATCCTTCCTGTTTTATTGGTTTTTATTTTGTTGCAACGCTACATACTGCCTAGCGCTACCGTTAATGCGGTCAAAGGCTGAATAAAGTCTGGTTTTTTATGGAGTTGCCAGGCTGCTGCCCAGGTTCGCCGGTGGCTTCTGCAGGCTGCGGGGGGTGGTAGCCGAGGGAAGTCTCTCTGGCATCTGGGGCACAGGAACCATGTAGGGCATCCGCTTGCCAGGGGAGCTGGGTGCCACTGAATTAGGTCTGGACTGCGGGGTGGCTTGCTGCAGCAAGCGCAATTGCCTTTCTTGGCTTTGACGCAACTCTATGGACTGGAGTCGATCATTTTCTGCCTCCAGGGTCTGGAGTCGATCGGCCATCTCACGCAGTTGTCCCTGCAGCTTGAGGTACTGGTCAGGCCCCCGGCTGGTTTCCAGAGTGCGGATTCGCTGATTGAGATGCTGAATGCTATGGCCATTGTCACTGGTTTTGATGGCGAGCCAGTAGCCCATTAATGCCAGGAGCCCTGTCAGGCCGATCTGCAAAAATTTCAACCAGCTGTTGGGCGCAAGTCGCCTACGGATCTCTCGCTCACCGTAGGGGTCGGTCTTGGGGTTGGGCTGGAACATGCCGTGGGATCGGACAAAACCAAGCTAGAGCCATTTTCAATCAAGCAACCAGCAAGAGAAGTTCATGGGCCGTTTGGCACTTGGTGTACAGAAGGCACCTGGAATCAGTCCCATTTCGGCGCTATCCAGCGTCAGGTAGGTAACGATACAAAGTCTGGAGCATTCCCAGTTGATCATCTGCTCTTCGGCGCCACTCGGGTTGCAGTTGGGCTTGCAGCTCCTTCAAGGTGAGTGTCTTGTCGCTCGTTGCTGAGTGGGCCTGGGGCGACCCCTTTCAATCCTGCAGGATGTGGGACCACGGAGTTTCCCATTACCATGGCTCACCCCCCTGCTGTCACCCTGCTCGGTTATCTGGCCGCCACATTGACGACCCTGAGCTTTTTCCCCCAAGCGATCAAAACCATACGGACAGGGGACACCACAGCGATCTCGCTGAGGATGTATCTGTTGCTCAGTGTCGGCATCGCCTGTTGGGGCCTTTATGGCTTCATCATCCAGGATGGTCCCGTGATGGTGGCCAATGCCATCACCCTTGTCCCGGCTCTAGTGGTGCTCCAGCGCAAGATCAGTCAGATGCTTCACAATCGCCATGCCAGGCGTATCGAGCAAGGATGATCCCGAGTCAGGCCCTGCTTGTTGCCGCCGGGGCTGTGCCGGGAGCCTGTCTGAGATTCCTCTTGGTAAATCATCTGGCGAACCGTCTGCCATCGAGGCCCTGGGGCACCTTGGTCGTCAATCTGCTGGCCTGTTTTGCCCTCGGTTGGCTGCTCCCGATTCTGGAGCGTCCTGACGCCCCCCCTGGGGCCAGCTTGTTGCTAATCACGGGTTTCTTGGGCAGTCTCAGCACCTTCTCCACCTTGATGCTCGAATTGTTGAGCGTCAGGGCTCCAGGCACCCTGGTGAGGTTGGCGCTTGGTTCCCTGCTTGGCGGCTCTTTGGCGTTGATGGCGGGTTTGGCCCTGGGGCGATGAGCCTGCCGCTGCCGAAGTCCGCTGGGTCTGCTTCCTTGGCAAGCCCTTCTCTGGGTCGGTTGCTTGCCGATCTGTTGCTTATTGCCCTTGGGGCTATTCCGGGCAGTCTGCTGCGCTGGCTGGTCGACGATCTCAGCGTGGTCAATCTGCTGGGAGCGTTTGTGTTGGGTTGGCTAAGCGCCACGGCCGCTGGCCGTCCACGGGCCTGGTTGCTGGTCGGGGGTGTGGGGTTTTGCGGTTCGCTGACCTCATTCAGTGGCTGGATTTTGGCGCTGCTTAACCGCATCCAAGCCAGCGGTTGGTGGGCAGCCCTGGCCTGCTGGTTGTTGGAACTGCTCAGCGGCTTGCTCTTCGCCGCCTTGGGGCTGGGGCTGGGGCAGTGGATGCAAAGGCGGTGGCCAGCGCAACTGGGGGACCGCCTCAAGCACTGAAAGCTTTGCGCGCCGGGATCGGATAGGCAATGCGCCGATGCCGCATCCGCTTCCATACCCTTACGAACGCACGGATCACCAACTCAAGTTCGGCCCGACTAATGCCACTGAGGGCAAGTTGACCATCATTTTGACGGGCTTCGACAATGCGACGCACCATGGCGGCGGCTTCGGTTTCATTGGTTCCCTGGGGCAGGGAGCGCAGGGCGGCCTCGCAGCCATCGGCCATCATCAAGATCGCCGTTTCACGGCTGCGGGGAATCGGTCCGGCATAACGAAAGCGGGATTCCGGCACCGTAGGGTCGAGTTCCCGTGCTTGATGCAGGAAATAGCCCATTTTCAATGTCCCCTGATGTTCCGGGATGAAATCCGAAAGGGGACGGGGCAGGTGATAACGCCGGGCCAGTCGTAAACCCTCGTCGACATGGGCCTGGAGAATGGCGGCACTTGTGAGGGGATCGTTGAGGCTTTCATGGGGGTTTAGGCCATCCTCCTGGTTCTCAATAAACCATTGAGGACCATGAAGTTTGCCGACATCGTGATAAAGGGCGCCGGTGCGAATCAGATCGACATCGGCCTGAATCGCCCTTGCACCCTCTTCGGCCAGGCCGCAGATCATCAGGGTGTGCTCAAAGGTGCCGGGAGCTTCGGTAGAGAGCCGGCGCAGCAGGGGCCTTTCCAGATCAGCCAGTTCTAGCAGCCGGGCCCTTGTAAGCAGGCCGAAGAAACTCTCCATCAAGGGCGCCAGTAGCAGGCCTGCCATCAACAAACCACCGACCAACAATGATTCGTTCAGCAAATCGCCGTTGAGGGGAAAACGACCCTCCTCCACCCCAGCGAAGTTGGCCAATTGCACGCAAAGCCATTGCAGTACCAAAGCCCCGGCAGGCAGCAGTACGGCCAGTTGCAGTAGCTGGGCACGATTGCGTTGGCGTCCGGCCAGGATGGCAGCTAGGGCTGCAAATAGAGCCGCCACCAGCAGCCGACCCTCAAGAATTGCGGTTAACGGGTAGGGCCAGAGCAAGCTACCCACCGCAAGCCAGGCGATTCCGGCCATGGTGCCGAGCCCCTGGGCAAGCAACAGGGTTGGTGGCAGCAGCAGGGCCAGGGGGCTTGCCAACGGCCCGAGCCAGAGTTTGAAGGCCTGAACCACCAGCAACATGAACAGGGCCAGGAGACCCTGGCGCGGTTCGAGGCTGGCTCGCCAGCGGCGCATCACCAACAGCATGGTGATGCAGGCCGCCAGGGCTTCAGCAAAACGGTTGAACCAGACCAGGGGCCTCGGCCGTCGATTGATCAGCCCGAAGTAATCCAGGACATCAAAAGCCTGGGGAGTGATGGTTTCCCCCTGGCGGGTGATGAGATCTCCCCGCTGGATGTTGAGGGTGGGTAGCCCCTGGCTACTGACGAGATCGGCAATGCGCCGCTGGCTCAAGAATGGATCGTCCCGCAGATTGGTGCTGCTGCGCAAACTGGTGACCACCAGCCTGCTGCCAAGGCTCTGGGCTGCTGCTCCTTGGTCTTCGAGTTGCAATTTGGCTGCCTTTAACAAAGTGTGCTCCGCCAGGTTGGCCACCACCCCCTGACTCAGCATGCGGCGCTGCGCCTGTTGGACTGCCTGTTCCCAGGCCATCAGGGCCGGAGGACGGAGGCTTGCGAGCCAGAGACGTTCCTCGCGGCGCAAATTGAGGGAATCGAGCTTGGGTTGGCCATTTCGCATCTCATTGCGGAGGTCCTCAAGCAGCCGATTGAGTCGCCCCTCAAGGACCAGGGTCAGCCCTTGGTCGACTACTTGCACTCTTGTGCGCGGCAGCATCCTGGTGCGCCGTTCCTCCAGTGCCGTGTTGTCCATGACACGGGCATCCTTGGGGGCCAGGACCGTAAAAGGCGATGCCATGCCGATGCGGGGACTGGGCTCCACCAGCCAGGGCCAGCTGCTGATCAGGGCCACTGTCAAACAGGCGAGCAGCAAGGCGGCCAAGCCGCCGGCCCGCCAGCGCACCAAGGCTTGACGGGGTCGTTCGAGGCGGAGCAGTTGCCGCCAGTAGAGCCGGATACGTTGCAGGCCCTTTGCCATGAATGAAGGCTAGCCAGCTGCCTGCTTGCCCTTGGCATTGCATGCTGGAGACAGACCGATTTTACCCATGGCTGCCGTTCTCGACGGGAAACTCCTGGCCGCCTCAATTGAGCAGCGCCTGGCTGCCGTGATCAGCGCCGGTCTGGGTCGGGTCGGCCGGCCACCTGGATTGGCTGTGCTGCGGGTGGGGGAGGATCCGGCCAGTGGCGTCTATGTCACCAACAAGGCAAAAGCTTGTGAGCGGGTCGGCATCCGCAGTTTTGTCCACCATCTGCCGGCGGACATATCCAACGACCAGCTACTTGCCACGATCGAGCAGTTGAATGCTGATCCACGGGTTGACGGCATTTTGTTGCAGTTGCCGCTGCCTAAGGGTCTCGAAGAAGGGCCCCTGCTGGCTGCGATCGATCCAAACAAGGATGCTGACGGCTTACACACCCTCAACCTGGGGCGTTTGCTTAAAGGGGAGAGAGGACCACGGTGTTGCACGCCCGCCGGGGTGATGGCGCTGTTAGCCAAGGCCGATGTGAATTTGGAGGGAAAGCGGGCCATTGTCGTCGGGCGCAGCATCTTGGTGGGCAAGCCGATGGCCCTGATGTTGCAGGCTGGTCAGGCGACGGTGACGGTGGCCCATTCCCGCACAAGGGATCTGGCGACCCTGACCCGTCAGGCCGAGGTGCTGGTGGTGGCAGCGGGCTGTCCTCGCCTCATCGGTGCTGAACATGTCAGCGCCGGGGTGGTGGTGGTGGATGTAGGGATTCATCGCCTGCCCCCTGATCCGCAAAAGGGACCCGAGGACAAAGGCAGACTTTGTGGCGACGTGCGTTATGAGGAGGTTGAGTCGTTGGCGGCGGCGATCACCCCAGTACCAGGCGGTGTGGGTCCGATGACCGTGGCAATGCTGCTGGTGAACACCACTGTGGCCTGGTGCCCTCAGCACGATCTGGGCCTTGAAACCCTCCAGGACTTGCTGGTATGAGACTGGAGCTGGTTGAGCCAGCCCTGCAACCTCCACCCAGCTGTCGAAAACACCCAGCTGTCGAAAATCGATTCCTGGCCCAACCCCCTTGGCTCGATGTCAATTGCGCTGATTCAGCTCCCCTTTGGACTCTGGGCTGAGAGAATCCCGCCTTACCTTCATCGCACCCATGTCCGTGGCCGTGAGCCCGGCTTTCGATTGCGGCGCCTATCTCGAGGCCACCCGGCCCCAGGTGGAGGCCGCTCTCGATGCCTCTTTGCCTCCGGAACACCCCGAAACCCTGCGGGAGGCCATGCGCTATTCGCTGTTGGCCGGAGGCAAGCGATTACGCCCCATCTTGTGCCTGGCTGCCTGTGAGCTGGCGGGGGGCGATCCTGCGGTCGCCATGCCGACTGCGGTCGCCTTGGAAATGATTCACACCATGTCGCTGATCCATGACGATCTGCCGGCCATGGACAACGATGATCTGCGCCGCGGCCGACCCACCAACCACAAGGTGTACGGGGAAGCCACTGCCATTCTGGCTGGGGATGCTCTTTTAACCCGGGCTTTTGAGATGGTTTCCCTGCGCAGCCCGGGGGTCAGCGCTGAACGGTTATTGGCCGTTGTCGGCGAGCTTGCCCTGGCTTCTGGGGCTCCAGGGCTGGTGGGTGGCCAGGTGGTGGATCTGCAAAGCGAAGGCAAACGGGTCAATCTGGAGACCCTTGAATACATTCACCTTCACAAGACGGGAGCCCTGCTGCGGGCCTGTGTGATCTGTGGCGCCTTGCTGGGGGGGGCCTCCCAGGAAATGCTCGCCGCCCTCAGGACCTACGCCCGGGGCATTGGTTTAGCTTTCCAGATTATTGATGACATTTTAGATGTCACCGCCTCCAGCGAGGTTTTGGGTAAAACGGCTGGTAAGGATGAGGCTGTGGACAAGACGACCTATCCAAAATTGTTGGGGCTGCAAGAATCAGAGCAGCGGGCCCATCGGTTGGTCGCCGAGGCCAAGGCCTCTCTGGCACCCTGGCAAGGGCAAGCCCAACCCCTCCTGGCTTTGGCTGATTTCATCACAAGTCGCGATCGATGACAGTTTCCATGACTCCTGACTCCGGTCACTTGCTGCTGATGCTGCGTGACCTTTTCGACAACTCTGTGTTGTGGTGGGGCTTGGCGGCCTGTGGTGTGGCCCAGCTTTCCAAGCTTTTTGTTGAGTACGCCCGCCATGGCCGTTGGCGCCCCGCGGTGCTGCTGGAAACCGGTGGCATGCCTTCAAGCCACGCCGCCCTGATGACAGGCACTGCGGCGGCCATTGGTTGGTACGAGGGTTTTCAGTCGCCCCTGTTCGCCTTGGCGGCGGCAGTGTCCTTTGTGGTCCTATACGACGCCAGTGGCGTCCGTCGCGCAGCTGGGCTAACGGCCGCTCGGGTTAACCAATTGCCAGCTTCGCTTTGGAGCCAGGAAGACAGCAATCCTGAGCCCGGCTCCGTTAGTGGTTCCCATTGGCCGCTCAAGGAAAATCTGGGCCATACCCGCAGGGAGGTTCTGATTGGCAGTCTGATTGGCCCCGCCGTTGCCCTTACCGGTCTGGCCCTCATCGGATCACCCTTGCATCTAGTCCAGCTTTTGACCCAAACCGCAGCCCCGATACGCCTATCTCTCGGTTGATCGCTTCGTCGCTCAGCCAGGAACAAAATCTCGCCTTTGCGGCTTTCCAGGACTGGCTTGCTGACGACCTGGCCAGTGAACCCTTTGTGCTGAGCGGCTTCGCTGGTACGGGCAAGACCTTTCTGTCGATGCGCTTTTTGGCCGAGGCTGAAGCCCTGGGTTTGTGCTGGACGGTCGCAGCCCCTACCCATAAAGCAGTTGACGTGCTCAGGCAGCACCTGCAGCGCGCTGGTCTGCGGGCCACCTGGTATCCCTCCACCTTGCATCGTCTGTTGCGCCTCAAACTGAGGCGCCAAGACGACCTTGAGCTCTGTCAGGAAACGGCCCAGACCGCCAGGTCCCTGGAGTCACTGGCTCTGGTGTTGATCGACGAGGCTTCGATGCTCGATAGCAGCCTGCTGGAGATCACCCTGCGCTGCGCCCATCCCTTCGCGACCAGATTGATCTTTGTCGGTGATCCGGGCCAACTTCCGCCGATCTCGGAGGCCGTGAGTCCTGTGTTTAGCGGCCTGAAGGCCCGCACGGTTGCCCTCAGCCAGGTGGTGCGCCACAGCGGGCCTGTTCTGCGCCTAGCCAGCGGACTGCGCACGGGTGCCCTTCCCTGCGAAGCCCCGCCCGTCCTGCCGGCGTTCGAATCCCAGGGCAGTCGGGTGGCTTTTTGGGAAAGGAGCGCTTGGTTGGCAGCGGCCCAGGCGGCCCTGCGCCGCTGTGCAGAGGCCCAGGATCCCAATCTGGCCAGGATTCTTTGCTACACCAATCGTTCGCTTGAACGCCTCGTGCCGATCGTCCGCCGGGCGCTGCATGGGGATGAGGCTGACGGCAATCCGGTGCTGCCGGGGGAGATGTTGATCACCAGAGCAGCGGTTATGGGACCAGCCTGTCGTGAGCCCTCGGAGGCTGTTGGCGATGGCGAATTGGTTTTGGGATCGAACCGTGAATTGAAGGTGCTTGAAGTTGAGCCCGAACTATGTGATCTGAGTGCCTTCGGCCCTGCTGCCCCGACGGTCTTGATCGAAACCTTCAACCTGCGGGTGCATAGCGGTGAGGGGGAATTTCGTCTGAGGCTGATGCCGCCGATCGCATCCAAGGCGAGGGGGGAGTTGGAGGCCGCCCTAAGGAGCCTGCGATCCCAGGCACTTGCCGCTGATCAGGGGCAAGCTCGCTGGATCTGGCGCCACTACTTTCAGGTGCGTGATGCCTTCGCTACCCTCGGTCCGGCAGCGGTACTGACGGTGCATCGCAGCCAGGGGAGCACGTTTGGGGAGGTTTTTGTGGATGGAGATGTCTTCACCCCCGCCGATCGAACGCTGCGGCGCCGTTTGATTTATGTGGCCGTGAGCCGAGCCAGTCAGGCTGTGGCCCTGATGGCCCAGCCGGGACCTCCGGGTCGCGAGGCACTGTGGCTGCAGTGGCTGAATGGGGAGAATTGAAGTAAGGCAATACATGTAGGGCTTGTTGTGTGCCGCCTTAGCCAATCGCTTGCCAACCGATCCAGCCCTGCCAGCTGAGATAGCTCGCCAAGCTCAAACTCATGATTGCCACAATCGATTTACCGTGATTCTCAAGTCCTCGCTTCAAGGGTTCGAGCAAACGACCTATTTGTGTGGGTCCCAGGGCCACAAGCAGGACTAGGGGCAGGACCATCAAGCTGCTGCTGACCAGCCAGAGCAAAGCGATGGCAGCAAACCGTTCAGTGCCTTCGATTCCGCCTTGCCTGAGCTGGTTGAGGGCCTTGGCGTACAGCAAGCCATCTTCAGGACTCAGGAGCTGCCAGCCGCAGCTCAAGGCCAGCAGCACAGGCAGTGGCAGTTGAAGCAGGCGCTGAAACCCACCCTCCCGCTGCGCAGGGTCCCCATGGCCCGTTATCAGGGCCCACCCCGCAAGGCTCACCAGAGCCACGGCGGCGAGAGCATCGATGAGGGGGGACATCAGCTCCGTTGCTGGCGCAGGCAGAATCCACAGCTGCCCCAGGGAGCCTTGAACCACCATGGCGACAAGCCCGATCGTCAAGGCGGCGATGGCCAGCCAACTGGCCACCAACAGCGACGCTCGCATCACGCCACGGGGACCCAGCATCAGCCAAAACAGGAGTCCGAGGTGGGGAGGGCTGAAGGCAATCGTCAGACCCAGGACCACCAACTCCAGCCAATCCCATGGACCCAGGTGGCCGCTCAGGGACGGATCTCAAACCAATCGGATCCGGTGGCGGGGATCAGGGCATTGGCCACGTTGCTCACTTGGGCATGGCGGGGCCCCTTCTCACACCACAGGCGCAGTTCGGTGAGAGCCTGGATGGTCCCTTCAGCTTCCACTTCCACCGTGCCGTCGACCATGTTGCGCACCCAGCCGCTAAGGCCAAGATCGGTTGCGCGTCGGAGGCAGCTGGCCCGATAGCCCACCCCTTGCACTTTGCCTCGCACTGTCAGGCGCCAGCGTTCGCGGGCGGCGGGAGAGCGAGGTTCAGGGGGAACGAGAAACCTGCGGCTATCCTGCTCGGCCCGGCGGGCCCGGTTAAAGCCGCCAGGCGCCATGGAATCGCCGGGCATCCACCCCAGTGGATGTGAAGCCAGCTTGCGTGAATGTTGCGCGTAGTCCAACCCTCGGGTCTCCTCGGTGATCCCCAACCTTCAACTTGCCACAATTCTGGCTGTCCGGCCACAGGTCCTTCTGACACCGTAACGCCAGCTTTGGGCAGCAGTTGCCAGCGGTGGAATTCGTGGCCAGTCAATGTTTCGCCACGGCGAAGCAGCAGGCTGTTGGCGCTGACAGTGGCCCGCCGATAGCCGAGATTCAACTCTCCCCTTTGGGCCCTGAAGGGCAGGATGTTCGCCATCGGCTGCCAGTTACCCGCTGAATCCTGCAAGGCTTCGCCCAGCAGCATCAAGCCACCGCATTCGGCGACAAGGGGCAGACCCCCGTCAACGGCGGCCGCTAACTGGCAGAGGCTGCGTCGCGCCTGACCCAGTTGGGCGCCATGGAGTTCGGGATAACCGCCGGGCAGCAAGAGGGCTGCGCTGGCCCGGGGCAGGGGTTCGTCCGCAAGCGGGCTCCAGGGGACGGAATCAAGGCCAACCGCCGTCAGGAACTCGGCGGTTTCGGGGTAGCGGAAATGGAACGCCGCATCGGCGGCGATGGCCACCTTCGGTCGTTGGCCCAAGGGCACAGAGCGAAGCAGTTCGCGGGGCGCGACTTGTTCGAGACTATGGACGATGGGGTCTTCGCTGCCTGGTTGGGGCGACTCCATCAGGGCCCAAAACCGTTCCATGTCCAGGTGCCGTTCGGCCAGCGCTGCCCACTGAGCTAGTCGCCCATTGAAATCGGGCAGATCATGGGGGGGCAGCAGGCCCAAGTGGCGTGAGGGTAGATCCAGGCAAGGGTCTTGGGGAAACGATCCCAACAGGGGCATGCCCAGGTCGGCGAGGGCTTCAGCCAGCAGGGCCCGATGCCGCTGACTGGCGACCCGATTGAGCACCACCCCTGCCATGCGCACCTGGGGAGGGCCATGGTCGCGGAAGCCCCGTACGAGGGCCGCCAGGGATCCAGCCTGACGGGAGGCCTCCACCACCAGTACCACGGGCAGATCGAGGAGCTGGGCGACGGCGGCCGAACTGCCTTCACTGCTGGGACCCCGGCCATCGAACAGACCCATCACCCCCTCTACCAGCACCCGATCGGCCTGGCCGCCATGCCAGCTGTAACTGCGGCGAACCCAGTCCTCGCCACAGAGCAGGGGATCAAGATTGCGGCACGGCAGCCCTGCAACCTGGGAGAGCAGTTGGGGATCCAGGTAGTCGGGGCCCACTTTGAAGGTCTGCAGCCGGGCGCCGCGGGCGCGGGCGGCGGCGGCCAGGCAGAGGCTTACAAGGGTTTTGCCACTGCCGCTGCAGGGGGCCCCGATCAGGCAGCTCAAGGCTCAGAAGGACGATGCGCGGGGTTCAGCCTGGCAGCAGCCGGGCGGCGATCGGCGCCGCGGCAGCCAACAATGGATTGGTGGAATCGTGGCTGCCGGCCAACAGGCGGGCCATTTCCATCTCTTCGCTTTCCAGGGGCAGGGGCACCACATCTTCAGCCAGCTCCATGGCGGCCATGCCACCGGATTCAAGCCTCATGCAGCCTCCCGACTCGGAGCAAAGAATGACGCAGAGGGGCGGTTGATCCTCGGGATTGCAGATCAGCCGCAGTCCAAGAATGGCTCCAGGGTGGGTCTTGGCCACACCCACGGGCACAGGCATCAGCCGAAACCTTACTGCCACACCATCGGTACGCTCGAATTCGGCACTGACACCGACGCCATTGCCATCGTCGGCGACGCTGGAACTGTTGAGCAAATGCCAGCCGAGCCGGTCCGCCATCCAAGCGGCCAACAACAGACCCTTGACCAGATGGTGTCCTTCGACATCGATGTCGAGCTGAACCACGTGGTTGAGGGCAGGGCGCCGGGCTGGGGGGTCGAAGACCATGGCCAGCGACTCCCGCCAGCTGCGCAGGCGCAGCCAGTTGAGATCGTTTACCGCCTGGCCAGCTTCGATGCGGGCTAGCAGGACATCCAGGCAACGCCTGGGTTGGCCCAGGGAGGTGTCAATTACGAGGCGCCGCGGGATGGGGGCCAGGGCTGCCAACATTTCTGGCGGTTCGTCCAGGCTGCTGTTCCACCACACCCAGCAGGGCAGCTCCGGGGCGACCAATGGCTCGATCAGGGGAAGGGCCTGGTGCAGGGACCCCATGCCACCCCGGAGCACCACGACATCGCCGCAGGCAGCCCCAGCCCCCCCCTCTTCGGGCAGGGGGCAGTAGGCCGCCACCAGGGTTTCGAGGGGATGGTCCGCAGCCAGGGTCGGCGCCACGGTGATCAGTCGTCTTGGCATCTGGGCACTGATCGCGCTGGCCACGAAGCGGCCGCGCAGATCTTCGGCTTTGTGGTCGCCTGGCATCTGGCCGAGGCGCCAGGCCAGGG
>JBIIJV010000106.1:0-9289 GCA_044233545.1 Cyanobium sp.
TACAGGTTGGCCACCACCTGTGCCGTGGCAGGGGCGCCGCCCGTCAATTGCAGGGTCGAAGCGGTGGATGAAGGCACCAGCACCCTCTATCGCCACAGCATTGGCAAGGACACCCAGATCGTGCGCATCACCGACGACCCGGTGACCATGACCCTGTGGAATGAGTCGGCCAAGAAATGGGAAACGCTGCGCAACGCTTCGGCGCGCTTCTCCACCAACACGGTGTGCTTCAACGATCGCGGGCTCTGCGTGATCAATCCCAACTACCTCAACAGCATCCGCCAGGACGATCTCAAGGGGCGTTTCCGGGGCCGGGACCTGATCAAGGTTCATTTTGATGCGGCAGGACGCATTGATGCCTCCTGCTACGACGACGCCTGTGCCCTGGTGAAGCCATGAAGCAGTTCGCCAGACTTTGTCTCGTTATGGCCGGTGTGCTGGCCATGCCTGCGCTGCCCTCGCGGGCGGCCCTGGCTCCCGCTCAAGACGCTGCTGCCGTGGCGAACCCATTCTGGATCGCCCGTGGCGGCGGCGGGGGGCGGGGTGGCGGTGGTGGTGGCCGTGGCGGTGGTGGCCGTGTCAGTGGTGGCTTATCGCGCGGCGGCGGCCATAGCGGCTTCAGTGGCGCCGGTTCGGCAAATGGTTTCAATCGGGGCGCCAGTCGGCCCCAGGGGGGCTGGGCCGATAACAGCCGCGGCACGCGGGCGGGCGGCGGCCCCTCCCTCGATCGCCAGCCGATCAGTCGGCCCAGTGGCGGTTACCAACGGCCGGAAGGCGGCTTGGGCTCAAACCGGCCGGCTGGATCACCCAGCTTGGGAGATCGCACCATCAACGGCGGCAATCGCACCATCAACGGCGGTGACCGCAACTTCAATGCGGGAGATCGCACTTTCAATACGGGAGATCGCCGTTACAACGCGGGCGATAGAAACTTCAACGGCCAGGTGAATCGCAACTGGGACCGCACCGTCAACATCAATAATGTGAATCTCAATCCCGGGTGGGCCCGCCCTGGCTGGGGTTATGCCCGGCCCTGGAATTACGGGTGGTATGGCGGCTGGGCTACTCCCCGCTGGGGTTGGTGGGGGGCCTCGGCGGCGGCTTGGGGGGTCAGCACCCTGGCGACGGCAGCCATCATCAATGCTGCCGTCGATAACGCCGTGGCCAACAGCACGACCTACATCGTGGTACCGAATACCGGATACCAGCTGCAATTCGGCACGGTGCAGCCCTACGGCACCACCGGAGTCAGCTTTGTAATGACGGCCAACAACGTCAGTTACCAGATGACGGCCGACTGCACTAACGGCACGCTCAACGGTGTCCAGCCCGCCAGTGCTCCGGAGGCGGAACTGCTCAATTCCGCCTGTCAGGTTGCCTTCGGCAACGCCAGCTGAAGTCTCAGACCTGAGCAGCCGCTGGGGACGAATCGATCGCCGGTTCTTTCCCCAGCCAGCGCAGGAAGGGGATGGATAGAAGCATATTAATTAAGAGGTAACAAAGGATCCCCACCTTTACCGGTTCTGGGGTTTGGACATAAAGGGACGAGAACAATAGGGCCAGCCCCGGATTACGCATTGAGGTTAATAATGACCCTGTGACCCGATGGGATCTGCCTGGCCCCCCCAGTCCATAACCCAGGACCAGGGAACCCAGCACCACTAACGCCATCGCCAGCAGGGCAGGACCGTTGGCAGGGACATAACCCGCCAGCAGGGGGAAGGTCTTGATTAGCACCACTACTATTAACAATATCAGCAGTAGGCCCGCCAGCTTCTCGATAGGACCTTCGAATCGGCTTGCTAGATCAGGGCGCCAGCGACGCACCAGTATGGCCAACCCCAGGGGTAACAATTGAACCGAGATGATCTGTTTTGCGATCTGCTGGGGTTTGATATCCCAATCCTGGACTCCAAAGCTGCTGCTATAAAGATCCGTCAGCAGCGGGATCGATACGATCGCCGTCATGGCCGCCAGCACCTGGATGAGAGCGGCCAGATTCCAATTGCCCCCATGTTCTTTCGCCTTGCGCAAGGTGAGGGGTGCGCTGGGGCAGACCGCAATCAGAGCGATCGCCAGCCGGGCGGGGGGCGCCATGGCGGCGCCGAGGGGTCCCTTCAATACCAGTAGGGCGAGTAAGGGCACAAGGATGCAGGAACCAAAGAGCAGCCTGGCAATCAGGCCAGGGCGATTGCGGATAATGACTAGTGCATCCCCTGTCAAACCCAGGCCCAGGGCAAACATCAGGGCAAATACCGGGAGCTTGAAGATCAGCTGAGCCACGGGTGGAATCCTGGAAACATCCAGGGGCAAGGGGGTTGGCAGCCGAGCCAAGGGCCGGCGCGGGTCTGGGGCCGACAGGGCCGGCGGCCTGGGCCGGCACCTGCTAGGGAGCGAGGGCCAGGAACGAAACCTGGCAGTTGGCGATTAGCGATCGTCGGGTCCCGGCTGGGGCCACCAGGGAGGGAGGCGGGCCGGAGCGGCTCTCTCTCCCTCAAGGCGCTGTTCGCTCTCAATCTCTTTGGCTAGAAACACATTCAAGAACGTGCGGATCACGGCCACCAGCGCCAGCTGCAGCAGATTGCGCTCCGAGGGGCTGGTGGTGGTGCTGACGATGTCGGCGCCGAGCTGGAATTCCAGGGCCATCGCCAGCCAGCTGGCAAAGGTCAACCTGGCCCGGGTGGAGGGCCGCAGGGAGAGGCCCCGCACCAGCCTGGGCCGCAGCTGGCCGAGGGTGACCAGGAGCCCCACCAGCACGGTGATTACCGAAAGACCTTCCAGTAACAGGCGGGTCGTACGGGCCAGGTCCAGTAGCAAGGGCTCGGCTATCTCGGTGATCGACATCGGGCGCCATGGGCTTTGGGCCATGCTGCCCCAGGAGCCTGGGGCATGCTTGCTGGAATTCTTGTTCCGTTGCTGCCCATGGCTTCCCTGCCCGATAGTGCCGAACTGCTGAAGCTGGAACGGGGCAGCCGGCGCCAGGGAACGGGTTTGGTGGCGGCCGATCTGATCGGCATCTGGAGGTTGCAGCGGGTCTGGCCCCGCCAGGGCGGCGAGCCCTCGGGCCCAAGCAGTGCGCTGCTGCGGGGCCTAGGGGCCCGCCTGGAAATCAACGCCACCGGGGTCCCGGCCGCCGACCTGGACAGCCCCAGGCCCGGGTCCGCCAGCGCCCCTGGCCTGGGGGAGGGGGAGCTGGGGCTGGTCAATGCGGTGAGACTGGGGCCCTTGGAATTGCGCTTTGAGGGGCGTGCCCGGCTGGCGGGTTCGCGGCCGTTGCTGTGGTTCGGCTTTGATCAATTGCAGCTGCGCTTTGGCCGCCAGGTGTTCCTGCAACGGCCCTTGCCGCCAGCGGCAGCCCAGCGCCAACCGTTCTTTGCCCTGATCGGCAAGGGGCCTGGCTGGTTGGCGGCCCGGGGCCGCGGCGGTGGTCTGGCCCTATGGCAGTTGCAGACACCCGCCCAGCCATTGGGGGCGGATCCGGGCTGAGGGGAGGCGAGTAGCGCTGGGGTGGCGGGTTCAAGGCCGCAGGCGCCGCAGTGCGCCAGAAGGGGGCTCCCCGAAGCGCTGTTGATAGTCGCGGCGGAAGTTGGCGACGCTGAGGTAACCGCATTCTTGGGCCACCGAGGTCACGGTGGTTCCAGGTCGGGGGTTGAGCAAACGTTGCTTTGCCAGCGCCAGCCGTTGGCGGCGGATGTATTGCATCGGCCCACAGCCAAAGCGTTGGCGGAAGGCGTATTGGAGGCTGCGGCGGGAATAATGGGATTGGCTTTCCAGGTCGCTGAGGCTGAGGGGGCGATGGCAGTTGGCCTCGATCCACTCGATCAGGACCTCGAAGGGTCCGCCCCCAGCGCAGGGGCGCAGTGGTGGTTCGTTGGGCAGGGGCCCAAGCAACTGCCCCACGAGCCGGAGCAGCAGGTCATCGAGCCGCAGGCTCGCGGGCAGACTGCCGCTGGCCACGACGGTCGCGTCGAGGAGGGCCAAGGCGCGGTAAAGGCTGGGGAACAGGGCCGCTTGCTGCGACTGGTGGTAATGCACAAGCTTGGGGGACTCCAGGAGGCCCGGCAGCTCCCTGGGGGCCGCCGGGCCTGCCATCACCTGCCGCACCTTGGCAATGGCGTTGCGGGGCAAGCGCAGCACCACACCGGCCAGCACATCGCTGCTGACCCGCCAATCCCCGCCTGGCAGATACAACACCGTGGCACTGGACCGATTTTCTAGTCGCCAGCCGCCGAGATCAAAGTGACCGACCCCCTGGTACGGGACGATCAACTGGGCATCGTCCATGCCCTCAACCCGGCCACAAACACCACTGCCCCAGTTGCTGATCACGGTGAGGGCGCCGATTTGCAGCCCCGCGCTCCTCACCTGGAAGGGCAGATCCCTGCGGAGGGCATCGCAACTGCGCACCGGCAGCAAGGCTTGGAGCCTCTCGGCGAACTGAACCGGATCGTTGCAGATGTGGGTCTGGGGCAGGGTAAGCAGGGGCAAACCGGCGGGATTGGTGCTGCTGGCCTGCCAGACGGTGGGGATCGAAACCAGGCTCAAAAAGGGCTGGCGCAGGGGGATAGTCGTGCCATTTTGAAGGGGTGACGCCGCATCAGGGGTTGAGTTGGAGCAGATCCCGGCAACCGGTGATTGCTTGCACGGCCATCAACAGGGCGACAAGAACATTGGCCGCCAGGTGCAGGCGGCGCAGGAGCGGTTTGCTGCGGATTTCCGGCGCCGCCGCCATGGCAAAGAGCAACAGTCCGCAGAGCAGCCAACCGCCCCAGAAATGGGATTGCCAGAAGGTCCAATCCAGGGGATTGTCACTCCAGCGAGGCACCTCCGGCTGGAGTCCCAGCCCCAGCAGGGCCAGCCAGCAGCTGAGGGCGAAGCAGGCGCGCAACCAGGGCCGTTTGACACGCCAAAGGGCCAGGCAGGAGGCCAGGGCCGCGGCGCCCCCCAGGGTTAGGGCCAGGGGCCGGTGGGGCCAGTTCGCACCTGGGACCGTGCCTATGGCAGCCGTGCCTGGGGCACGTGTGCCCCAGGCACCGGCGTGGAGGAAGGACCAGCCCAGGGCCAGCAGCACCGCCAGCACCATGGCGGTGGTCAGCCAGCGGCCGTGGTCGAGGTGTTCGGGGCCCACCGAGGCCGGCAGGGGGTATTGACCCAAGCGCCGCTCCCGCACGTGGATGCCGATGCGGATCGTAGCGCCGATGACGGGATAGACGAACAGCACCATCAGCAGGGGATGGAGCAGCGAGAGCCACTGCAGGGCCGAAAGGGGTGGAGGCGCCAAGGGTGGGGGCAGAAGCGGGGTCATGGCAGCACCGCGGGCCAGCCCTGGCGGATCAGCAACAGGGAGAAGTAGGGGGCCTCTTGGGCCGCCACCTCGACTGCAGCCTGCAGCTGTTGGTCGGGCCAACCGACCCGCATTGCAAACAGGGCCTGCTCCAGCAGGCCCCGCTGCTCCAACAAGGGCCGCACCCAGGGCCAGCGACGGCCCAGCTTGAGCAGGGCCAGCACCCAGCCGCCGCTGGCTGCTTGGGCCAGCAGTTGGTCCAGTTCGGCGGCGGTGTCTGGGGTTGGCAGCAGCAGCAGGCCCTGGCGTTGCAAGGCCAGGGGCCAGGCGGCGGCGGCAGCTGCCGCCGCCACGGAGGTGATTCCGGGGATCAGGCGCACCTCCAGGGCTGGATGGCGTTGCTGCAGGGCGAGCAGCACGTAGCTGGCACTGGCAAATAGGGACACATCGCCTTCGCAGAGCAGCACCACCCGCCGCCCTGCGGCCCGTTCGGCGGCGATGCGATCAGCGGCTAGGGCCCAGGCCGCTTGCAGGCTGGCGGGTTCTGCCACCATCGGCAATAGCAGGGGCAGATGCCGCTGGCGGTCGTGCAGCCAGGGCTTGGCAATTGTGGCGGCCATGCCCTCGGCACCCTGGCGGGCCACCGGGTAGGCGACGGTGTCGGCAGCGGCGATGGCCCGCACCGCAGCGACGGTGAGCAGGTCGGGATCGCCCGGACCCACTCCCACCAGGGTGAGGCCCAGGCTGGTCGCTTCAGCTGGCACAGGCAAGCGGTTGATGGCGAAGGCCAGTTGCTGCCACCCTTTCTAGGCTGGGCTTCACCCCTGGACGAGCGAGCTCCCCTGCCGCCGCCAGCTCTCCGTTTCCCCTCGCCTTTGCTGCCATGAGCCTGCTTGTGATCCATCCTGCGGCGGGTCAACCGCCAGGCCCCGCCATGCGCACGGCGGATGCCGGCCAAATCAAGACAGAACTGGCCGGCCGCGGCATCCGCTTCGAGCGCTGGTCGGCGGCGCTGGATCTGCCGGCCGAGGCCGACCAGGAGGCGATTTTGGCGGCCTATGGGCCCGAGATTGCCCGGGTGCAGGCAAACGGCAACTACCCCACGGTGGATGCGATCCGGCTGGCGCCGGACCACCCCGATCGTGTCAGCCTGCGGCAGAAGTTTCTGGCCGAGCACACCCACAGCGAGGACGAGGTGCGCTTTTTTGTCGAGGGGCGGGGGCTGTTCTGCCTGCATGTCGGCGAGGAGGTGTTGCAGGTGTTGTGCGAGCGCAACGACTGGATTGCGGTGCCGGCCGGTACCCGCCATTGGTTTGACATGGGACCCGAGCCCCAGTTCTGCGCCCTGCGCTTCTTCGCCAATCCAGACGGCTGGGTGGCGAACTTCACCGGTGATGCCATCGCCCAGAACTTCCCGCTGCTCGACGAGCTGCTGGGCGAGCAGCTGATCAGCGCCTGATTTTTTTGGCCCGCTAATGGCCGTGCCGGCCAACCCCGCCGCCCGCTCTCAGCTATGCATGCGCGGCTGCGGGTGCAGTTGGACCAGCAGGGCGGCCTCGTCCTGGGCCAGCTCCTCCAGTCGGTTTATGAGTTGGGGGCGGGGAAAGCGCCGCTCGGCTAGCACCCAGTACAGCCCGAAATGGCGGGCCTCGCTGGCCAGCAGGTCGCCGTAGAGGGCCGCTAATTCTGGGTCGGGGCTGTGGGCTGCCAGCAGGGCCATGCGCTCGTGGCTGCGGGCCTCAATCAGGCCGGCGACAAGCAGGCTGTCCAGCAGCCGCTGGGGTTCTTGGCGCCGCACCAGGCGGGCCAGGCCGGCGCCATAGGGCGGGGCGGCCAGGGGCCGCAGCGGAATCAGGCGGCGGATCAGCAGGCGTTGCACCAGCTCGAAATGCTCCAGCTCTTCGCGGGCCAGGGGGCTGAGCACGGCTGCCAGCTCGCCATCGGAGGGGTAGCGAAACATCAGCTGCAAAGCGGCACCGGCCGCCTTGCGCTCGCAGTGGGCGTGGTCGATAAGCACGGTGTCGGGGTGGGCCAGGGCCTGCTCCAGCCAGGCGGATCCCGAGGGGGCCGCCAACCACTTGACCCGTTCCGGCGCGGTCCCGCTCCGGCTCATGACGAGGCCCGCAGGTGATCCACCAGCCCCTCCAGGGCCAGGCTGTAGCTGGCGGGCCCGAAGCCGCAGATCACCCCCAGGGCTTTGTCGGCCAGATAGGAGTGGTGGCGAAAGGGCTCGCGGGCATGGACGTTGCTGAGGTGCACCTCCACAAACGGGATATCCACCGCCAGCAGGGCATCCCGCAGGGCGATGGAGGTGTGGGTGTAGGCGCCGGCATTGATCAGCAGGCCCCCGCATTGGCCCCGGGCCGCCTGAATGCGATCCACCAGGGCCCCCTCGTGGTTGCTCTGGAAGCACTCCAGCTCGGCCCCCAGGGCCTGGGCCCGTGCCGTCAGGTCGGTATTGATCTGGTCGAGGCTGCGGCTGCCGTAGAGGCCGGGCTCCCGTTGGCCCAGCAGGTTGAGGTTGGGACCGTGAAGCACGAGCAGGCGCATGGGGGAAGGGGACAGGCGGGCTGGTAAGTTTTGGGGGTGTGGTTCGGGTCGGTGCCCGAGTGGTTAATGGGGGCGGACTGTAAATCCGCTGGCTCTGCCTACGTTGGTTCAAATCCAACCCGGCCCACCTTTCCACATGCCCTTGTAGCTCAGCGGTAGAGCACTCCCTTGGTAAGGGAGAGGTCACGAGTTCAAGTCTCGTCAAGGGCTTCCCTAAAAAACCAGGTGGCCCTGGATGTCTGGGTTGGGCGGATCAATCACCATGAAAGCTCTAGCCTGGAGCTGACTGCAGCGCATTGATAACTATCAGCGGGAACTGGCCCAGACGCGGGGGCCCAGTCATGCGATGCCACCCGCCTAGCCTTTCAAAATGGCTTGATCACCGATGGCGAACTTTTGATGGAGATGATTCGTTGCCGCAATCAGTCGTCCCACGGACTTCGCCAACAGCGGTAGGGGCAACCTGTTCGTCAGCTTCGGCGAACTCGACACCAACATCCTCATCTATTTGATCAAGATATTGCTGCCGTAGGTGGCCTCAAGGATTTATGCCCTCGCTAACGATTATTTGGCGAAGTCGTTAATCCTCATCGCCGGGCTTCAGCCCAGGCCCTAGAGGGGGGGGAACCCTTCCTCAGGACTGTCCAAGGTTTGGCTGCTGGGTACACCAGATATGGTGTGCAAATCGGGCGCCCGAGCCAGGCCCTGCCGATCCTACTTAAAGTTAAAAGTCACCGCATCCGGGGAGATGGCGCTAGCCCCAACCGTTACTGGAGAGACAACCCCTGCGCTGGCGGCATCCTTCCCCGTCACGTCGGACTCCGATCCATTGCCAAACCTGCAGCTGCCCCTTGATCTGCGGCTTTCTCCCGAGCAGTTCGCCCTGGTGTACGCGACCAATCCCCCCGCGGTGCTGGAACCGGACGCTGCAACACCGGTGCGCCAAGTCCCTGCGCCAGAAGACGGCGGAATCCATCGCCAATGTTGCCCGGCTGGGCTGGTGGCTGTTTCCTGAAGAGCGGGCGGTGGGGGGGTGATTTGGCAAGCGCAAGCCAAAGCCCTAGCCCCGCTGGATCCCCAACGGCTGCAACCGGTTCTGGCCCTCGATGATGGCGAGCTGTTGCCGGGGTTACGCCTGGAGCTGGAGCAGATTTGGGGGGCGTAGGCATGTTGTTGATCAACAAATAGCGCAATCCCGCCAAGGAGAGTCCCGCCAATAGCTCTTCGATCTGCGCATCAAAGTCTCGCTTGACACTTATGCATCGGCAGCTGCATCAGGATCAAAAGAAGAACTTAACCCCAACTTCAATACCATTTTGATCAATGGTATAGGCGGCATTCGGCGTTTGGCCGTTATCGCGGGCCAGATAGAGATAGCGCCAGGAGAGATCCAGATGGGTGGAATTGCCGATGGCGTAGCCCACGCCAACCTGGGCATTGCCGGACATGTCGACA
>JBIIJV010000116.1:0-8616 GCA_044233545.1 Cyanobium sp.
CGTCGAGCTGGCCACCCCCTAAATCCACCGTTTCCACCCCCCACCCTGAAGGCCGCGGCTTTCGGCCAGAGTGGGGCGGTCCCAGTCCTTGCCATGTACGTCGTCGAGCTCTCTCTCCGCCTCACCGCCATGCCGGTCGCTGTCCAGCGCAAGGACCTGGCAGCTGCCCAGTCGCTTTATCAGGAACTTCGTCAAGCGATGGAAGCAGGCCATCCCAAATTGCTTGAGCTGACCTGTGAAAAGGACGAACACAAGCGCATCAGCTTGCTTTGCACCGAGCTTGTCGCCATTCAGATTTACGAGAAGTCAGCCATCGGCGCCAGCGGCAAAAGGCCAGGATTCAGCCTGGACGGCTGATCTCGATGGTTCAGGACGCGCCAACGGCCAGCCTGGCCTCCCCCCTTGTCGTGGAGGACTTGAGCTTTTGCTGGCCTACGGGACAGCAAGCCTTGCGTCACTGCAGCCTGCGCATCCCCCGATCAGGTCTCTGGATGCTGGTGGGAAGCAACGGCAGCGGAAAAAGCACCCTGCTGCGCTGTGTCGCGGGCCTATTGCAGTACCAGGCGGGGCGCATCAACACTGACCTGCGACCCGCCCTGGTCTTTCAAAACCCCGACCACCAATTGCTCCTGCCTAGCTGTGGCAGTGACCTGATGATCGGCCTGAAGGGGCCGATGGTCTCCGATCAACGCCAACGGGCGGTGCAGCAAGCGCTGGATCAGGTGGGCCTACTTGGATTCGAGCAACGGCCCATCCACACCCTGAGCGGGGGACAGAAACAGCGCCTGGCCATCGCCGGCACCCTGGCCGCCCAAGCCGATCTGCTGCTGCTGGATGAACCCACGGCCCTGCTGGATCCCGAGAGCCAAAGGGAGGTGCTGCACCTGATCCGCAAGCTTTGCAGCGACCCGGCGAAGCCTCTGACCGCCCTCTGGATCACCCACCGACTGGAAGAACTGAACCTATGTGATGGAGCGGCCTTGATGGAAGGGGGCCTGGTAGGGCCTTGGTGCAGTGGCGCCAGTATGAGAAGCCAGCTGGCCCCCTTGCCCGAAGGCCAGGCTTAGGGGTAGGTTCCAGGGGTACTGGGAGATTTAGGCCCTCGGGTCCTTCCGGTCCATTCCTCGGTAGCTCAGTGGTAGAGCGGTCGGCTGTTAACCGATTGGTCGCAGGTTCGAATCCCGCCCGGGGAGTTCATGCCGATTCTCAAACAAATGCAAGCTGTGTCCCATCCCTGGGGGAAACGGAATATGAATGGGTCTAATCTTCTAAACCATTAGGCGCACTTTTTGACCCAACAGCCGGCGCCAAGCAGACATGGTTTTCAATCCAAAATGCTGAAACCAAAGATTTTCTTAAGTTTTGCCGCCCAGGGTCTGGGGGCTGAACCGTTGGTCTTGAGCAATGAGGCCAGTGCAGCAGAAGGGTTTAGCAACCCAAGGGCGGTTCCAAAACCCTCCTGCCGGGCCGCAGGATTCCAACCAGCGCTTGAACGGTGGCCAACGGGACTGCCATTGGCTTGCCTTGGCGGTAACAATGGCTGTGAATCCCCTAAAAGTTGGGAGATTTGTTCACCGTTGCGGTTCTCCTTTATCTTGCTATGAAACCCTGCATTCTGCTGATTGAGGACGACAGTGATATGCGTGACCTGGTCGCGGGTCACCTTGAACATGGCGGCTTTGATGTTCAGCGTGCCGACGATGGCATTAAGGGGCAGGCTCTCGCGCTTCAGCACAATCCAGATGTGATTCTACTGGATCTAATGCTTCCCAAGGTTGATGGACTTACCCTCTGTCAGCGGCTGCGACGTGATGAAAGAACCGCCAAAATCCCAATTTTAATGATCACAGCCCTTGGCGGGACCAAAGACAAAGTGAGTGGATTCAATTCTGGGGCTGATGATTACTTGACCAAGCCCTTTGATTTGGAAGAACTCATGGTTCGGGTCAAGGCTTTGTTGCGGCGCAGCGAGCGGGCACCGCTGTCAAGCAAGCATAACGAAATCCTCAACTACGGACCCCTTACCCTTGTTCCAGAACGCTTCGAGGCCATTTGGTTTGACCAGCCAATCAGGCTCACCCATTTGGAGTTTGAGCTGCTGCATTGCCTTCTGCAACGCCATGGCCAAACCGTTTCCCCTTCCCTGATTCTCAAGGAGGTTTGGGGCTACGAGCCGGACGATGACATCGAAACGATTCGTGTCCATGTGCGCCATCTGCGCACCAAACTGGAGCCAGAACCCCGCAAACCTCGTTTCATCAAAACCGTTTATGGAGCCGGCTACTGCCTGGAGCTTCCCGTCGGTGAGCAGGTGGAACAGCTGGCAGAAGTAATGGCTGCCGCCCGCATCGCCCCTGCAGATTCGGCGGCGCGGCGCTCCAAAGACAGTGCCAACGCGGTGGCCTGAACGTGGCCTGAACTCAGCGATGGTCTGACCTTCCCAGGCTGGTCATAATCATCGTGTTGGCCCCAGCTACCAGCGTCTTGAAAGCGTTGTCCACACGGCCCAGCTTGACGTCTTGCAGCCCCTCTTGGACCAAAGTACGGGCCTGGCTGCCCATGGCGATCCCCGCGAACGGGACGCCACAACGGGCCGCCAATTCACCTGTCCCCCTGTTGGTGCCCCCGGAAAGCACAACCGGCAGGTGCCGAAAGCGGGGATCTCTCGCCTTGAGTTCCCGTTCAATCACATCCGCCATCGCCACCGCCTGGAGAGTGGCCTTCCAACCCGATCCCGCCACCCCACCCATCGGCACACCGTCTGCCTGGAGCATCAATCGGTTCCCGGCCACTGCATGGGCCCGACGAATCCGCTCCAGGAGATCGTGGTTGGAAAGGTAGTGACGATCGAGGCAAAGGGAAACCAGGCCATCGGGCAAACAGTCATTCACCACCTGCCATTCGGCCAAAGTGGCCTCCTCATCGGCAACAGAGGCGTGGAGTTCGATGCTTTCCGCCCCCGCCTGCAGACAGGCCGGCAGGATGTTGCGCAGGGACTTGGCATCATGGCGCCAGCGAATCGCCGACGCCGCTGGCGGACAAACGGCCTCACACCGCCCACAGCCGATACAAAGCGGGTCCACAACCAATAAATTCGCCGTGATCGCCGCTGTTGGACAGGCCGGTATGCACAGATCGCAGGCCACACAATCGCTGCTGATCACGGCCTTGCGCACATGGTGATCCCCTGGCATGCCCACACTCACCGTGATGAAGGGGCGCACTCCCAGGCTCAGGCCCATGGCGGGAGCGACCTCGAAGGCGGCTTGTATGCCGCGGACGCACGCCTCCACCACCTCAGGCTTGGCCGAGACATCAAAACCATTGCAACCGGCCAGGGTATACACGTAGGCCAGCCGCTCGACATCGGCCTCCACCTCATGGCCGGCGCCGCAGACCACCTTGAAATACTGGCCGTCTGCCAACAGTTGTCGCCACTCCTCCTGACGCTCCATCACCCAGGGCCGTCGCCTTCTCTCCCTGTCTAAGTGTCGGACGGGCAGCCAGCCCCAAAGGGCAGAGCCGGCAACGCAGCTAGCTCCAACAACGCCACCTCCCAGGCCAAACGGGGTTGACCATGGCCCAGGAGCTGGGCCCTAAGCCGTTCGAGCCGACGCCAGCGCAACGGATCCTGGCTCCGGTGCCAGCCGGCGAGTTGCCACCAACCCAGCAGCCACAGCTGCTGCTCCCCCTCCAAGGCTTCACTCAGATCCCTGGCCAGGGCCAGGGATTCCAACGGGTCTGGCCCCAGGGCGAGGAGGCGATCGGCCAGCCCCTCGGGCAGGGAATGCCACTGCCGGCGATGGGCCAGCAGGCCCCCAGGGGAGCCCTCCGCCAGTTCCAGGAGTTCGGGGGGATCAGGGGGGCAAGCCAGCGCATCCGGGGAAGCCCCGTCAGCCGTTGCCGATGCGGTGGCCTGCAAAACCGCCCGCACCTGATCAGGAGCCAGGGAACGGAAGGGAATGCGCTGGCAGCGGGAGCGGATCGTGGCGAGCAGGCGATCGGGGGCGGCGCTGATCAACACCAGAACCCCATCGCCTGGTTCTTCCAGGGTTTTGAGCAAGGCATTGGCGACCGTCTCGGCCATCGACTCGACCGACTCCAACACCACCATGCAGCGCCCAGATTCGACCGGTCGTCTGGAAAGGAAGCGGGAGACCTCACGGATCTGCTCCAGCCTGAGTTGGGGAGGTACCTTGCGGCTGATACCGCTCTCAGCGGCTTGGGAAGCAGGAATCAGCCGGCCCTGGTGCTGAAAGGTAGGTTCCACCCACAGCAAATCGGGATGATTGCCCTGGGCCATCAGGCGCCGGATACGACCATCCCCCGCCAGAACGTCCAAGGCGGCAGCCTGGTCGCCGCTGTCGGGTTTGGTGGCCACTACTCCCTCAAGAAATCGCAACGCCGCTAGTCGCCTGCCCACCCCATCGGGACCGGCGAACAAATAGGCCGGCGCCAGGCGACGAGACCGCAGCGCCGCCGCAAGCAAGTTGGTGGCCAGATCCTGCCCCAACAGGTCAGCAAAAAGTGGAACAGGAGCTGCGTAAACGATCGGTCTTGGGATGGGAATCACTCAGTTGGAAGTGACGCAGCGACGGATGGCGGCGCGACAGAAATCCGTCACAGCAGCCACAGGCTGACCCGCCTCAATGCGGATCCAGCCCCTCTGGGCGGCCAGGGTGGCAAAGCCAGCGGCAACCCGGGTCTGAAAGACCTCCCCCGCCGCCTCGATGCGATCGGCCGGTCGCCCGCCACGGCGGCGGCGGGACTCGGCGAGGGACACATCCAGCCAGAGGGTGAGATCGGCCTGAAGACCACCTGTGGCCAGGGTTTCCAGCGTGTCGATCAGGGCCAGGGGCAAGCCCCTGCCATAGCCCTGATAGGCGGCTGTCGATCCGGTGAAGCGATCACAAAGCACCCAATCTCCGGCCTGCAACGCAGGCAACAGGAGCGCTTCGACATGCTGGGCACGGTCGGCTGCATAAAGAAGCAATTCGGCCCGGGGCAGGGGCTGCACCCCCTGGGGCGGATGCAGCAATAACTCCCGCAAGGCCTGGCCCAGGGCCGTCCCCCCCGGCTCGCGACTCACAACCAAACGGGCGCCAGGGGCCATCAGGCCACTACTGGGCAGCCATTGGCGCAGGGCCTGTAGCTGGGTGGTCTTGCCGCAGCCATCGATCCCCTCCAGCACCACAAATCGGCCTCGGGTCAAGCCGGTGCCCATCGGCGCCTCAGGGTTCACGGTGAATCCCTCCACCGATGCGGCTGCCATCTTGAAGCAGCACCGCATTAAGCACAACCGTGATCGAACTCATGGCCATCAGCAAAGCGGCCAATGGGGGCGTCAGCCTGATGCCTTGAAAGGGCAACAACAAACCAGCGGCAATCGGCAGGACCAGCAGGTTGTAACCAAAGGCCCAGCAAAGGTTCTGTCGCACCTTGGCCATCGTGCGACGCGAGAGAGCCAAAGCGGTGGGCAGGCCCCCGAGACGATCTCCGAGGATGACCAGGTCAGCAGCTTCCTGGGCGATTTGGGTGCCAGTGCCGACGGCCACGCCAAGGTCGGCGGCGGCAAGGGCGGGAGCGTCATTGATCCCATCTCCAACCATGGCCACCGGCCCCGTTGCCTGGGCCAAAAGGATCCGCTGCAGCTTCTGCTCGGGTCGGAGATCCCAAGCCAACTCATCCGTCGCCAAAGCGACCTCACTCGCCAGCCTCTGGACGCTGCCCTGACGGTCACCACTGAGCAGACCAAGGCGCAATCCCTGGGCCCGCAGGCTGGCCAAGGTGGCGAGGGCCTCGTCCCGGGGACGGTCCTCCAAGCCAATCCAGCCCAACAGAACCTGGTCCGCCGCCACCGCCAGCAGGGATCCCCCGTTCTGAGCTCCGCTCGCCAGCGGCGGCGCAACGCCGCGAACACCCTGGTCCGCCAACCACTCGGGGCGACCCACCCTGAGCTTGGCCGCCACCCCATCGACGAACCCAACCAGACCATCCCCCGGCACGACTTCCGAGGGCCCCAAGTCCAGCAAGGGAAGGTTGCGGTTCTGGGCCTCCTGGTGAAGGGCGTGCGCGAAGGGATGGCGACTGGCTTGCTCCAGACTGGCGGCCAGCTGGACCAGTCGATCGGCGCTGACTCGGGAATCAGTCTTTGCGGTGATCCCCTCCAAAGCCAACGTCCCATCAAGAACCAATGAAGTTGTCGTCACGGTTGTGACCAGGGGGCATCCCGTCGTCAGGGTGCCGGTCTTGTCAAACAGCACGGTTTTCAGACTCGCTGCGGCCTCCATGGCATCCCCTCCCCTGAACAGGAGGCCCGAACGGGCGGCCAAGCCAAGTCCTACGGTAATAGCGGTGGGGGTGGCCAGCCCAAGGGCACAGGGGCAAGCGACCACCAGAACGGCAATGGCCAACTGCAGCGCCAGGGCCAGGGGGGAAAGGGCGACGGCTGCCATGCCATGGCCCTCATGGCCACTGGCAGCCTGGGCCGTGAGCACCCAAGGCCAGAGCCGGGAGCCCCATCGCCACCAGAACAAAAAAGTGGCGGCTGCCAGGAGCAAAACAGCCAGGCTGAAGCGTCCGGCCACGGCATCGGCCAGGCCCTGGATCGGCGCCTTGCGGGCCTGGGCCTGGCCGACCATCTGGACGATACGGGCTAGGGCACTGTGGGCCCCAGACCTCAGCACTTCCAGCTCCAGCGGAGCCTCCTGATTGAGGCTGCCCGCTGGCAGTTCGCTACCTGGTTCTACCCGCAGCGGCAGATTTTCTCCGGTCAACGCGGAGCAATCCACAGTCGAGCAACCGTCCCGAACGACGCCATCGACGGGCATCCGGTCGCCGGGCAGGAGTCGCAACCGATCTCCAGGGCGCAGGGCGCCGACCCGCACCGACCGGGGCGGGCCGCCATCGACGATCAACAGGGCTGCGTCTGGCTGCAGTTCGACCAATTGCTCAATGGCCCGCCCCGTGCGCCAGCGAGCCCGTTCTTCCAAAAAGCGACCGCTGAGCACAAAACCCAGCAGCATCACCGGTTCGTTGAAGTAACAGGGCCAACCACTGGCAGGCCATAGCCAGCCGTAAAGGCTGGCTAAGAAGGCGCTGGTGACCCCAAGGGCCACCAGCGTGTCCATGCCAGGGGCGCCGGCCAGGGCAGACCGGGCCCCCGTCTGCAGGATGGAACGACCGGGTCCGAGCAAGGCCGTGGTGGCCACCAGGGCATGCAAGCCGTTTCGGGCCAGCAGGGAGGCCAATGCACCGGTCCCCAAGGCACCTGACTCAGCCAAATGGCCCAGGCCCGAAAGCAACAGCAAGGCCAGGGCCACCAGCAACTGCTGCCAATGGCTCCACCAATGCTGGTGCTTCTGAAGCTCCCGGCGGGACACCAGGGGTGCGTCCTGATCGCGGGAGTGGGCGCTGAAGCCAAGGCTTTCGAGACTGGCCAGCAAGGAATTCAGGTCGACACTGGCGTTGGCCAGCTCCAGCCAAGCGGTGCGGGTCAGCAAATTGACACTTACATGACGCACGCCCGGCTGTTGGGCGAGGCGCTGCTCGACCGCCCGGACACAGCCGCCACATTTCATGCCCTCAACGGCCAACAAAAGACTGGGTCCAGGGCTTTCCCCTGCAAGGGTCGGGGCCCCAGCGACAGGATCAACGACGGGCTGGGCAAGCAAAGGCATGAATCCGGTTCCCCGACCAGGCTAGGAAAGCCACCGATCCACCCCGGCCCCAAAGCAGCTGGGCAGGGACCCGGGCAGGATGGGGGGACCGATGCCATGTAGCCCCGCGTGCCCCGCTCCCAGCGCAACGACAACTTCATCGACAAAAGCTTCACGGTGATGGCGGACCTGATCTTGAAGGTCATGCCCACGAACCGTCGCGCCAAGGAAGCGTTTGCCTACTACCGCGACGGCATGAGCGCCCAGGGTGATGGCGAATATGCCGAAGCCCTGGAAAACTACGAAGAGGCGCTGAAGCTAGAAGACGACCCAAACGACAAGGCCTTTATTCTTTATAATATGGCCCTAGTCTTTACCAGCAACGGCGACCATGACAAAGCGATGGAATTATACAACGAAGCCCTGGATCTCAACAGCCACATGCCACAGGTGTTCAATAACATGGCGGTTATCCATCACCACCTTGGCTCCATCGCCGAAGAACAAGGAGACCAAGACGAAGCAGACAGGCGTTTTGATCTGGCCGCCGATTTCTGGACCAAGGCCATCCGGCTAGCACCAAACAATTACATCGAAGCCCAAAACTGGTTAAAAACCACCGGCCGCGGCACGGTAGACGTTTACTTTTGATTCAGGTCTATTGAATCTGATTTGACTGGTCGATTTCGCTCAATCCTGGACCTGGGGGTCCACGCCCAAGGCCGCCACCAAGGCTTCAGCCACGGTGGCGGCAGGCAACAACTGCACCCCCAGCTGGTGCGCCTGCCGCTCCAGCCCACTGCCCGTCGGAGCCACCACCCGGTTGAAGCCGAGGCGGGCCGCCTCCTGCAGACGCAACTCGAGCTGCCCCACTGGCCTCAGCTGCCCCCCTAAACCCAGTTCCCCGATCAGCACGGTGCCCGGCGGTAGCACCAAATCACGAAAACTGGCCACCACG
>JBIIJV010000026.1:0-20448 GCA_044233545.1 Cyanobium sp.
GCGGCGGCTACGCCTAGATCGGCGGCCGGCTCCTCCACCTGCAAGCCACCGGCCACGGCCAGATAGCAATCAAACCGGGATAGGGGTAGACCCAAGTGTTTTTCAAGCACCGCCAGGATCTGATGTAGACGGTTGGTGCCGATGCCGGTGGCGGTGCGTCGGGGGCTGGCGTAACTGGTCGGACTGACTAGGGCCTGGAGTTCTACCAAGAGCGGCCGGGTGCCCTCGCAGGCAACAATGATGGCGCTACCTGGGCTGGGAGCACTACCGCCCAGAAACAGCTCGCTTGGATTGCTGACCTCGACCAAGCCCTGGCCGCGCATCTCAAAGACCCCCAACTCATGGGTGGCCCCAAAGCGGTTTTTAACGGCCCGCAAAAGGCGGTGGCTGACATACCGATCCCCTTCGAAGGTGAGCACCGCATCGACAAGATGTTCCAACACCTTGGGCCCGGCCAGCAGGCCCTCCTTGGTGACGTGGCCCACCAGCATCAGGGCTGTGTGCTGTCGTTTGGCGACCCGCTGCAAGGCAGCGGCGCATTCGCGTACCTGGGCCACCGAACCGGGGGCGCTGGCCAGCTCGCCATCGTGCAGGGCCTGGATGCTGTCGATGATGGCAACGGCGGGCCGCAAGGCCTCCAGTTCCTGCAGCACCAGCTCGAGGTCGGTTTCGGCCAGAAGGCGCAAGGCGTCCCCAACGGGGGGCCCGGGCTCAGCCAGGCGCTGCCAGCGCAATTTCACCTGCTGGGCCGATTCTTCAGCGCTGACGTACAGCACTGAGACCTGACCGGCCATGGCCCGGGCGCATTGCAGCAGCAAGGTCGACTTGCCGATGCCCGGATCGCCGCCCAGCAGCACCAGGGAGCCGGGCACGAGGCCGCCACCGAGAACCCGATCCAATTCGCTGTAACCACTAGCCAAGCGCCGCAAGGGCTTTTCGCCCACCGCCGTGATCGGTTCGGAGCGCTGGGGGCGACCGCCCCCGTCGGCCCCGTCCTTCCCCGCAGCCGTCAAGGGCCTGCGGCGGCGACCATCGGTGACTGCGACGGCTTGTTCAACCAGGGAATTCCAGCTGCCGCAGCTGGAACAACGGCCAAAAAACTGGCGGGTCTGGGCGCCACAACTCTGACAGATGTAGACGGAGACGGGGCGGGCCAATCGCACTCAAGGACAGATTTTTATGAACAAAGGTGGCTTTCGGTGAACAGAGCGGCCCTCGGGCCTTTTCAGTAGGACCGATCCGTTGTAACGAGATCGTCGGCGCGATGACGGCACCTGTCCCAGCCAAAGAGACCATCCTGGTCGTGGATGACGAAGCGAGCATCCGACGCATTCTGGAAACGCGCCTTTCGATGATCGGCTACCAGGTTGTGACCGCCTGCGATGGCGAGGAGGCCCTGGTGGCCTTCCAAAACTGTCAACCCGACCTGGTGGTGCTGGACGTGATGATGCCAAAACTGGATGGCTATGGGGTCTGCCAGGAGCTGCGCAAGGAATCGGACGTGCCGATCGTGATGTTGACGGCCCTTGGCGATGTCGCCGACCGCATCACCGGTCTAGAGCTGGGAGCCGATGACTACGTCGTCAAACCGTTCAGCCCCAAGGAGTTGGAAGCGCGGATCCGCTGCGTGCTCCGGCGGGTTGAGAAAGAACAGGTGGCTGGCCTGCCCAACACCGGCGTCATCGAGGTGGGCAGTCTTCGGATCGATACAAACAAACGCCAGGTCTATCGGGGCGAAGAACGCATCCGCCTTACCGGCATGGAATTCAGCCTGCTTGAACTGCTGGTGAGCCGTTCGGGAGAACCCTTCAGCCGCGGTGAAATCCTCAAGGATGTCTGGGGCTACACACCAGAACGTCACGTCGATACCCGGGTCGTGGATGTCCACATCTCCCGGCTGCGATCCAAACTGGAGGATGATCCAGCCAACCCCGAGCTGATCCTCACGGCCCGGGGCACCGGCTATCTGTTCCAGCGCATCGTTGAACCCGTTGCCACCGAAGGAGCCTGACCCGATCCGACCGGCCGTCCGGCGGATGACAAGCCGGCGCACCAAGCCGAATCGCACGATCCGGCGCCTGGTGATCTGGTATCGACGCAACGCCGCCATCACCTCCCTGGCGGGATCAGCTTCAATGGCCGGCTCCATGGCCGGCAGCGTGGCCGGTGCCGCCACATCTGTGGCCGGTGCCGCCACCTCCGTGGCCGGGAATGTGTTGCAACCCCTCGTCTTCGATCCCCTGCGGCGCTTGCAGCAAAGCGGCATCGATGGTGAAGACGCCGTCATCGATGACCACAAGCGCCTCTGGGTGGCCGTCGATGGCATGGGGGGCGACAACGCCCCGGGGGCCATCCTTGAGGGGTGTCTCATGGCCGTGGAGCGGCTGCCCGTCCGTATCCGCTTCGTCGCCGAAAGCGAGCCCCTGCACCGTTGCATCGATGCCTATGGACTGCGCGAAGCCCTCGAAGGGGCCCTTGCCCGGGGGTTGATCAGCTTGGTTCCCAGTGGCCCCTCAGTGGCGATGCATGACGAAGCCACCGTCGTGCGCCGCAAGCGCGACGCGAGTATCAACATGGCCATGGACCTGGTCAAGAGTGGGGAAGCAACCGCCGTCTACTCGGCCGGCAACTCCGGTGCCGTCATGGCGGCGGCCATCTTCCGACTGGGTCGCCTCAACGGCATCGAACGACCGGCCATCGGCGCCCTTTTCCCCACCCGTGACCCCAATCAACAGGTGCTGGTGCTGGACGTGGGGGCCAACACTGACTGCAAACCAGCCTGGCTGCACCAGTTCGCACTGCTGGGCAATATCTATAGCCGAGATGTGCTGCAGGTGAGTCAACCACGCATTGGCCTGCTCAACATCGGTGAGGAGGAATGCAAGGGCAACGACCTGGCCCTCAAGACCCACCCCTTACTGGCCGCTGAAACCCGCCTCCACTTCGCTGGCAACTGCGAGGGTAGGGATGTGCTTTCCGGCGATTTCGACGTGGTGGTGTGTGATGGATTCACGGGCAATGTCCTGTTGAAATTCCTTGAATCCGTGGGGGGCGTCCTGCTTGACGTCCTGCGGGCCGAACTGCCCAGGGGCCGTCGCGGCAAGGTGGGATCCGCCTTTCTGCGCTCCAATCTGGTGCGGATCAAAAAGCGCCTCGACCACGCCGAACATGGCGGCGCCCTGTTGCTTGGGGTCAATGGCATCTGCGTGATCGGCCATGGCAGCAGCAAGGCCCTCTCGGTCGTAAGCGCCCTGCGCCTAGCCCACTCCGCCGCCAGCCACCGCGTCATGGATGACCTCCATGACCTGGGATCGACCCCGCAACCCGCGGCAACCTGTGGTTGACTGACCAATCGATGGGCCGGTCCTCAGTGGTGCTCAGCGCGACTGAATTGAGCAACCTCCCCCAGCTCCTGCCGCCCCGCGGCATGGAATTGGTTGCCTGTGGTAGTTGTCTACCGCAGAGCGTTGTTAGCAATGACTTGCTCAGCAGACGGGTTGACACCAACGACGACTGGATTCGTGATCGCACCGGCATCGGCAGCCGCAGGATCGCCTCCGCAAGCGAATCCCTGACCAGCCTGGCCAGTGCCGCCGCCCAAGCCGCCCTGGATCAGGCGGGCTGGCAGGCTGAGGACCTGGATCTGATCCTTCTAGCCACCTCCAGCCCCGACGACCTGTTCGGCACCGCCCCCCGGATCCAGGCGGTCCTGGGGGCCAACCGGGCTGTGGCGTTCGATCTGACTGCGGCCTGCAGCGGCTTTCTCTTCGCCCTGATCACCGCCGCCCAGTTCATCCGGGGCGGCAGCATGGACAAGGTGCTGGTAATCGGCGCCGACCTGCTGAGTCGATGGGTGGACTGGGATGACAGGCGTACCTGTGTGCTCTTCGGCGACGGGGCCGGGGCCGTGGCCCTGCAAGCCTGCCCAGCCCAGCAGGATGGCCTTGTGGCCTTCCGCATGCGCTCGGATGGCCAGCGCAACGGCTGTCTCACCCTGGCCCGCAGTGGCGCCCGCCTCCCCCTGGTCGAAGACCTATCCAGAGAAGTGGGAGGCTTCGGCACCATTGCCATGAATGGTCAGGAGGTGTATAAGTTCGCCGTCCGCGAAGTGCCCATAGTGCTCGCCGACCTGCTTGAGCAAGCGGGCCTGGCGGCTGAGCAACTCGACTGGTTGCTGTTACACCAGGCAAACCAACGGATCCTTGACGCCGTAGCCGATCGTGTTGCGGTCCCGCGGGAGCGGGTTCTCAGCAACCTGGCGACCTACGGCAACACCTCCGCCGCCACGATTCCCCTGATGCTCGATGAAGCCGTACGCGATGGCCGAATCCGGCCGGGCCATCTGATCGCCAGCAGCGGTTTTGGGGCTGGCCTGAGCTGGGGTGGGGCCCTGCTGCGCTGGGGCGGTCCAGCCCATTGACCAGGAAACCAGGTCAATGGGCTGGGCCGTAATCTCCTGCCGTTCAGTTGGCTTGAGGGTGCATGGCAGTTGCCTGGGTCTTTCCTGGACAGGGATCGCAGAAACTAGGCATGGCAGAAGGAGTGATGGATCTTCCCGGCGCCGCCCAGCGCTTCGCCTTGGCCTCCGAAAAGCTGGGACGGGATCTCCTGGCCATCTGCGCCGGCAGCGATGACCCCAGGGGAAGCGGCCCCTCAGACCTCAACGACACACGCAACACCCAGCCGGCCCTATTTGTGATCGAGAGCCTGCTGGTGGATGCCCTGCAGGCTAAAGGCCCACAGCCCGCCCTGGTGGCGGGCCACAGCCTGGGGGAATTGGTGGCCCTCTATGCCGCCGGCGTGTTCGACGCCGAGACCGGACTCGCCTTGATGCAACGGCGCAGCGAACTAATGGCCGCGGCCGGCGGTGGCGCGATGACCGCCGTGATGGGATTTGACAGGCTCCAGCTGGAACAGCTGATAGCCGCCACCGAAGGGGTGGTGATTGCCAATGACAACAGCGAGGCCCAAGTGGTGCTCTCCGGCAGCCCTGGAGCGGTGAGCGCCGTGAGCCAGGTCCTTGCCTGCAAGCGGGCGATCCCATTGGCGGTCTCCGGGGCCTTCCATTCGCCCTTCATGGCCCAAGCCGCGGCTGCTTTTGCCTTGGATCTGGAGGCGGTGCCCTTCGCCGAAGCTTCCATCCCGGTACTGAGCAACACCGATCCCAGCCCCAGCACTGATGCCGGCTTGCTCAAACAACGCCTGCTCCGACAAATGACCACGGGGGTGCGCTGGCGGGAAACCATGGAGCAGTTCGGCCGCGAAGGCATCGATGAGGCGGTGGAGATCGGTCCGGGCAACGTGCTCAGCGGCCTGATCAAGCGCGGCTGCCCGGGTCTTCGCTGTCGCCAGGTCGCTTCAGCGACGGATCTGGGCTAGTGGCTGTGCCAGGCCCTCTGGCCCAGCGGCGACTAGGGCGCCCGGCGCTGCTGGGCAGTCCCCAACCCGACCTGGGCTACACATTGATAAGCAGCCTTTTGGTCTGGCCGATCTACCGAATTTTGCTCCGGGGCCGTACCACCGGCCTGGGCCATGTGCCCCGGATCGGAGGGCTTGTGGTGGTCGCCAACCACGGCTCCCACCTCGACCCGCCGCTCATCAGCCACGCCATCGGCCGCCCAGTGGCCTTCATGGCCAAGGAGGAGTTGTTCCGGGTCCCCCTGCTCGGGCCCCTGATCAAAGCCTGCGGCGCCTACCCAGTTGCCCGCGGTGCCAGTGACCGGGAAGCCCTGCGCACCGCCAGTGAACGGCTGGCCCAGGGCTGGGCCACCGGGGTGTTTCTGGACGGCACCCGCCAGGAAGATGGTCGGGTCCACGCCCCCCAACCAGGGGCCGCCCTGCTGGCGGCACGATTGGGGGTACCCCTCCTGCCGGTGGCCATCCTCAACAGCAACCGGGCCCTGGGCCGCAGCGGGGGCCTGCGGCTGGTGCCTGTGCACATCCGCATTGGGCACCTGATCCCGACCTGGACGCCACGACGCAGGCGCTGCAGCGAGAAATCAACGACCTTCTCGACGCCGGTCCAATCCAGATCAAGCGGTTCGAGCCCCCCTAGGGTCTCAGGGAGCGCAACCACTTAGCCGCCCAGCCCTTCAGATCGCGGCCACTGATCACCCACAGCAGAGCCCGGGCCCCGTCCCCCCAGACCTTGCGCCTGCCTTCCACCACACAGAGCTGGCCGCAGGGCACGGGCACCGGCGTGAGCTTGATGCCTCGGCTGCCGGCCACAATCCGGCCCACCAGTAGGGCCCGATTCATGTGATCACTGCTGGTGACAAGTAGGGCATGGCGGATCCGGGCCCGGCGCAGGTCATCGACCAGCGAAGTGAAATTACTGAGGGTGTCCCGAGCCCGATAGTCCAGTTGCACCTGATCCGGCGCCAAGCCCTCCCGCTCTCGGAACAGCCAATGGGCGTATTCAGGGTTGCTGCCGCTGCTTACGATCACGGGCAAGCCATCCTCATGGGCCAATCGGGCAGCGAAGACTTCCCGCTGGGTGTCGCCACCCAACACAAGAATCATCTGGGGAGGCGGCGGTGAGGGCCACCACCACCCCCGCGACAGCCACAGCAGTACTAATCCGCCCACAAGCAGGAGCCTGGTCAGGCACCCGCTGCGCCGGCGCCTGCGGAGTCGGGCTCGATCCTGGGGATCGCGGGCGATCCGATTCTGGGGAGACGGACCCTGGGCCCGCCGGGACGCAACAGTCCGGCTCAAGGGAGCCCAACCTCGACCGGACTGGTGGGGTAGATAGGCAAAACCGATTGCCAGGGTCCGGGCCTTTGGGCCAGGGCCGCCGCCTGGGAATGGCGCAAGAGCTGCTCGACATCCTGGGGCACAAGGGCCACGGCCGGGTGCCGCAGTGCTGCCCCCATCGCCTCCTCCAGATCAGCTTCGCTGCGATACAAGCGAGGAATCTTCACTTCGGCCACACCGCCTAGAGCCAAAGCATCAAGACCATAAAGACCGGCCACCAATCCATGGCGTGGCAGCTCCTGCACCAGGGCAACGGGAGCGGATCCGGGGCTCTGGCCGCCGGCCAGAACGCGCTGGGCAATCAGTTGGAAACTGCCGACCCCATCGAGAGGAATCCCCAGTTGTTGGGCCAGGGTGCGGGCCAGAGTCACGGTGAGGCGGGTGCCGGTAAACCCCCCAGGCCCTATCGCCACCGCCAAGCGACCCAGGGAGGGCCAGGCAGCAGCGGGCAGGACCTGCTCAATGGCGCCAAAGAGACCACTGGAAAGGTCCCGCCCCCCTGGAAAGATCGCCAGCACAGACCCCTCGGTCTGGCCAAGGGGCTGTAAGCCGACCCCCAGCAGGTCACTGCAGCTATGCAAGGCCAACAACCAACGACGGGAATCAGGCGCTGCGGTCGTCATGCGGGCACGGCCTGCCCAGGGCGCAGGCGGCTCCAGCGGCCCAGCTCGCAGCGGAAGTCGGCGCAACCGCGCACATCCCATTCCACTCCCACGCCTCCGTCCGGTAGATCCCTTACCTGTACATGGATACGGGGATCTCGGGGCTGCCAATCCGGGGCTGCGCTGAGATGGGCTGCCCCATGCTGACGTTCGACGGCGTGGTAGGCCTGGCATCGGTCGACCCAGTGGCAATCGACACAAATGCACATACCGCCAGATCCCCACCTTAATTCCATTCTGACCCTGCAGCCGGGGGATCAGGTCCGGGCCCTGTGGCAGCTGCTTGACCCCCCCCAATGGCCGATCCCGTTCCAGGATCTGCCCCAGGGCAGTGCCCTGGTGGGGGGAGCAGTTCGGGACGGCCTGCTGGGACGATTGGCCGCCAGGCCAGACCTAGATCTCGTTGTACCAGGGGAGGCGATCCATGGAGCAAGCGTTGTCGTTCTTGATCGGGATCGGTCCATCGCCCGGCTTGTACTCCGCGGCTGGACACTGGATCTGGCCCGGCAGGAGGGAGCCACGTTGGCGGCGGACCTGCAGCGGCGTGATTACAGCATTAATGCCATCGCCCTGACCCTGCCCCAGGGCAGGGCAGGGGCCGTCCTGGTCGATCCCTGCCAGGGACTCCAGGATCTGGCCGCGGGCCGCCTACGCGCCATCAGTGAGGCCAATCTGCTGGACGACCCCCTGCGGTTGCTCCGGGGCATGCGACTGGTCGGGGACCTGGCGCTGTCGATCGATCGCCAGAGCGGAGGCTGGATCCGTGACCACCGGGCCCGACTGACCCAGGTCGCTCCAGAGCGAGTCCTTGCCGAACTGGAGCGCATGGCCGCCAGCTGCTCTGGCCATCAAGGCTTGGCCCTGGCCCTGAACTACGGGCTGCTGGAACCCTGGCTGGCTGGTGACGCCCCCCCGCAAGCTGCAGATCTATCACTGGAAGCGCTGACGCCGGAACAGGCCCAAGCCCGGGGTCTATCGCCAGACGAATTGCTGACAGCCCTCCCCGTGGCACGGCTCGCCCTGTTGTTCGACACGGCCAGTCTGGTCCGACTCCAGGCCAGTCGTCGCCTGCAGAAAAGAGTCGGCAACCTGCACCACTGGCTGAAACGCCTCCAGGGGCCTGGGATCCGTGGGGCACTGGAGCGGCTAGGGGAGGACGAGCGCCTGAACCTGCAAATTGAACTGGAAACGGACATACCTGCCCTGCTGCTCCATCTAGAGCGCCGCCAGGCCATAACGGCCTTGGAACGTTGGCGCGACCCCGACGACCCTCTATTCCACCCCGCTGCCCCCACGGACGGCCACACCCTGCAACAGCAGCTGCAGGTTCCGGCCGGGCCGCTGCTGGGGCAACTTTTGCACTACTTGAAACAGGAACGGGCCATGGGCCGACTGCCAGCCCAGAACCATGACCAGGAATTGATCCGCGCCAAAGCTGCAGGCTGGCTCCAGGCAAGGCCTAGGGGGGGGGTGGCGTGATTAACTATCTGTTCTAATGGCGTGATTCCTCCGCCTGTCAGAGCCTTCCTTCTCCGTCTCTCTACTCCCATGAGCGTTCGCCTCTACGTCGGCAACCTGCCGCAGACTTTTGATGAAAACGAGCTGGTGGCCCTGTTCCAGGGTGTCGGCGAAGGCGTTCGTTTCAAGACCGTGACTGATCGTGACACCGGCGTCTGCCGTGGTTTCGGCTTTGCCAACGTCGATGACGAGAAGCTGGCCGAGGCCCTAATCGGCCAACTGCATGGACGGGAATTCGGTGGCAACACCCTGCGGGTTGAGGTTTCTGAGCGTCGCGATGCCCGCGGAGCAGCGCCGAACGATCGGCGTCCCGCCGCTGGGGCCCCCGTTGCCCAGCGTCGTGCGGCTGACAAGATCGTGCACACTGACAATGTGGACAGCCAAGCCCCTGACCCCCGTTGGGCTGGCGAACTGGCCAAACTCAAGGACCTCCTTGCCAATCAGACTGTCGGGGTCTGATGGCGGTCTTTGGTCCGGCCAGCCCGCCGGACCCCTGGAGCTGGGGACCGCACCGTATTCATTGGGTTCGCCATGAAGCGTCGGAGATTAGCCAAAATGGACGCGGATCCGTTCTGCTGATCCATGGGTTCGGTGCCTGCGTTGGTCACTGGCGCCACACCATGGGGGACCTCAATCCAGGGCTTGATATCTATGCCCTTGACCTACTTGGGTTTGGTGCAAGTGACAAACCTCGTTCGCAGTTGAGCGGGGAGCCCGCTGAAGCCGGTTCAGTCAAGTATTGCTTTGACCTCTGGGCTGACCAAGTGCAGGCCTTCTTGGCGGAGGTTGTGCCCACAGGCCCCGTCCAGCTTGTTGGTAATTCAATTGGAGCCCTCGTGGCACTGGTGGCAGCCGATCGCCTCCAAAGTGCAGGCCACCCCCCCCTCCAGGTAGTGCTTATCGATTGCGCCCAGCGCACCCTGGATGAGCGACGCCTCTCCAGCCTTGCTGGATGGGAGCGGCTGAGCCGACCGTTGGTCAAACGCCTGGTTCGTCAGCGCTGGATATTGCAGCCCCTGTTCCGTTTTGTGGGACGACCCAGCTTCATTCGTCAGGTGTTGGCCCAGGCATACCCGAGTGGCGCAAATCTTGATGACGAACTAGTGGAGATCCTGTTAAAGCCAGCTCTCGATGTCGGGGCGGTGGAAAGCTTTCGCGGGTTCGTGAATCTATTCGAAGATCACCTGGCCCCCGACCACCTGGCTCGCCTTTCAGTGCCCGTACGCATGATCTGGGGAGCAAGGGACCCCTGGGAAGATCCCGACGAAGCAAGGAGCTGGGCGGCACAGTTTTCCTGCATTCAAGAACTCGTTGTTCTGGATGGACTGGGTCACTGCCCCCACGACGAATCCCCTGAGCAAGTCAACCCAATCCTGCGGCGCTGGTTGGCCCTGTTGGAGTGAAGCAAAGACGGCAATCAGGCCTCATCAGCAGGAATCAATGCACCTGGGCCACCAAAAATGACACAGGCAGATCAAGCAGTTTGCCAGCAGTAGGTACATACGCCCGACGATTAAACACGTCGTAATCCTGGCGCTCAATCACATCAAGTATGCCTCGATAAAGGCGCAAAGAGGTCCACACAGGCCAGCGGGCATCAGCCGAAAGCCAACGAACCCCTGCCTCGGAGCGGGCAAACCAAAAGCGAGCCCTTTCAAGCTGAAATGCCATCAGACGTCGCCAGTTATCATTGACGACTCCGGCAAAGAGCTGGGCTTCTGTATAGTCAAATCGCAAAAGATCTTCTTGGGGAAGATAAATTCTCCCCCGTTCCCGATCCTCGCCAACATCACGCAAAATATTGGTTAGCTGGTTAGCAATACCCAGGGCAACAGCCGCCTCAGTGGGATCGGGGTGCTCACTCCACGGAGCTGTGGTGTAGGCCGGATCCACCCCCATCACAGCCTGACACATCAAGCCAACGGTGCCGGCTACGCGATAACAATATAATTCAAGTTCGGCAAAAGTAGTATAACGATGGCAACGCACATCCATGCGTTGGCCTTCGATCATATCAAGATAGGGTTGCAGGGACTGGGGGAATTTCTGGAACATATCCACCATTACAAGATCCAAGGCATCGCTCACCTCCCCCAGATACATCTGGCGACTCTTACTTTCCCAAGCATCTAGCCGAGCCTCCAGCTCGTCTGCTGGCAGGCCCTGGGCCTGGGGGCTGTCCATCAATTCATCGGTGCGACGGCACCACACATAAATGGCCCAGATAGCCCGGCGCTTGGCGAGGGGCAACAACAGGGTGCCTAGATAAAAAGTTTTGGCCCAGCGTGCTGTTTCTTGACGACACAGCTCATATGCCTCATCTAGGTTTGGATGCAGGGGCAATTCTGCCTGGGTGGTCGACGAGAGGGTCACACGCTCAAACGGATACAAATGCGGCTGAGGCAACTCCGTCAGAAACGGGGAGTTGGCCATTGGCATCAACCGCTTCGGCACAGAGTCGGCCACTCAACACGGCCCCCTCCATCGAAGCCAAATAACGTTGCATGGTGTAACAACCCGCAAGGAAGAAGTTGTCAATCGGCGAGCGTTGGTCGGGACGCAACTGCTGACAGCCAGGTACCGTCTTATAAACCGAAAGCGGTGTTTTGACAACAATTGACTTGCGCAGAACGGCCGGACTGTCCCCAAGGAAATGGGCCGGGAACAAGCGCTTCAACTCTTCCATTGTTGCGGCAACAATCTCCCCATCGGGTCGTCCGATCCAATCGTGGGCTGGTGCGAACACCAATTCAAGCATGGAACGTTCTGGATCGGCATACTCCCGGCAGGTATTACTCATATCGGCATAGACACTCAGCAGGTCAGAGCGACTAAACAAGAGGTGGTCAATATCCGTTAGCTTGCGATCAAACCAGAGATGGATATTGATGACTGGAACTCCTTTTAATCCATCCAGTTTTGCAAAATAGGGAAGGGATTTCCACGGCTCCGGCAATAGCAATTTCAAGGGATCCACCGGCATGGCACTGACGTAGGCATCGGCCTCGACCACTTGGGGCTCTTGCCCTCGAACCCCACCGATGTGGAAAGCCTTGACCCTGCCCTTTTCATCTACCTCAATCTGCCTCAGTGGCGCATTGAGCTGCACATCACCCCCCCGTTCACGGATGTAGTCAACGAGGGGCTGACATAAGCGCTCGGGTGGATTGCCATCGAGAAAAGCCATGCGCGAACCATCGGACTCCTGCAGGAAGCGATTGAGCGCCGTCAACACGACTGTGCTGGAAATTTCTTCGGGATTGATGAAGTTGAGGGCCTTGCTCATGGCCATGAACACTTCGTCATTAACCCGCTCAGGAATGCGATGCAACCGCAACCACTCACTCCAGGAATATTTATCACACTCCTCAACGTAACCCTGTCCCCGCAGCATGGCCGGAACAAGACCCAGGCCGAAGGAAATCTTTTCTGGCCAGGTCAACATGTCGTTATTGCCAAGAATGGCAGCCACCCCATTCAAGGGAGCCGGCAAGTCCGGGAAATCAAAACGACTGTAGGTTCCGGGCACTTCACGCTGATTAAAGATCATGGAATGGGATTTCCATTGCAATCGATCTTCGATATCCAACTCTTTAAAGAGGCGCCGCATATTACGATATGCGCCAAAAAATATATGCAATCCCGTTTCATACCAATCCCCCTCCTCGTCCTGCCATGCGGCCACCTTGCCCCCCAAGACATCGCGGGCCTCAAAAATCACCGGCGTGTGGCCGGCATCGCATAGGTATTTGGCACAAGCCAATCCAGCCAGCCCGGCCCCAGCTATGGCGACACGCATGACCCCAGCAGCAAACACGCTGCAACCCTATCGGCCAAAGCCCCCGCACCGTGCCGAAGGGGCCCCTGGACCCTGGCCCCCGACCTCCTGGAGTTCCTAGAGTCAGTTAACGCCGCAAGCGGCGGTTCTCCCGTTCCACCTCGTCCGTTCCACCTACTTCCGTGCCACCGGCGTCCCATGGCCGATACCCTGCTCAAATCCACCACGCGCCACGTCAGGCTGTTCACAGGCCGTGTCGAAAACGGTGATCTGCTCCCCGATGCAGACCAACTAACCCTGGACATCGATCCGGACAACGAGTTTCTCTGGGATGATGCGGCGCTAGCCAAGGTGCACTCCAGCTTTCGTACCCTTGTCAAAGCCCAGGCAGGAGCCGATCTGACCGACTACAACCTGCGCCGCATCGGCTCTGAGCTGGAAGGGGTCATCCGGCAGCTACTACAAGCCGGGGAGATCCGCTACAACCCTGGCGCCCGCGTCCAGAATTTTTCCATGGGGCTGCCACGCACCCCCGACTCCATTTGAGCCGCTCCCGCCCGGATGAACGCGCCTTTAGGTCCAGAGGAACCGGGGCCTACCGCGACGACCCTGGCGACCCCTACGAAGGTCGCGCGCGGGATCGTTATGGCCCCAGGGGCCAGGAAACGCCCTTTGATCGCCGCGAAGGCGCCCGCCCTGCTGGATCGGGCAAAGGTCCCGGCGGCGGTGGGGCGGGCGGTGATGGGGGGCCGGGATTCAAATTCAACGTCGGCACCCTGGCGGTGCTGGCCGGGGTCCTTGTGGTGGGCATTGGCATCGGCAGTGCCGTGACCAGCACCACCGTGGGGAACCAGGGGAACATCGCCAGCAGCCAGCAGCTCGATATGGCCGTTCCCGATCCGGAATTTTGCCGCCAATGGGGAGCGAGTGCCTTTGTGATCGACGTTGAGATGTACACCACCATGAATCCCAGCAGCAGCTTCGTCACCCAACCCACCCTCAAGCCCGGCTGCGTGATCCGTCGGGAAAACTGGTCTGTGCTGGAGAAAGAAGGCGCCATCACGCCTGAACAGATGCGCGAATGCAAACAGCGCATGAATACCTTTGCCTATGTCGGTTCAGTTCGCGACAAACCCATCGTGCGCTGTGTCTACCAAACCGATATCACCCAGAACCAATTTCTGCAGAAAGGGGTGGCCGGGGCCGCACCGAACAGCGGTGCTGGAGTCACCCCAGAGGCCGACCAGTTCTGATCGGTACTGCTCCTGCCCCGCCCAGTGGGGGGATCAATACGCCTGGGAGTTATCCCCCAGGCGCCACAGTTGCTGCTTCAGCCCTGGGCTGAGCCTGACGCAGCGGACTGTCGGGACTGGCGAATACGGGCAGCACCTCACGGCGGAAGGCCTCGGCCGCCCTCGAACAGTAACGGGCTGGATGGGTGATCAGCTTCAACTGGCGGCGCACCAGCAGATCGGCCAGGGGCGGACGGTGCAGGGTGCCTGCAGCCAATTCACGCTCAATGGAGACCACCGGCAGGAAAGCGGCCCCCAAACCAGCCTGGACAGCATTTTTGATGGCCTCAAAGGAATTCAGTTCCATCTCAATCTTGAGCCGCTGCACATCCAGCTTGGACCGCAATAACAATTGATCCACCATCTTGCGGGTTGTTGACTGGGCATCCAGGCAAACGAAGCCAAGCCTATACAGGTCTTCTTTGGTCAGTTCGCTCAAGCGTGCCAAAGGATGCTTCGGGGGCAGCACCAAGGCGAGTTCATCGTTGGCGTAAGGGACTACCTGGAGCAGGTCGTTGAGTTCGGCGGGCAGCTCGCCACCAATGATGGCCAGGTCGATCTGCCCGTTGGCGACACTCCAACCCGTGCGACGGGTGCTGTGAACCTGCAACTGCACCGCGACATCAGGATATTTCTGACGAAACAGTCCGATCATGCGTGGCATCAAATAGGTGCCCGTGGTCTGGCTGGCCCCGACCACAAGGGAACCTCCCTTGAGGTTATGGAGATCATCCAGGGCCCGACAAGCCTCCTGGCACTGGCTCAAGATGCGGTCGCAGTAACTCAACAGCAGATGGCCCGCCTCGGTGAGCTGGGCCTTGCGCCCGCCACGATCAAAGAGGGAAACATCCAATTGTTTCTCAAGATTCTGGATCTGCAGGCTCACCGCAGGCTGGGTGACATAAAGGCTGTCAGCCGCCTTCTTAAAGCTGCCCTCGCTGGCAATGGCCCGCAGGATACGTAGTTGGTCGAGGGTGAAAGGCAGATCGGCCATGGAGTCTGGTGAGCCTGGGAGGAGCCGATGGCCGAACCGGCACGCAGCACCAAACTCTAGGGTGGCCCCCGGAGTCATCCCCAAGCACCCATCGTTATTCCCGTTCTCGCTCCGATGTCCCAGCACAGCTCCTGGGTGATGCTGGCCCTGCTGCTGGGTTTTGCGGTGCTGCACAGCGGTGGAGCTGCCCTGCGCTCCTGGGCGGAAGAACGCATCGGCGCCCGGGCCTGGCGCCTCCTGTTTGCCCTGGCGAGCGTGCCCGCTGCGGGGCTGGTCATCGCCTATTTCTTAGCCCATCGTTATGACGGCTGGCGTCTCTGGAATCTTCAGGACCGGCCCTGGATCTTGCCCCTGGTCTGGCTGGGTTCAGCGATCAGCTTTTTCTTCCTTTATCCAGCCACTTACAACCTGCTGGAGATCCCAGCCCTGCTGCGACCCCAGGTGCGGCTATACGGCAGCGGCATCATCCGCATCAGCCGCCACCCCCAGGCCGTCGGTCAGATCCTTTGGTGTGCCACCCACCTGCTCTGGATCGGCAGCAGCTTCATGGTGGCCACCTGCTTCGGGTTGATCGCCCACCATCTATTTGCCATCTGGCATGGCGATCGTCGCATGCGAGAACGGTTTGGCAGCGCCGCCAGCGAACTCCAGTCCCAAACCTCCATCGTGCCCTTCGCCGCGGTGTTGGATGGCAGACAAAAACTGGTCCTGGCCGAATTTCTGCGGCCAGCCCAGGTGGGTATCGCCGTGGCCATAGGTCTGTTCTGGTGGGCGCACCAAAGCATCGGTCTGGTGGCCACCAGCTTCCAACGCACCGCCTGGGCCCACTGGTTGGGTTAAACCCTGCCTGCCAGACCTGCCTACACTCCCTGCAGCCGTCCCCTGAGGATGCCGTCCGCTTCTGATCTCGCCTGGCTGATCCCAGTGCTACCCCTGCTGGGCGCCTGCCTCACGGGTCTGGGTCTGATCAGCTTCAATCGCACCATCAATCGCCTGCGCAAGCCGGTGGCCCTGTTCCTGATCAGCTGTGTCGGGGCCGCCGCTGTGCTCAGTTACGCCGTGCTGGCGGAACAACTGGCAGGGGCAGGTCCCACCGAGATACTGTTCAACTGGGCCAGCGCCGGCAGTTTCAACCTGCCGATGGGCTTCCGGGTTGACCCCCTGGGCGCCGTGATGCTTGCCCTAGTCACCACCATTGCCTTGTTGGTGATGGTCTATTCCGATGGCTACATGGCCCACGACAAGGGTTATGTGCGCTTCTTCACCTACCTGGCCCTGTTCAGCAGTTCGATGCTTGGACTGGTCATTAGCCCCAACCTGCTGGAGATCTATGTCTTCTGGGAGCTGGTAGGTATGTGCTCCTACCTGCTCGTGGGCTTCTGGTACGACCGAGATGCAGCCGCCAATGCCGCCCAAAAGGCCTTTGTGGTGAACCGCGTCGGTGATTTCGGACTCCTGCTCGGCATTCTGGGCCTGTTTTGGGCCACTGGCAGTTTCGGCTTCGAAGAGATTGGTATCCGCCTGCAGGAGGCTGTCGCCAACGGATCCGTATCAACCGCAGTGGCGGTTCTGCTCTGCCTGCTGGTCTTCATGGGCCCGATGGCCAAATCGGCCCAGTTTCCCCTCCATGTTTGGCTGCCCGACGCCATGGAGGGTCCTACCCCCATCTCCGCCCTGATCCATGCCGCCACCATGGTGGCCGCCGGGGTGTTCCTTGTGGCCCGCCTGCAGCCGGTTTATGCCCCCTTCCCCGCCGTCCAAGCCGTGATCGCCGTCATCGGCACAATCACCTTGTTTCTGGGCGCTTCGATCGCACTCACCCAGCAGGATCTCAAAAAGGGTCTGGCGTACAGCACCGTCTCCCAGCTGGGTTACATGATGCTGGCCATGGGTTGCGGCGCCCCCGTTGCCGGCATGTTCCACCTGGTAACCCACGCCTTCTTCAAGGCCATGCTTTTCCTTGGCTCAGGCTCGGTGATCCATGCCATGGAGGAGGTGGTGGGCCATGAGCCCGTGCTGGCCCAGGACATGCGCCTGATGGGGGGGTTACGCCGTTACATGCCGGTAACCGCCAGCACCTTTCTGATTGGCTGCATCGCCATCGCCGGCATCCCCCCCTTGGCAGGCTTCTGGAGCAAGGACGAAATCCTCGGCCAGGCCTTCCATAGTTTCCCGATCCTCTGGGCGGCCGGTTTCCTGACGGCGGGCATGACGGCGTTCTACATGTTCCGGCTCTACTTCCTCACCTTTGAGGGTAGTTTCAGGGGCAACGACAAGGGTCTGCAGGCCCAGCTGCTTGCCGCCGCAGGCAAGTCAAGCGATCACGAACATGGTGAAGCAGGGGATGGCCACCACGCCGACCATCCCCATGAATCGGGTTGGCAGATGGCGATGCCCCTGGTGGTTTTAGCTGTTCCTTCGGTCCTGATCGGTCTGCTGGGGATGCCTTGGAACAGTCGTTTTGCGGCCCTGGTGGACCCCCATGAAGCCGTCGAGATGGCGGAACATTTCTCGTGGCAGGAATTTCTGCCCCTGGCCGGTTCCTCGGTAGCCATTTCGGTGGCGGGCATCAGCCTGGCGGTGCTGGCCTATGCCCTGCACCGCATCGATCTGGGCCAGGCGGCGGCGGCCCGTTTTCCTGCCGTCAACAGATTTCTGGCCAACAAATGGAACTTGGATTCCATCAACGACAAACTCTTCGTCCAAGGCAGTCGCAAGATTGCTCGCAAGGTGTTGGATGTCGATTCCAAGGTTGTTGATGGGGTTGTGAACCTCACAGGCCTGCTCACCCTGGGCAGTGGCGAGGGTCTCAAGTATTTTGAAACCGGCCGGGCCCAGTTCTATGCCCTGATCGTCTTTGGCGGTGTTATAGCCATGGTCGTTCTGTTTGGAGCCTTCGGCTAAGCGCCTGAGCGGCTTAAGCACCACCCCCTGCGGATACGGTCGAATTCTCAATCAGCTCAAGCAATCAGGTCATCAAGCCAGCCACTGATTCGCTGTAACCACAGCGATGGGTCATAAATGGGTTGACGGCCTGCATTACCTGGCGATGGGCCGTAGTTAATCTCGATAGCTGCGATTAGGCCGGCCGAGTCGATTTCGAGCCTGATTTACTGCCAGCAAAGGGCGGCAAAGAGCGTATTTGCCCTGACCATTTGGGCCCGCAGGCCCGATGCAAGAACGCACAAGTATCAAGCAATGATTGGGGCATGACTGAGCAGCCGATCGATCAGCTGTATCTGCTTAGGCAGGCAAACGGTCTCTAGATCGAAGCGGTTCACCACGCTGATTCGAGCCGCCTGACGGATTTGGGTAAAATGCTCTGGGTTGTTCAAAACCTGCGACACAGTCTCCACTAGAGCTTGCTGATCAAAAAAGTCCACCAGCAAGCCATTTTCTCCATCGCAGATTACCTCTTGCACCGGTGGTGTCGCACTCCCCACCACCAAAGCGCCTGCTGCCATAGCCTCCAAACAACTCCAGCCCAGCACAAAAGGATAAGTGAAATAAACATGGCAGGCACTAACTTGCAGCAGAGTGAGATAATCTCCATAGGCAATTTTGCCAGCAAAAAATACCCTGGTTAGATCGAGTTTATCATTCACCTCCTGCAGAATTAGGTCTTTCCAACTTTTACCCTCGGGCGCAGCGGCTCCATAGCTCACTCCGTTACCGCCCACTATCACGGTTATGGCATTTGGGCATCTTTGCTGGATCGAGGGCAATGCCCGCATGAACCGATGGTAGCCACGGTAAGGCTCAAGGTTGCGGTTCACAAAAGTGATTACAGGATCGCCATTGCGAATATCTGGACCTTGGCGGCCAAGGCGCAGGTGCGCCCCTGGATTGGGGACAACCTGGCTGGTATTGATGCCATCGTGGATCACCTCGATGCGATCCCTGACCCAGGCGGGGTAGGTGCTGGCCTGGAAATGGGTGGGCGATAGAGCGGCGGTCATGTTTTCGAGGCCCATCATGCTTGGACCTGACTTGGCGGTCACCCGCGCTGCTGACTGCCAATCCGCAAGCGGAAATTCGGGGTCAAATCCCACATCTAAACCGGCGCTTCTGTAGAAAAATTCCAGGAAGTGCAGTTGGGGAACTTGGGGCCAGATGTGATGCAGAAACAACATCTCACCCCAGCCGGGATGCCCAACAATGAGATCGGGGCACCAACCATCGCGTTTGAGCTTAAAAGCCGCCGTCGCCGCCGCTTCGCCACGAATCAACTTGGTTTCGGTGTCATGGGCCCACGGGTGGGCATCAAGGCAGGTGCCCCTTTGGGCTTGCCACTTCTCCAGGACAACTCCATGGGTGGCGTATGGCAGGCCTTTTTGAGCTTGCCTGAGGGCCTTGACGCTGTGGTTGCGCTGGGCCAAGGCCGGTGCCAGGTGTTTGAACTGCCCGGGAAAGTTTTGATGAACAAAGAGGATGTTCAAGCGCTTCACCTAGCCGATGATTGAGGCTGAGCTTGCCTCAATCACTTACCTTAGGACTTAACTATATAACGCGATAGCGGCCTGTGAAATGCCTGCAAGGGCTTGCGCGCGATTGGGAATACTGTTGGGCCGTTGCCAAGCTGGCCACAATTGCAAGGTATTCTCAGCTGCAGATACACAGCATCCTGTTGCGTATCGTAAACAACCCAGCGCGAATCTCTGATCACACCGTGAATAGGGTATGATTAAGAAATACCATACCGGAACGGTAAATGCCCATCGTTTCACTACTAAGAAACGAGAAAATTAATCTATCAAGTCTCCCATCTAATCGCGGCTGTATTGCCAGCGTTAGTAGTCCATACCAACCAGAAGCTACAACACTTTGGGCCAGGGTGTTGCACCTCTTAGGCGGTTGCCCTGGGCAGGACCGACTGATCCTCCAGCTCTGGGATTACGATCATGATTTCGGCGGATAGATGCGGCGGCCCTCCAACTGCCAGTGCTCGTGCTGCTCCAATAGCACCTCGCCCTGCAACAGGGGTAATCTCCACGTCATTGGCAAAGACGCTGACGACGCAGGTGCAAGGATCCGGCCATCGTCAAAAAAGAGCCCCTCGGCCTGAGCGAACCGGAGCCTGAGGCCACCCCAGGGCCCGCTGGACAAAAAAGAACTAGGGATTCATAGGTTTTTTAATAGATGGCGGGCGAAGGCAAATGGTGAATGGTCGCTTTGCCGAACCAGTAGCGACCTGCTAAAGCTTGTCAAAGACATCACGGCAATGGCCTGAGAGGGCCAGGGAAGCCAGATTCCCTCATCGAGCACCGACATCGTGCACCGAAAACAGCACTCCTCAGACAGCGTTATCCAGGTCTAAGCGAAATCATCAGCCGACCGGAAGCTGCCAGTCCGGCTTGCGCCAGCGAAGCGAAGTGGTTCATTCAATAGCCAACTGCACCCCTTGGGTTGGCAAGAAGCACCTCAGCCACTGGACCCCTGCAAACTTCT
>JBIIJV010000025.1:0-20564 GCA_044233545.1 Cyanobium sp.
TTTCAAGAATTTTACGCACCCAAATACCAACAAAGGTTTGCTTTGCATCTTTGATTCGCATCCGTGGACCAATCGTGTTAGTTAGTCTAAGTATACAACTGCGAATGCCATGAACTTTGCCATAAAGACCATAATAAAGCTCTGCTGTATACTTATGGATACCATTGATGTCCACAGGATTGATGCTGTGATTTTCGTCGACAGGTAAATAGTTGGGTTTGCCATAAATTTGACGCGTGCTTGCAAATATGATGCGGATATTGGGATTAAATTGTCGACAGATTTCAAGTAAATTGAGTTGAGCCATGCAGTTAATAGTAAGATCTGTGTGGGGATCTTTCATGGAATCCATGTGACTTGTTTGACCGGCAAGATTAAATAAAATATCGATACCTTCAATTAATGGACGCAAAGAGTAGCTGTCTCTAATATCGGAAAGGTTTACTTTGACTTTATCTTTAATGGGCTCAAGATTAAATAAACAACCACCGTATTCAGGGATGAGGCTGTCGATGACTGTTACATCAGCTCCTAGTTCTGCTGCGCGAATAGCCAGAGTAGAACCTATAAAGCCAGCCCCTCCAGTGATCAATACTTTTTTCCCTTGCCATGAGGATAATTGAGGCTTGGGCCTGCCCATGATTGTGGTAAAAATTCGGGTAGGTTTTGCCTTTGCCTGTAAGACCTAAATACTATTGTAAATTCCTTTACTTGTCAAGTGGGGTGCAAAAGTGTCAAGGCCTTTGCTTATGCCCCGACTTGACCGACAAGCTCCTGCATTGGCTCGCAATTAGCACTTAGCAACACATACGTTGGTTAACCCTGACGCATAATGGCATTTTGCTCTGGCAACGAGTTATCTCGTTTGAATTTATCCGTTGGTTTGGGACAGAAGAGCTTTGGGCGGCTGCTTTGGAGCAGGCTTGATTGCCTTGCTCATTGGCGCTGTCCGTCTCCTGTGAGAGCCAAGATTGAGGACTTGTTGGAGGGTCCGGCGGTACAAGTGCGATCAATAGAGCAATCGCCTTAATCTTGTTGGCATCATTGCCGACAAGATTGTGCAGGCCACTAAGTTCCTTTGACTTAACAATAAAACAGATTAGCATGATTAATTATGGCATGATCTTGATGGCGATGATCGAGCCATATTAGTTCTATTGGCTGCTGGAAAGAGAGTCCTGATGGAAGATTCCAACTACGGCGAGGCAAGCCAAAGAACTAGGGCGGGGATAGGCCAGGTCAGAATCGCACCGGTTGCTATTTTTAGCGCCGAACTCTTACAAAACGGGCCATTTTCCAGCTTGGACGAGATTGGGTGATGCTTTTTGAAGGATTGGCCAGTATTAGCTCCGTACAAGTGCTACGTGCCGCAATGGTGACATGGTCGCGGCATCACAGTTTCACAGGTATGTTTGAGATTTGTACTGGATCAACACCTAGCTTGGTAATTTGATACAGACATTAGATGTACTCTCCAGGCTTTTGATTTAGATAAATATGCCAAGCGTTGCCTTGATTGCTACTGTATCCCGCCGCAAAAGGCGGTTTGAGATGAAATTTGAGATGAAAGCGATGTCCGAATGTATTGCAGCCAATCGAATTGCTAAGTCAGTATGATGCCGGTCCTGTCCTGAATGGTTGTTGATAGATGCGGAAATTCAGGCATTATTCAGGTGATTTAGTGCCGAGAAGATGAGCGCCACCAGCTGTAGCTAATGTTTTGTCTTCAGCGCATCACCATGCCACCATCTACCTGCAGTACTTGGCCAGTGATATAGCTTGCGGCTGGATCAGCCGCAAGGAAGCGGACGACGCCGGCCACTTCTTTTGTGCTACCCATTCTACCAAGGGGTATCGAGCGAAGGATTGCTTCGCTTTCCAGTTCTTTGGTCATGTCAGTGGCTATAAACCCTGGAGCAACAGCATTAACGGTAACACCTCTGCTGGCGAATTCAGCGGCAGTACTGCGGGTTAAACCAATCACGCCTGCTTTGGCTGCACTGTAATTCGCTTGGCCTGGATTGCCCATCAAAGCCACAACAGAAGTGATGTTGATAATGCGTCCGCTTCTGGCTTTGAGCATGGGCCGGCTGACGGCTCGGCTGCAAAGAAATACGCCGGTGAGGTTGAGGTCGATTACACTTTGCCAATCTGCGGTCTTCATGCGCATCAGAAGGCCATCTTTAGTGATTCCAGCATTGTTGACAAGAATATCGATTCGATTTTCCCGCTCCATGATTTGTTTGACCATTGCTTCTACTTCATCTTCGTTGGCGACGTTGGCCTTCAGGCTCCAGGCCTTGCCACCGGCCTCTTCGGTGGAGTTCACCAGGGCCGCTGCCGCTGTTTCGGAGTGGGCATAATTCACGACAACTGTTGCCCCTGCAGCCGCCAATTCTGCGGCAATCGCGGCACCGATACCCCGGCTGGCACCCGTTACCAGGGCGGTTTGACCAGTCAGGGGTTGGGAATGAGACATTGAGGTGCCGAGTTTTGCCGCTGATCGTATGTCGGCCTAGCTGACTCTGTCTGCTGGGGGCATCAGGCCGGCATCACTGCCACATCCACCAAGGCCTCTCCAAGTAGATCCCTTAATCGGCTCAATTGCTCCTGGCTACCCATCACAACTAGGAGCTGTCCGGGTTCAAGACGTACGTGACCACCGGGGTTGGCAATCAGGGAAGGGGCGGAATTCCCTTCCCAGACATCTCCTTCGGGGTTGCGCACCGCCAGCACCAGGGCACCACTGCGACGGCGCAGATGCAGATCTTCGAGGCTGGCTCCCTGCAGTTCTCCGAGGCGCTTGGGATCGGCACTGAGCTGAAATTCCTCAACTTCGCACTCCGAGCCCGCTAGCAGCTCCATGAAACTGACGGCCAGGGGTCTGAGGGCTGTGGCGGCCATGGTGCGACCACCAGCAACGTAGGGGCTTACCACCTGGTCAGCTCCGGCCAGCCTCAGTTTGCGTGCAGCCTCATCGCTGTCCGCGCGGGCAATCAACCGGCAACCCGGTGCCAAGCCCCTGGCACTGAGGACAACATAGAGATTGGCCGCGTTGCTGCTCAGGGCAGCCACCAGGCTGCGGCAGTGTTGGATGCCGGCTTCCATCAGGGTTTCATCCAACGTGGCATCCGCCAGCAACACCGGCAGCCCGCGCTCTTCGGCTGCCTCCTTGCTGGCCGGGTCGGTTTCAATCACCAGCAACCGCACCCCCTCACGGTTGAGCTGTTCGGCGATTTCGCGACCGATGCGGCCATAGCCGCAAAGAATGACGTGATTGTTCATGCGACTGATCCAACGGCGAAGGCGGCGATCCCGAAGGTGCCTGAAATAACCTGACTCAGCTAAACCCAGCAGGCTACGGATGGTGAGTTGCACAACCACCAGTCCACCGGCGATCAGAAATGCTGTCACCACCCGGCCCGAGGCGGTCAGGACCTTGGTGTGGGAGTCACTGAAGCCGAGGGTGCTGAGGGTGATCAGCACCATCCAATAGCAGTCCCCCCAATCCCAGCCTTCCGTGAACTTATAGAGACCGGCGGCCAGATTCACCAATCCCCCCAGGGACAGGATTGGCAGCAGCCACGACCGCCTAGATCGGCTTAATGGCGGGCGACTCCAGCGCATCCGCCAGCCCCGAGGCCAGTTCATCGCTTGGCCGGGTAGCTGGTGTTGTGGTCAGCCAAGGCCCAGGGCTCCGAGCACGTTGTCCACACTCACCTGGGCCAGCGGTGTGGTTCCGCCTAGCCCGGTCACCCCCTCCCTCACTGGCAAGTCGTCCGCCCTGGAGCCAAGGGCCACCAAGGGAACGCCACAGAGCAGTGCCAGTTCAATGCTGACAGGATCACTGGCCAGCACTACGTCGCTTGAGGCCACCTGGGCGGCCCTTTGGGACCATGGGGCTCCAGGGGGGAGAGTTTGCTGAACCCTAAGATCTTTAAGTCTTAGCTGGATTTGTTGTGTCACCGTGCCCCAGTTTGTCCTGGGCCAGTCTTGGGGGCCACCCTCTGGAGCTACCAACAGCACGGGGCCATTGCCAGGGGGCAGGGATTTGGAGGCTTTTTCAAGATTCGATTTGGGTAGCAGCAGGCGAAAGTCCTGGGCGTCCAGTTGAACGCCGATGGCAGCCAGATAGGGCGCCAGTCTCTGGGGGGGCCAGCCCTGGTCCAGGGGCTTGACCTTTTCAGTGGCTGAGAAGCCGGAGGCGGCCAGCCGCTTGGGGATATGGCTCATGGACAGCATTAAGTCCACTTGGCGTCCCTGGGCCAGATTGATACAGGCCTGGAAATCGGGATCCCGAACCGATCCCATCAAGTTGGTCCAGTCGGCAAGAGTGGCATCTGAGTAGTTGAAGGGGATCACCTTCTCAACGGCGGGAACCAGTTCCCAGATACCGCCCACCGAAGCGGGACAGGCCACTTGGATCTGGAACTTCAGCTGCTGGGCTGTTGCTGCCACCGCCGGCAGTGCCTGGAGCTGCCGGACGGCATCCCCTGGAATCAGAAATAAAGCGCGCATCGAGCCTCGGCTGGGCGGTGGATGGGACCGCCGCCTGATTGTATGGATAAGAATCCCAGCGGTTTGCTACCGAGGTTGGAAATCCTGTGCATCTGCTGATTGCGGCAGCCGGCAGCGGCCGGCGTATGGGGGCGAACGGCAACAAATTGCTGCTTCCCCTGGCTAGCCGCCCCCTGCTGTCCTGGACCCTGGAGGCGGCCCTCGCCTGTGGGGCTATCCGCTGGATCGGTGTAGTGGGTCAGCCCGTCGATGCGGAAGCGATTGCGGCCCTGGTGGCGGAGGTCCGTCGGGGTTCAACGGCCCGATCGCCTCTGGCACCAGTGGTTTGGATAGTGGGGGGCGACACCCGCCAGGATTCGGTACGTCTGGGCCTGGCGGCCCTGCCGGCTGACGCCAAGCAGGTCTTGATTCACGATGGCGCCCGCTGTCTGGTCGAACCAGAGCTTTTGCATCGTTGTTGCGCGGCCCTCGGCGCAGCGACCCTGGCCGGGGCCGGCATCATTGCCGCCACCCCGGTCACTGACACCATCAAGGAGGTGGGGGAGGGAGGCCGTATCAAGGGGACCCCCGATCGCTCGCTGTTGTGGGCGGCGCAGACGCCCCAGGGCTTTGCGGTGGATCTCCTACGCCAGGCCCATGCCAAGGCCGAAGCCCGGGGCTGGACCGTGACCGACGATGCTGCCCTGTTCGAGCGACTGGGCTGGCCGGTGCATGTGTTGGAGGCCCCACCTTCCAACATCAAAGTCACAACCCCCTTCGATCTCACGGTGGCCGAAGCCGTGCTCAAGACTCGTGGCAGCTGGGCCCCTCAACCGGGCCCTGGCCCAAGCGCCTGCCGTTGAGGTCCCGGCGAGGGTCCTGCTAGGCAAGAGCGGACCAACGGTGTTCGAACGCGATGGGATCTCTTTGGAGCCAATGGCAGATATGGGCTGTGTTGGCGGCCATCACCGCTGCTTTGACTTCCCTGTTGGCCAAGATAGGGGTGCAGGGGGTACCCAGCAATCTGGCTACCCTGCTGCGCACTGTGGTGGTTCTGTTGCTGCTTTTCGCAGTGGTGTTTGGCCGGGGTGAATGGCAATCACCCCTCGATTTACCCCGTCGCAGTTTGTTGTTTTTGCTGTTTTCCGGTTTGGCCACCGGGGTGTCCTGGTTGTGTTGGTTCCGGGCGATTCAGCTGGGCCCCTTGGCACAGGTGGCCCCGATTGACAAGTTGAGCGTCGTGATCGTGGCGGTTTTCGGGGTGCTTTTGCTGGGGGAAAGCCTCAACCCCTGGCAGTGGCTGGGCGTGGCGCTGATGGGTGGGGGTGCGGTCTTGGTGGCCTGGCCCTGAGCCGGCCAGATTCCCCGGGGCCCGGCAAGCTGAGTGGGTGAACGCCGTTCCTATGTTTAGCGCCCACCTTTGCCGCCTGGAACCGCTTTGAAGCCGGGTTCATCGCCATCGCCGCATTCTGGTTAAGTGGTGCTGCCCTGGCCTTGCTGGTCATTGGGGCCTATCTGCTCTGGCTGCGCTTGCAAGGGGATTACAATCAATGTCTGCGCGACGGAATCCTCCGGGGGACCACCCCCTGGCTGAGGGGGGTGAGCTTGGCAGGCAGCCAAGTGCTGGACAGCGAACAGGCGCGTGGCGCCGTGCTCCTGTTGTTAAGGGTCGTGCATTGGGGAGTTTTGCTTCTGGCCAGCTACCTGATGATTCCGCTGTTGCTCGGCTTTTTTCCGCCGACCCAGGGAATCGCCTAGGGGCTGAGGGGCCATATCCGTTTGGTTTTGGACGGGGTGCTGGAGGGGGTGGTCGCAGCCATCCCAAATCTCCTCGCAATTGCCCTGATTTTGCTGTTCACACGTATGGCGATGCGGGCCTGCCGCACTTGGTTCGCGGCGATTGAGCGCGGCCGCTTGCATTTTCCTGGCTTCTACAGGGAATGGGCCCGGCCCACGGGCCGCTTGGTGGTGGCTGCGATTCTGGTGGCCGGACTGGTTTCCGCCTATCCCTACATTCCCGGATCCGAGAGCAAAGCCTTCCAGGGGGCGGGCCTGTTCGTTGGAATTTTGGCGGCCCTGGGGTCCAGTGCGGTGGCCACCAATGTATGAGTGCAACCGTGATGGCAGTGCCCGCACCGTGCCGCCGCTACCAAACTTGGATGCCCTCAGGAATCGGCCAGGCTGAGACGGCCCGTCCGTCCGTCCAGCCTGGCCAGGCTTCCCAGGGGAAGGGCCCCATTGCCAGGCCAATGCCCTACCGGGAGTTGGGCCACTACAGGAATGCCAAGGTCGGCGGTGCGTTCGCGTAACACCTGTTCGGCCGTGAAATAGTGGTGCATAGGTTGGTCGCTGCGGTCGTGGTCGACGCAGTCGCGGAAATTGCCGAAACCGATTCCGCCCAGTTGTTGCAACGCACCGCAGAGTCGCCAGTGGGTCAGCATCCGCTCCAGTCGGTAGGGAGCCTCTGCCACGTCTTCGAGCACCAGAATGGCTCCCCGCAGATCCGGTAGATGACGGGTCCCCAACAGGTGGGTGGCCACGGTGAGGTTGGCGGCTAGCAGGGGACCTGTCGCCACGCCGCTTTGCCAGCCTTCCCCCTCCAGATCCGGCAGTGGTTCACCGAATAGCAGGGCCCTTAAACGGTCCCGGCTCCAGGTGGGTTCGGCGGCAAGGGTGGTGAGCAGGGGGCCATGGATGGCGCCGCCTCGCCCCCGGGCCAGCCGTTCCCACAGCAGGGAGGTGACGTCCGAAAAGCCCAGCAACCAGGCGTTGTGGTCGGGCAGGTCCTGTTCGAGCAGCCGCGCCGCACCCCAGCCGCCCCGGACACAGGCCAGCAATGCCGCCCCAGCCTGGCTGCTGCTGTCACCGGGATGGAGGTCGGCGGCCCGTTGGTGGTCTGCGCCGGCCAGGAATCCCCAGCGACGGCCCACCAGTTCGGGCCGTTCTTCCACCTCCAGTCCCCAACTCCGCAGTACCTCCATGCCCAGCTGCAACCGTTCGCCCGTTTCAAGGGCCGAACTGGCAGCCACCAGGCGTACGCGGTCTCCGGACCGGAGCGGTTTGGGGTGGCTCAGGGCAGCAGCCATGGTCAACGGCAGGCGAGGGGATCACTGCGGCACGATCAGCGCCAGCAGCAGCAGGGCCCCCAGCATGACTTGATGGGTGAAATGCACCCCATAGGCGGTCCGCGGCAGATCGGAGCGCCTCAGGAGCGACGCCTCCCGTTGCATCCCCCAGGTGGCCGCGATCCAGAGAAGCCAGAATTCGGGCATGGCGACGCCCCGCAACCAGGCAGCCGTGGCCAGGGCTGCGGCGGTCAGGCCGTAGCAGCAGGCGACCACCAGGGGCGCATGGCGACCCAGGGTGAGGGCGCTGCTCCGCACACCGACGCGTCGGTCGTCCTCCCGGTCACTCATCGCATAGACGGTGTCGAAGCCGAAGGTCCAGCAAAGGGTGGCGAACCAGGTGAGGGCCAGGGCCGCTCCGGCGAGTTCGCCGCTGGCTGTGGCCCAGGGAATCAATACCGCAAAGCCCCAGCAACAGGCCAGGACCAGTTGGGGTAGGGGAAACCAGCGCTTGGCGGAGGGGTAAAGCAACACAGGGGGTAGGGCTGCCAGGGCCAAGGGCAGGGCCAGATTCCGGCCCGGGGTAGGCAGGGCCAGGACCACCAGCAGGGCGACCACCAGGCAGGCGACCAGCAGGGCGACGGCGGTTGCAACTCCGATCCTGCCGTCGGCGAGGGGCCGGTTGCGGGTGCGTTCCACCAGGTTGTCGATGCGGCGGTCCCAGAGGTCGTTGGCGACGCAGCCAGCACCGCTTACCGCCAAGCCCCCCAGAACAATCAAGGCCAATAAGGGCAACGACGGCGGTGATGCTGGGTTGAGCCAAAGGGCCCAGCCAGCCGGAATCAGTAAAATCAGCCTGCCGCTGGGATGGTTCCAGCGCAGCAGTTCGAGTCCGTCGCGGATTCTTTGCAATGGCCCTGGAGCCGTCCTGGCCATGGCGGATGGTCTCCTGGCGATGCTTGTGGCACCCTAGTTCGCGGCATTTTGACCGCTTCGATGGCAAAGTGACGCCGCCAAACGGTGCCGATTCCGATGGCCTCCTCGCAGGCTCCCTTGTCCGAGCCGCCCTTCCCTGCCAGCGGCGAGCGTCGGGTGGCGGCCATAGACATTGGCACCAACTCGATCCATCTGCTGATCGCTGCCATCAATCCGGCCTTGCACAGTTTCAGTGTGGTGGTGGCGGAGAAGTCCACTACGCGGCTGGGAGAGCGGGATCCCAACAACGGCGATCTCAGTGCCGCCGCCATCGAGCGGGCCTTTCTCACCTTGCGCCACTGCCGCGATCTGGCCGCCAGCCATGGGGTGGAGCAGATCGTCACGGCCGCTACCAGCGCTGTGCGCGAGGCCCCCAATGGTCGGGAGTTTGTGCAGGCGTTGCAGGATCAGCTTGGCCTGACGGTGGACCTGGTCAGCGGTCCCGAGGAGGCCCGCCTGATCTACCTGGGGGTGCTTTCCGGCATGACCTTTGGGGACAAGCCCCACTTGATTTTGGACATCGGCGGGGGGTCCACCGAGTTGATCTTGGCCGATGGCGGCGATGCTCGGGTCCTGACAAGTACCCGCATCGGGGCCGTGAGGCTGCAGCGGGAGTTATGCCAACAGGATCCCCTTCCTGCCGGCCGTCGTAGTTTTCTGCAGGCTTACATCCAAGGCTCCCTGGATCCTGCCGTGGCCCAGGTGCGCCAGGCCCTGCTACCCGGCGAAAAGCCCCTGTTGGTGGCTACCAGCGGTACGGCGATGGCCCTGGCCTCCCTGGCGGCAGCGGAGGATTCCAAGTCACCTCTGAAGTTACAGGGCTATCGCCTCAGCCGCGAGCGGATTGATCAATTGATCACCAAGCTCCTGGGCATGACGCCGGAACAGCGGCGCGCCCTCACGGCGATCAACGAGCGACGGGCCGAAATCATTGTGCCTGGGGCCCTGATTCTCCAAACCGCGATGCGGATGCTCCAGGCCAGGGAATTGGTGGTCTGTGATCGGGCCCTGCGGGAGGGCCTGATCGTGGACTGGATGCTGCGCAACGACCTGCTCGGCGATCGTTTTGCTTTTCAGAGCACGATTCGCGAGCGCACGGTGCGGTATCTGGCCCGCAACTATGGAGTGGACCAGGAGCGGGCTGACCGGGTGGCGGCCCAGGCCCTGTCGTTCTACGACCAAACCCGTGGTTGGTTGCACCATGATGAAGGTAAGGGGCGTTTGTTGCTGTGGGCGGCGGCCCAGCTACACGACTGCGGTAAATACGTGAATGTGGGGGCATACCACAAGCACACTTGGTACCTGATTCGGCACGGTGAATTGCTTGGTTACTCGGAGCTCGAACACTTGATGATTGCGGCCATTGCCCGCTACCACCGGCGAAGTCTGCCCAAGAAGCGGCATGAATCCTGGCAATTGATTGAGGGCCGTGAGGAGCGCCGGACGGTGACGTTTCTGGCTTTATTTTTGCGATTGGCTGCGGCGCTGGATCGGCGTCCCGAGGCGGCGATTGAACGGTTCGCCGTCCGTCAGGAGGGCTCTGGTGCTTTGGTGGTCACCCTGGAGCCCCGGCTTGGGCCAGACGGCAACTTTGCCGACCTGAGCCTGGAACGCTGGAGCCTGCTTGCCTGTGCCCCTGTGGTGCTGGAGGTCACGGGGCTGCAGCTGCAGGTGCCGGGGGCTGAGGCTTAGGAGCTGGGCTTGGGGAGTCAGTTGCTGTTCCGGTTGGTGCCGTAATCGGTGCGGCCGTGGGGGAAGCAATGGGCGAAGCCGGGGCTGTTGGCTTGAAACGGTGCCAACTCAGGTCATCGACCGGACCAAGCGGTCGGGCGGTTCCAGCGCCGACGGAGGCAAGTACTGCATAGGGGCGACCAGCCAGAACCTCAAGCCCTTGGCCTAGGGGAAAGGTTTGCTCGCCCGTCAAGGTGCCCTCAAAAATCACCTTGCCATCGATCTGGCGCACTTGGATCCAACTGGGCTCGGAGGCCTTCAGTCGCAACTTTGAAGGTGCTGCTGGTGGGGTCGCGGCGGCGCTGGCAGCGACGGGAGCCTGGGGGCGGCTGGGGGGAGTGACCGCCCGGTTTGCATCGGCTGCGGCTTGGCCAGGGCGGGCTGCCCGGGAGTAATGCTGCCAGGCGTTGAAACCCAAGGCTGCGGCTAGGCCCAGGGCGCCGAGTACCAGCGGCAGGCCCCAGAGCCAGGGGGATGGGCCCTGGCTGCTGCTGCTGTTGTATTGGCCACGACCTGACACCTCCCGACGGGGAGGCAGGGGACCGGTGGGGGAGGGCTTGCTGCGGCGTGTTGGAGCAGGTGGCAGGGAGGGACGGGGCTGGGGTCGCACCATCAAGCGGCTGCCACGAAGAGCCTGGACAGCTTCATCGATATTCAAATCAAGGGCACTGGCCACTCTTCGTGCCAGGGCTATGACAAAGACGCCTTCGGGCAAATGGGTATGGTCGCCGGTTTCAAGGGCCCTGAGCTGGGAGGCTCCGATCCGCAAGCGCTCAGCCAAAATTTCTAAGTCGATGCCCCGCTGGAGCCTTGCCGCCGCAAGTGTGCTGCCAAGCTTTTGCAGTTCCGGGATCGGTTCTGTCGGGGGCAGTAACCCTTCGTTTGTCGGGGTCGTTTGCTGAGGATCCGGAATGCCGCTCAAGGAAGCCACTCCATAACCGTGACCTGGATGTGCTGATCAGTATGACTGGAGCCCGTCGGACGGGGCTTTGAGACCAAAATGATATGGGCGATACTGGATTCGAACCAGTGACCCCTTCCGTGTGAAGGAAGTGCGCTACCGCTGTGCTAATCGCCCGACTGTCTTGATCTTTTACGATCATGGCGTATTCATCATAGTTCACGGCTTGCGCCCTGGCTCGGCCGGCTCCCTCAAGGGCCGATGCTGGGGGAATAGGCCATATCACCGTTGAAAATCACCGTTGAAAATCACCGTTGAAAAGCGACGCCTCCCCCCTTGCCGATTCGTCCAGCACCGACGCCGCCACCGATGTGTTGATCGTGGGCGGTGGTGTCTGTGGCACAGCCCTGTTGTTCACCCTGGCCCGCTACACCGACCTGGCCCACATAACCCTGGTGGAGCGCTACGACCAGCTGGCCCAGGTCAATTCCAAGGCCACCAGCAATAGCCAGACCATCCATTGCGGGGACATCGAGACCAACTACACCCTGGAAAAGGCGCTGCGGGTTCAACGCACCGCCGAGATGATCGGCCGCTATGGCGACCTGCTCGATCCTGGGCGCCGCGATCGCTGTGTGTTCCGTACTCCCAAGATGGTCCTGGCCGTGGGCGCGAGGGAATGTGAGCTGCTTAGGGAGCGCTTCCAGCGGTTTTCTCCGCACTTCCCGGCCATGGAGCTGCTTGAGAAGCCGCAAATAGCGGAGTGGGAACCGGAGGTGGCCCTGGTGAACGGAGAACTGCGGCCGGAGGAGTTGCTAGCTATTGGCATCCGGTTGTCACCGACGGCCGTCGATTACGAAGCCCTCTCGGAGTCGTTCGTGGAGCTGGCTAACGAAGCCGTTGCGGGCCTAAAGCGTGTCGTCGACGTGCGCCTTTGCACCCGCGTCACCAAGATCGAAGCCGAGGGCGACCATTACCGCGTCGAGCTGGCTCCTGGCGCGGCGGAATGGCCCAGGACCCGGTTGCGGGCCCGCCATGTGGTGGTCAACGCAGGCGCCCACAGCTTGTTGTTGGCGCAGAAGATGGGATACGGGTTGGAGTATTCGTGCCTGCCGGTGGCGGGCAGCTTCTACTTCACCCCCGATTTGTTGCGTGGCAAGGTCTACACCATGCAAAACGACAAGCTGCCCTTCGCTGCTCTCCATGGCGATCCGGATGTGCGCAGCCCTGGCAAGACGCGTTTTGGCCCCACGGCACTGCTGTTGCCATTGTTGGAGCGCTACCGTCCCGCCTCGTTCTGGGAATTTCTGCGGGTGCTGCGGTTCGATGGGGCGGTGTTGGCGGTGTTGTGGCAGCTGTTTGGCGATGCTGATATCCGCAGCTACATCCTGCGAAATTTGTTGTTTGAGGTGCCCTGGCTGCGGCGGCGCCTGTTCCTGGCTGATGCCCGCAAGATCGTGCCGGCCCTGCAACTCGACGACCTGCGTTTTGCGGAGGGCTATGGCGGGGTGAGGCCCCAACTTATCGATCGCCAGGCCCGCCGGCTGATGCTTGGCGAGGTGTGTATCCCCGCCCGGCCCGGGCTCAGCTTCAACGTGACCCCCTCGCCGGGGGGCACCTGCTGTCTGGGTAATGCCGAGCGGGACGCTTTGGCGATCAGGGACCACCTCGGCTGTCACTTCGACCACGCCCGCCTAGTGCGGGAGCTGGTGGCGGAACACGCCCGCTGCATCGAGGCGCCAACGGCCGCCTAGGCAGGCCTCGACGCGTTCGCAATCCCTGATTAGCGTGGCTTCGTCTTTTCTTAATGATGTCTTCTGGCCCATTCTGCTGTTGCCCCACCGGTTCCCCACCCCGCCGATGTCTTGATCCTGGCCCTCGATCGCGGTGATGCTGCCGATGCTCTGGCCCTAGTGGCGGCGATTCCCGCCCTCCGGCGGGTCAAGGTGGGGCTGGAGCTGTTCACGGCGGCAGGTCCCGAGGTGGTGCGCCGGCTGAGGGAGCTAGGCCTGCGGGTCTTTCTTGACCTCAAGTTTCACGACATTCCGGCCACCATGGCCGGGGCCTGCCGCGCGGCGGCCCGCTCAGGGGCTGAGTTGATCACGGTCCATGCCTCGGCCGGTAGGCAGGCCCTGCAGGCAGCCCAGGCGGCGGCGGTCCAGGGAGCCGCTGAGGCAGGCCTGGCGGACTCGCCGACGCTGTTGGCGGTAACGGTGCTCACCAGTTGGGATACGGCGCGTTTCGAGGCCGAACTGGGCTTGAGCGAATCCCTAGGGGCCCATGCCAAGCGTTTGGCAGATCTGGCGGCTGCGGCTGGCCTGGGGGGTGCCGTCTGTTCTCCCCTGGAGGTGGCGGCCCTCCGGGGCTCCCACCCCCATCCTTTTGTCTTGGTGACCCCAGGAATCAGGCCCGGTGGCGGTGCCCTGGGCGATCAACGGCGGGTGATGACCCCGGCGGCGGCCCTGGCGGCCGGTGCCAGTGCCTTGGTGATTGGTCGGCCGATTCGGGAGGCAAAGGATCCGGCGGCGGCGTTTGAGGCCTGTTGCGGCGAATTGACGGCTTCAGGGGGTGCGGCGGAGTCCTTCCCGTAATAAATGCGAGGGCTTTATGTGGTAGTGCTGTTGAAAATCAAGGCTGAAAAGACTCATTGAGCGGTAGCCGCAGGCGAAGGCAATTTCTGAGACAGAGTCTCGTGGCTGGGGATTTTGTAGGCGATGGTGGGCCATTTCCAGTCGCTGCTTGCGGATCCACTGGGAGGGAGTGCAGCCGAAACGGTCGCGAAAAACGTACTGCAAGGTACGGCGCGAATAGTGGCTGTGATTTTCGAGATTGGTGAGGTTAAGGGGTTCGCCCAGGTTGGCGAGGATGTAATCAATCAGTTCGTCGAAGGCATCTCGGCCATGTTCCTGGCGCAGCCGCAGCCGGTTGTGGGGCGATTCCTGCCGTAAATCCGGGATCAACATCGCCGCCACGAGTCGGTAGATCTGGTCTTCCAGATGCATCCGATCCAACAGGGTCTGACTGAAACCGAGTAGATCATTGCAGTTGGCCATTACCTGCCGCAGGAAAATCTGCATTGATTGGCCCGGAGCCTCCGTGGGGATCTGCCAGCCATGGGCCTGGTTCATTAGCTCCTGCCACTGGGGAGGCGCCTCCCGCCAACCGCCCATAGCCATGGCGCTGCGCTTGAGGGTTTCCACCTGAATTCGAACGACCACGCAGCTCGTAAAGGTGTTTTCAAAGCTCCAGCTGGCCTTTGGTGCCAACAGCAGGCAAGTGTTCTCCCTGCAGGTCCAAAGCACTCCTTTTTGGCGTACACGTTGTTCACCGCCGTAGCCCAGGACCAGGGTGAGGTCATCGCTGGCCTGGATCAGGCCCTGGGCCGGTCCACTGATGTAGGCAACTACTGGAAGTTCGCCGATGTGAATATTGGCACCTTGGTAAAGCCAGGGGGATCCCCCTTGGATAGCTGCTTCGAATTCACCCACATCAAGGACCCCCTCAAGAAGCTGGCGGCTGGCTTCCGGGGTTTCAATGCGTTCAAGATGGTTCAGAAAGGGATTGCTTAATCCGGTCTGATCATCTTGCTGGAGAGGGAGCGCTTGCTCTTTAGTGTTGGCAGCTGTCTCGGTGTTTGACCAGTACATTGATTGTCTCCAGTTAAGCGACTTGTTGAGTATTGGAGATTTGACGTTTGCTTTTGTCTGGCTGTCGAGTGGCGAAGAAACTGTAGAAATGGTCATAGCATTCAATCCAGAGAAGGTGATTTAACTTCGATGGTGCATCAAAATGATTGTAGACAAATTAGGCTCCACCTCTTGAATTCCATTAATCAACCGTAATGCAGTTTTAATTCCCTCTTGCAGAAGACACATAAATTCAGGTTTCAGTCGGCTTGGCTTTTGCTGGCAGGTAATGAAGCATGTGCAGGCCACATCATAGTGGAATGATGGGCACTTGCGTGGGCTTAGCTCGTAATTTTCATTGCTATGGCCTGTCATGTTGCTGACAGTCAACCCCGGGCCCCCCTCCCGCCGCCCAGTTTTGCTTTGTCAAAGGATGTTTTGCCGCCAGGCAGCGGTGGACCAAGGCGCTGGTTGGCGTCAGGATCTCGTTTTTAGAAGAAGATTTAAAAGCGAAACTTTGTCGTGGCTTGCATGGCCTTGAAAAATTGCTAATTTATGCTAATTAAAATATGAATTTTAGTTTATTGGTTACGATTATTACTCCTGATCCGGGTTCGGCCTCCCTTCGTGATCCTTCCCGCTGACAGCTTTTCCGGCGCATCCGAGCACTCCCTCCGCCAGTGGGCTGATGCTCGGCCCCTCAACCATGTGGTGGGGATCGGTGCTTCCGCCGGCGGCCTGGAGGCGCTCAAGGTGCTCCTGGGCCAACTCAAGCTCCAAGGGCTGATGACCTATGTGGTGGCCCAGCACCTTGCCCCTGACCATCCCAGCCTGATTGTCGAGCTGCTGCAGCGGGTCACCCCTTTGCAGGTGGTTACAGCCGTGGACGGGGATCTGTTGCGGCCTGGGGTCGTGGCTGTGGCGCCCTCCAACCGGGATGTGGCGGTAAGGGGCGACCGGCTTGTCGTCAGCGATCCACCGCCCCGTTTTGGTCCGAGCCCCAGCATCGATCGGTTGTTCGAATCGATTGCCCGGGAATGGCGCCAGCAGGGGGTGGCGGTGGTTCTCTCTGGCACCGGTTCCGATGGCGCCAGGGGGGTGGCCCAGGTGCGGGCCGCCGGTGGACTCACCTTTGCCCAGTTGCCTGAAACAGCCAAATTTGATGCCATGCCCCGGGCGGCCATTTCGCTTGGGGGGGCAACGAATATACTAGAAACTGGCGCAATCGGATTGAAGTTAAACTCAGTGGCAGAAAACACGCTTAGCTTAGACAGTGCCGGCGGGCAAGAAATGCAATCCCAAACGATCAGCGCCGTATTGGGCCATCTTAAAAAGGGAACGGGTGTTGATTTCTCTCAGTACAAGGAATCCACCCTGCGCCGGCAGTTGCAACGCCGCATGGCCATCCGCCAGGTGGCCGATCTAGATGCTTATGTGAGTCTGCTCCGGGACGATGCTGAAGAAGCACCGGCCCTGCTGCACAACTTGTTGGTCAATGTTACCGCTTTCTTCCGCGATCCGGAGGCCTTTGATGTTCTGGCCCAGTTGCTGAAGGACTATGGGGCCCCGTTGGCCCCCCAGGTCAAGTTCCGGGTGTGGGTGCCGGGTTGTGCCACGGGCAAGGAGGTCTACACCCTGGCCATGGTGATCAGTCAGGTGCTTGGCCATCCGGCGGCGTTGGCCGATCGTCTCAAAATCTTCGGCACCGACCTTGATGAAGAAGCCTTGGCCGTGGCCCGTCGGGGGGTATATCCCCTGACTGAGGCCCAGGCCATTCCCGCAGATTTGCGCAGCCGGTTCCTAGACGAGGAGGCTGACCAATTCACCATCAAGGATCAACTGCGGGATTGTGTTGTGTTTGCACGCCATAACGTCAGCGAAGATCCCCCTTTCCCGCGACTCGATCTGATCTCATGTCGCAACACGCTTATCTATTTCACCCCGCCGCTGCAAGAAAGGGTGATCAGCCTTTTTCGATTTGGCTTGTTGCCCGGCGGACTGCTGTTTTTGGGGGAATCCGAGTCCTTGGGCCACGGCCACCAGGGCTTTGCAGTGGCCAATGCCACCCACCGCATCTATCGGCGCAGTGGCGAGATGGCCCGCCGCACCGTGGCGCCCTTGGGCTCTAATGGAAGCCGGGGGTCCGGGGCTCGGCCGTCTTTGGCCCGCAACGTGGTGCAGCGCGATTCCGTACCGGAACAGCACATGATTTTGCTGGAGGCCCTCAGCCGCAGTTTCTGTGGCGACTGTCTTGTGCTGGATGACAGCCACAACCTGGTGCAGGTCATTGGCGATGTGACGCCCTATTGCGTCATGCCGGAAGGCTGGATCAGCGCTAACGCTAGTCTTTTCCTCAGGGCGGAGCTGAGGGACGAGGCACGGGCCCTGTTATTGCTGGCGCGGGCCGATGAGGTGCCAGTTCTCAGCCCCAGTATTCGGCTTTCGGGCGAGGAGGGGAGCCTGCGCCTAGAGGTGCGACCCCTGCGGGTCGGTGCACGCCAATTCTGTGTGATTACGTTTCTGCGGCTTACTGAAACCGATACAGAAACCGAGACTGAATCCGAAACTAGAACGGGTTCCCCCGTCTTGCCCCGGGCCGGATCAGGGGCCCGGCTGGTTGATTCCTCATTTGCCAGCCAGATCCTGCGCCTGGAGGAGCAGTTGCTCGCCAGCCAGGATTCCCTGCGCCGTTCCATGGTCGAACTGGAGGAGGCCAACGAAGAGCTCGAAGCCTCCTCCGAAGAGCTGCAGGCCTCCTCGGAAGAATTGCAATCTTCGAATGAGGAACTCGAGGCATCCAACGAAGAGTTGCAGGCCACCAATGAGGAACTGGGAACCCTTAATCAGCAGCTGCGTTCCCGTAGCGACGAACTACAGCTGCTCAACAACGATCTAGTAAATATCCAGAGTTCGTTGAGCCAGGGCATGGTGATTGTTGATCTGAAGATGTGTATCACCCGCTTCACTCCCCTGGCGGTGCGGGTGTTCGCCCTGGTGGAGTCCGACATCGGCCAGCCCCTGCTCTCGGTCCCCACCACCCTCAAGCTCAACGGGCTGCGGCAGGCGATTGTGGAGGTGCTTGCGGGCGTGCCAAGGCGGAATATTGAAGCAAGCAGTGAAGAAGTCGCCTATCTCCTGCAGGTTATGCCCTATCTGGACCGCGATAAGCGGCCCATGGGCGCCATCATCACCCTCACGGACTTGGGCGAGCTTGTGGCCCTGCGGCGCACCGCCGAAGCGGCCCTCGCGGATTTCACCCGCCTCACCGACTCCCTGGAGCAGGCGGTGTGGAAACGTAACGGCAATTTCGATCGTTTGCTATACGTAAGCGCCCCCATCCAGATGCTCACGGGCTGGACCCCTGCGGAACTCCGCAGCCAGCCCTCCCTGCTAGAGGAGGCGATTGATTCTGCCGATCGCCCTCGGGTGGCCGCCAGTCGTAACAATGACGGCACTGGCTGGTCGGTGTCCTACCGGCTCAGCACCCGCGATGGCCGTCGCATCCAGGTTGTCGAGACTGCCTCGGTGATCAAAGATGAACATGAACATTGCTTAGTCGGCACGTTGACCGATGTCACGGAGACCACTGCCATTGCCGAGCAAGCTGCCAACCTCTCCACAATTTTTGCTTCGGTATTCGATTCCCAATGTTTTGACGTGGTTGTCCTTGACGATTCCCTCAAGGTGGTGATGGCGAATCAACGGCTCTGCGCCCGCCTGGTCCAAGACATCGGCTCCCTCGTCGGCTTGCCCTTTCAGTTGTTTCTGACCCCAGAAGCAGGGGCCGCCTTGCTGGAGTTGGCCCGCAGGCCGGCGACAGGGGAGGAGCAGACCGAAAGCCGTGATCTGCAGCTCCTGATCCCCCACGGCCAACCGCTGGCGATGCGGGCTGAAATCGCCGGCCTTTCCAGGCCTTTAGGCGCTGCGGTGATGCGACTGATTCTGGTGGAGCTGCCGCCGGCTCCCCTTAAATGAGTTCCGGGTGGGCTGGATCCCCCTTGAAGGGTCCTATCAGCCCAGCGGTTATCCAGCCGCCATAGAAGCCGCCTGCTTGGGCCCTTACGGGTTGACCATCGACCCAGCAACCTGACATGGCAGCCGGGTACAGGCTGAACCAGCCGGCCAGCGGCGCGAAGGCTGGGGTGGGCTCGGGATACTGCCAGACGGCCCGCGGTAGACGGCGGCCATCTGGCAGAAGCACATCGAAATAGCGGGCCACCCCCTTCCATTCGCAATAGCTGCGGCCTGGTGCCGGCACCAGCAGACTGAGATTGAAGGCCGATGGCGGTAGGTAAAAGCAGGGTGGATGGAAGGTTTCCAGCACCCGCAGGCTGTGGTCGCTTGCGGCCAGCAGGTGCCCCCCCGCCTCCACCCGCACCAGCCTGGGGTCCGGCACTAGGGCCGGGGGGCGGGGATAGGCCGCCACCCGCTCCAGCCCCCCGGGCTCCTGCCAGGCTGGGAGCGAGGATTCAGCCATGCAGTCAGCCATGCAGAAAGTGGCGTAGCCGTCTTGCTTCTACGCCGGCACGCCTTTGCAGCTCGGCGTCGCTGAGCAGGGACTCCTGGCGTTGCTGGGCTGCAATCACATCGCTTTCGGAAATAGGGAAGCCTTCGGCATGGGCCAGTTGCAGGAAGTCACTGATCTCCAGGGGCGAGGATTCGTCCTGTAGGCGGGCCAGCAGATCGCTGTGGCTGCGGGCGTGGGCCAGGAAGGCATCCAGCTCGGTGAGGCTCATGACGGTGGGGTGGGCGGCGGCAGCAGTGAAGGGGAGTCAAGCACTGGGGCCGCTGCAGGGTGGGCACCAGGGAAGATGCTGGTTTCCCCTGGCATTGCCTCCAGTTTCACCGCCTGCCATGCCGCCGGATCCCAGGGGTCGAGCAGCGGTTCGAGGGCCCTGAGGGCTGGCCCATCGGCGGGCTCCAGCCAGGCCTCCTCCAGGCCGTCGGGGATGACTACGGGCATGCGGTCATGGACCCGCGCCAGCAGTTCGTTCGGCCTGGTGGTGAGCACCACGCAACTCTCGACTTCGCTGCCATCCGGCCCGATCCAGCGATCCCAAAGGCCACCCAACCAGAACACACCGCCATCGCGGCGGCGAAACAGCCAGGGTTGTTTCCAGGTTTTGCCCGTGGCCTGGTCGGTGCGGCTCTGCCATTCGTAGAAGCCGTCCGCCGGCAGCAGGGCGCGGCGGTGGCGCCACGGCCCACGAAAACTGGCCTTTTCCATCACTGTTTCCGAGCGGGCATTAATCGGGCGCCGCCGTTCCAGTGGGTCCCGGCTCCATTCCGGCAGGAGCCCCCAGAGGGCAAGGCCCACTTCCAGGCGGCCGTGTTCCTGGCGTTGCAGCAGCACCGGTTCCCCTGGTCGCACCTGGGGCCGGGGGGAGTAATGCTGGCGCCAGCCCTCCGGCAGGGGACCCTGCAGGCGCGGCAGCAGCGCCTCCAGCTCGGTGGTTAGGGCGTAGCGACCGCACATGGAACCAGCTTGGCCGGCCCCATCATCTAGTGCAAGCAGGTCGGCTCCGTTCGGTTCTCACCCGTGGCCTTGGGGACAGGGGAGGACCGCACCTTCTAGGTTGGGCTGACCGCCAGTGGAACTGTGGCATGGCTATCCGTCAAGATGACAACCGCCCCAATCGGCGCTTTGGCCTGATCAACTTGTTGTTGGTGGGTTTTGGCCTGTTGCTCTTGTTCAGCAACTTTTTGCCTAATCCGGCCAATCAGGTGCCGCGGGTGCCCTACTCGCTTTTCATTGATCAGGTGAATGAC
>JBIIJV010000142.1:0-7488 GCA_044233545.1 Cyanobium sp.
TATAACTTCTGATCAAATTCGTTACGAACTCAATAAAGCTCCAGCCGAAGGTGCTCCCGTCCTGCTGGCGACCACGCCGATCTTCGATATGGAGTTGCCCCAACGGCTCGAACAGCATGGTGTCGAGTTCGCGGCGGCACCGCCGGCCAAGCCCAATCTTTTCACCACCCTGCTTAGTTGGGTGGTGCCGCCGCTGATTTTCATTCTTGTTCTGCAGTTCTTTGCCCGTCGCAGTGGCATGGGTGGCGCCCAGGGGGCGTTGAGTTTTACTAAAAGTAAGGCCCGGGTTTATGTTCCTGATGAAGAATCCCGAGTCACTTTTGCCGATGTGGCAGGTGTAGATGAAGCCAAGGCCGAACTAAACGAAATTGTTGATTTCTTAAAGACGCCTGAGCGCTATGTCGCCATTGGTGCCCGTATCCCCAAGGGGGTTTTGTTGGTGGGGCCTCCTGGTACGGGCAAGACCCTGCTTTCCAAGGCCGTGGCCGGTGAAGCCGGGGTGCCATTCTTTATTATTTCTGGCTCTGAATTTGTTGAGTTGTTTGTTGGTGCCGGTGCGGCGCGGGTGCGTGACCTCTTCGAAGAAGCTAAGAAGAAAGCACCTTGTATCATTTTTATTGATGAACTTGATGCCATTGGTAAGAGCCGTTCCGGCTCCATGGGCGTCGTAGGTGGCAATGACGAGCGGGAACAGACCCTTAATCAGTTGCTCACCGAGATGGATGGCTTTGCCTCCAAGGACAAGCCGGTGATTGTGTTGGCCGCCACTAACCAACCTGAAACCCTTGACGCCGCCCTGTTGCGCCCGGGCCGTTTCGATCGCCAGGTGCTGGTGGATCGTCCCGATCTCTCGGGCCGGCGCACTATTCTTGATATCTATGCCAAAAAGGTGAAACTGGCTGAAGGGGTTGATCTCGACAAGATTGCCCAGGCCACCAGCGGCTTTGCCGGCGCCGACCTGGCCAATCTGGTCAACGAGGCGGCCCTATTGGCTGCGCGGGTAAAGCGAACCAGTGTCGAACAGGCGGATCTAAACGAGGCGATTGAGCGGGTCGTGGCTGGCTTGGAAAAACGCAGCCGCGTGCTGCAGCCCGACGAGAAAAAAGTGGTGGCTTTCCACGAGGTCGGCCACGCCATCGTGGGTCACTTGATGCCCGGGGGCAGCAAGGTGGCCAAGATCTCAATCGTGCCAAGGGGTATGAGTGCCCTGGGTTACACATTGCAGCTACCTACCGAAGAGCGTTTCCTCAACTCCAAGGAAGATCTTGAAGGCCAGATCGCCACCTTGCTGGGGGGCCGCAGCGCCGAAGAGCTGGTGTTCGGAGAAGTCACCACTGGCGCCGCCAATGATCTGCAGCGGGCTACCGACATCGCCGAGCAGATGGTGGGCACCTACGGCATGAGCGAAACCCTGGGCCCCCTGGCCTATGACAAGCAGGGGGGCAATCGCTTTCTTGGCGCTGGCAACAACCCCAGGCGTTCCGTCAGTGATGCGACCGCCCAGGCGATCGACAAGGAGGTGCGGGGACTGGTGGACCGTGCCCATGGCCGGGCATTGAGCATCCTGCGCCAGAACAGACCACTACTGGAAAGCATCAGCGAGAAGATCCTGGCCCAGGAGGTGATTGAAGGCGACGAACTCAAGGGGCTCCTGGCCAGTAGCGTCATGCCCTCCGACGACGTGGTGCAGGCCGAGCAGGTTCTGGTGGCGACCACCCCTTGAGGCTTTGCCCAACCCTTAGGTGTCCAATGCCCCCCTTGACTGCGGGGCCATGGATCTCCGATAAGGGTTCTTTGACGCAGCGGCCATGGCCTCCCTTGACGTCGCCCTCGCTGGCCTCGCCGGCGCTGATTTTCTTTCTTGCAGCGATCTGGACCAAGTCCAGGCGGAGGCCCTGCTCACATTGTCCGCCCAGCTCAAGGCCGGTAGCCAGCGCTTCGATTTGACGGGCCGTGTTCTGGGCTTGATCTTCTCCAAGGCGTCCACCCGCACCCGGGTCAGTTTCACGGTGGCCATGGCCCGCCTTGGCGGCCAGACCATTGACCTGCTGCCGCTGGTCACCCAGGTGGGTCGGGGCGAACCGATCGCCGATACGGCCCGGGTGCTGAGTCGCTACTGCGATGCCCTGGCGATCCGCACCTTCGCCCAGGCTGATCTGGCCGACTACGCCCATTGGGCCTCGATCCCGGTGATCAATGCCCTCACCGACGAGGAGCACCCCTGCCAGGCCCTCGCCGACTTCCTCACCCTGCGGGAGGCTTTCGGCCACCTGGAGGGCTTGACCCTGGCCTATGTGGGTGATGGCAACAACGTGGCCCATTCGCTCATGCTCACCGGTGCCTTGCTGGGGGTGAACGTGCGCATCGGCACGCCCGAGGGGTTTGCCCCTGATCCGGCCGTGCTGGAGCGGGCCGCTGCCCTGGCAGGGGGCCGCGCCGAAATCAGCGTTGTCCATGAGCCCGTCGCTGCCGTTCGCGGCGCCCATGCCCTCTACACCGATGTCTGGGCTTCGATGGGGCAGGAGCAGGAGCAGGCCGAACGGGAGCGGGCGTTTCGGGGCTGGTGCCTTGATGGCGAGCTGCTGGCGGAAGCTGACAGCCGGGCGATCGTGCTGCACTGCCTGCCGGCCCACCGCGGCGAGGAGATCAGCGCCGCCGTGATCGAAGGCGCCCAGAGTCGCGTTTTTGATCAGGCAGAGAACCGGATGCACGTGCAACAGGCCCTGCTGGCGGCCCTGCTTGCTTCCGGCTGAGCGCAATACACCTCGGTGCTGGATAAATGCACCCGAAGCTGGACAAATGCACCGCAAAGCTGGACAAATGCACCGTGAGACGGTACACATGTACCAGAGTTTTGTCATCCCCCGGTGCCCGCCCTCCAGCAACTCACCTCCGCCCAACAGGAGCTCTACGACTGGTTGCAGGATTACATCGCCAGCCATCGCCACAGCCCTTCGATTCGCCAGATGGTGGAGGCCATGGGATTGCGATCACCGGCCCCGATCCAGAGCCGCCTGCGCCATCTGCAGCAGAAGGGCTGGATCACCTGGCAGGAGGGCCAGGCCCGCACCCTGCAGCTGCTCGGGGGCGGCCAGGCTGGCATTCCGGTGCTCGGATCGGTGGCGGCGGGGGGGTTGATCGATCCGGCCGCCGACGATCGCGACCGTCTCGACCTCAAGCCCCTGCTGGAGAACCGCGACCTCTTCGCCCTGACCGTTAATGGGGATTCGATGGTGGAAGCCCACATCGCCGATGGCGACGTAGTGCTGATGGAGCCGGTGGCCGATCCCTCGCGGCTGCGGGACGGCGCCATCGTCAGCGCCCTGGTGGCCGGTAGTGGCACCACCCTCAAGCACTTCCATCGCCAGGGGCGCAAAGTGCGCCTGGAGGCCGCCAATCCGGCCTATCCGCCCTTGCTGCTTGCCGCCGACCAGGTGCAGATCCAGGGGCGGCTCGTGGCCGTCTGGCGCCAGCTCTGAGGACCGCCGGCATGTATGTTGGTAGAGCGATGGGTAAGACCGCCGCATCAAAGGGGCCATAGCTCAGCTGGTAGAGCACCTGCATGGCATGCAGGGGGTCAGCGGTTCGAATCCGCTTGGCTCCATTTGTTATGGCTCCTTGCTTTGCGGGGAGTCTTTTTCGTTGAACATGATGGCTTTGCGGTCGGCTGGTTCGGCTCGGAATGCAGATGATTGAGCGCAATGCCGGGGCCTGTTGCGCATCAAGACGGCCCGGTGTTCGGTTGGGCCTCACCCTGGCTGAGCAGCAATCTGCGCGAGTTCGAGCGGTTCGAGATCTGCTGACTGAGAATTCGGCCTGTGCGTTGCACAGGGTGGAACTGGTAAGGGGAAGCCCTGGGCTCCCTGTTGCCTCACGCCCCCTGTGCCCCCTGACACTCCAGACGCCCCTGGCGCCCCCGCTGACAGCGAGACACCCCCAGCTCCGCCAGACTTACCAGCACCACAGCGCCCCTGGCCCGGTCTGGATCACCTCGGTGTCCTCCAGGTCGGCGGTGGTCTGATCCTCGGCTTGATCGCCCTGTATACCTCCTATGACCACATCACCATCGCCGGTCACAACATCGGCCTCCAGCAGCAATGGGGCATCCCCCTCATCGCTGCCTCGGTGGCGACAGTGGTTATCGACTCTCAACTGGCGACCCGTGCGCGAGATCGAGCTCGAGATCGAGCAGATCAAGCAGCGCTCGAGGCAAATCGAGAGCGAGACCGCGCAGCTGAGGCGCGAGAACGCCAGAGAGAGAACTTTGAGCGCCTTGATCAAGCAGCACTGCTTTCCGCCCGAGTCCAGCTCGATCCCTCCTCAACCAACCGAGCCCGATTGCGGGCCTTCCTTACCCTGATGGGCCAGCGGCCGCTGGAGGATAACGATGGCGGTCCCTGACGCATACCTGTATCGAGGCGCCTGCGGCGCCATTTGGGTAAAGCCAACAGCCAACAGCCAGGGTTAAAAAACAGCCGAGTGTTGAGGGATTAAGTGATTAAGAGTTGAGGGAAGGGTCCTGGGGGAGGCAGACCACACGGAAACCGACGTCGTCGATGGCATCGTCGGGCCGGCCGAGGATGCGGTAGGCCGAGCGGCAGTACCTGGGGAGGTAGAGCCAGGAGCCGCCGCGCAGCAGCCTGGTCTTTACTGATTCTTTACTCTTTTCCCCTTCTGCAGCATCCACCCAGGCTCGGCCATCGCTGGGAGCACCTTCGTAACTCTCGTGCCATTCATCCAGGCACCATTCCCACACATTGCCGTGCATGTCCTGCAGGCCCCAAGTATTGGCAGGGAGCATTCCCACGGGTGTGGTTCGGCTTCGATTGAGTCCTTTGGGGCCGTCGGCGTAAGTATATCTGCCGTTATAATTTGCTAGATTCGTCGTGATCGTGCCACCAAAATTAAAGGGCGTTGTCGTTCCAGCCCGGCAGGAGTATTCCCATTGGGCTTCGCTCGGCAGGGTGTAAGTACGGCCGGTGCGCTGGCTGAGGCGATGGCAGAATTCCGTCGCATCCTTCCAACTCACCTGCTCCACCGGTCGCTGGTCGGTATTGCTCTCGCCTTGCAATAAATGCACCTTATCGTTCTCTTGCCCTTCCTTGCTTTGGAAGCGTGAGGGATCCAGCTTCATCTCCCTGCCCCACTGTTCACCCGGCCGCTCCTGCCACCCAGCCACCTCACGCCACTGGGCCTGGGTGATTGGTGTTTGGCTCATGAAAAAGCCCTGCAATCGGACCAAGTGCTGGGGGCCCTCTGAATCAAAGCGTTCCGGCTCCGTTTCCGGCGAGCCCATCCAGAATCGCCCCGGTGGAATCCAGAGCAGGGTGAGGGCCTCGGCTTCGCCGTCCGCCCGCAGGAGCTCGCGAAACCCCTGGGTCTGGCGGGGCTGGCGCAGCAGAAAGGTGACGGAGCGACCGCCGCTCGCTGAGCTGGTGGGCATGGCTGTCATCCAAGAAGCGAAAAGAGGGATGCGGTTCCGGCTCTGATGGCGGAGCCATGGGCGCACGGGGCATCCCCCGGGGCTATGCGGATCAGGCGGCGGTACCAGCTGATCACGGGAGCGGGTCTGGACCCTTCAAGTGCGCCCGTTGGAATCCCTTCCAGCGGTTCTGACGGCGAAGGGTGCTGGGGGAGGCAGACCACACGGAAACCGACGTTGTTGTTGGCATTGTCGGGCTGGTTGTGGTTGCGGTAGGCCGAGCGGCAGTTCCTGGGGTTGTTGTTCCAGGAGCCGCCGCGCAGCAGCTGCGCGACCCGCCCAGCATCAGGGTAGGTCGGCGGCATAGGGCAGGCTGGCGAACAGACGGCGGCGCAGGCGCCAGGTGTGGCCATGGGCAAGGTGGGCGTTCCAGCTCAGCAGGCTGGTGCGGGCGGCGGCGGCGGGCAGCGTTCCAGCCAACACCGCCTTGTTTTGCAGCTTCAGGCGGCGGCGGCCCCGTCGCAGATTGTGGTTGCGCACCCGCAGTCGGCCTGGCCGCACCACAAAACCCACGAAGCTGGCGCCGTCGCGGCAGCGGCGGATCTGGGTTTTCACAGGATGGGCCCGCAGCCGCAAGGCCGCCAGCTCGGCCTCCAGCCGGCGGCGGGCGCGCTCCAGTGGCTCGGGGTGGTCGGCAAACAGGGCCAGATCATCCACGTAGCGCAGGTAGGCGCGCACGCCAGGCAGGGCGCTGAGCGTGTGATCAAGCGCATTGAGGTGCAGATTGGCCAGGAATTGGCTGGTTAGGTTGCCGATGGGCAGGCCTCGCGGCCGCTCAAGCGGCGTGAGCAGGGTGTCGCCGGGGAAGGCATCAAGGGCGGGGCCGGGGCTGGCGCCATTGGTCAGGATCTGATCGAGCAGCCAGAGGGTGCCTGGGCAGCCGATGGCTGCCGCAAGCTGGGCCCTCAGGATCGTGAGGTCGATGCTGGGGAAGTAAAGGCGGATGTCGGCCTGCAGCACCCAGCGGTGGCGGGCGGCGGCGGCGGTGAAGCGGCGCAGGGCCCGGTGGCTGCCATAGCCGATCCGGTTGGCGTGGCTGCCGCGGTGGAAGCGGCGCTGCAGCGGCGGCACGATGGCGGCGCAGAGGGCGTGATGCACCACCCGGTCGCGGAAGGGAGCGGCACTTATCAGCCGAGGCTTGGGATCGCGGATGCGGAACTGCCGGTAGGGACCGGGTTTGTAGGTAAACGAGCGCAGTTCTTCTTGTAGTAGCAACAACTCTGTTTCCAGGTCGGCGTTGAAGGCCAGTACCGCGGGCCGGTAACGCTTGCCCCGCTGGGCGCGGCGGGCGGCGGCCTGCAGGTTGGCGAAGCTGGTGAGGCGGGGGTAGAGGTTGGTGAGGGTCATCAGGCGGGGCGGCGCTGCTGGGCGAGCCAGGCGCTGTGCTGGCGACCAACGGCATTGATCAGGCGGCTGGCGTGCTCATAGCGGCGCAGATCAATCAATTGGAAGTCATGCAGCAGCCGGGTCTGCAGTTGGATCAGCTGAATCCGCCCGCGCAGTGGCTCAAGGATGCTCAGCCGCTCCCGCTGGAAGCGGGCCAGGGCGAGCTGCTCCAGCAGCTCGTAGAGATTGGTGATCAGCCGCTCGCCCAGGCCGTGGCGGTGCTGGCGCGGCAGACGGTGCAGGATCGGAATGAACCAGCGGATCAGGTCGAGGGTGGCCTCCTGGATCGGCAATTCGGCGCTGGAGGGGGTGGCCATGGGGAGTGGCAGCGGTGAGACGGTGCTTTCCATGGTGGAACTGGTAAGGGGAAGCCTTGGGCTCTCTGTTGCCTCCCACCCCCTGTGCCCCCTGACAGTCCAGGCGCCCCTGGCGCCCCCGCTGACACCGAGACGCCCCCAGCTCCGCCAGACTTACATCCACCACAGCGCCCCTGGCCCGGTCTGGATCACCTCGGTGCCATCCAGGCCGGTGGGGGGGTGATCCTTGGCCTGATCGCACTCTTTTCCTCTTATGACCACATCACCGCCTTCGGCCGCAGTATCGGCCTCCAGCAGCAATGG
>JBIIJV010000314.1:0-9110 GCA_044233545.1 Cyanobium sp.
GATTCTTGGGATTTAAGGTCAGCCATTGTCTGAATAGGACAATAAAGTAATCCTACTACTCAGGCTGACCAAGCTTCGCGAAAGTCCGCGTATAGGGTCAGCCCACCATCAATGAACAGAGTTTGGCCGGTGATGTATGCAGCCTCATCAGATGCCAAAAAGGCCACCGCTGCCGCCATCTCGCTTACCGTGCCGGCTCGCCCCATGGGGATGTAGCTCTCGACAAGATTCTTCTTAGCTTGATCCTCAGTCCAAGCTTGATTGATCGGTGTGACGGTGGCGCCTGGGGCAATGGCATTAACGCGAATGCCACGGTTGGCATATTCAAGCGCCAAAGTCTTGGTCAGGCTGCCCATGCCGGCTTTACTGATTGAGTAACTGAGATACTGGGGCCGCGGAATCATTTCATGAACGCTGGAAACATTGATAATCACACCGGGTCGGCCTTGCGCCAGCAGGTGCTTGACGGTTTCGCGGCTATAGAGATAAGCACCGCGCAAGTTAACAGCAATCACCCGATCAAACTGATCCGCTGGCAGGTCATGGGAGGGATGCTCTGATTGAATACCAGCGTTGTTGATAAGAATATCCAGGCCGCCAAAGGTATCCGTCACATCGTTCACGACTCGAATGATGTCGTTTTCGTTGGCCGCATCGCCTTGAATGAGGCGAACCTGAACATCGACATAGCCAGCTTCCGCCGCTTTCTGCTGGGCAACAGCCCTCGTTTGCTCAGCTTCATCTACATCTTTGCGATAGTTAATAGCTACGTTGCAGCCTTCCTGCGCCAAGCGAATGGCGATCGCCTGGCCAATACCCGAACTCGCCCCTGTAACCAAGGCGATTTTTCCGACCAATCCTTTGCCGTGCATGCTGGATAAGACTCCAATTTTTAAGGTTGAGGTGGCTTGGCATGCAGACTGCCACTTTACCCGTTTCCGGGGCCGTGATGTAGGTGCGCAGCTCTTCATTTCTGATCGCTGCTCAAGGAGCGATCGCAGTAATGGACGCTCCTGGCGTGCTCCAGGTAGTGCAGGACACCTGGCGGATCGTGGCGATCGTCCAGCGGCTGATCTGCAGCCTCGGTAGTCGATCTACAAGCGGCTGGGTCTTGCTGAAATGCAAGGGGAAGGCACTGTCCAGCAGAGTCACCAGGGCACTAAGTTTGGGGTCCTTAGCGGCTGAATTGGCCACGAGCCAGTCCGCCTTCATGGTGGAAATGGCAGCAACCGCCAACACCCTGCACGACGCCAGCGGGCGATAGGTAGTGTTGCTCGATCATATCGGCTGCGGTAGGCGACCTTCGCTGGCCAATCGATCGCCTGGGCGGTGGCCGAACATCAGGCAAGCCCAATCGGCGCCCGCACCATCTTCGCCACCCACTACCACGAGCTCAACGAGCTGGCGTCGCTGTTGACGAACGTGGCCAATGCCCAGGTGCTGGTGCAGGAAACCGGCGAGGAACTGCTGTTCCTGCATCGCGTTGTCCACGGCGGCGCTTGGCGCAGCTATGACATCGAAGCGAATAGCCATGTGGCGGTGGGATTGGCTCCGCAGGGGTGAGGAGTGGGCTGTGAGCCGGGTGTGCGCAGGCTGCCGGTGGTGATGAACGCATCGGCAACGAGTTCAGGGACTTAATTTTCAGCGCTTGCAGATCACCGCGTGCCATGGCAAGAACATGACAAGAGCAGTAAGGGAAAGCGCTCTATTGTAGTGACATCCTTGTTGTCGGCACACCAAGGCCGGTTTAAAAAATGCATCTAAGACAACCATTTACGCCGTCGCCCGACGAACCTTGCAATGTCAGCGGTCTTTTTCCAATCGGCTATTTCAACGTCACGCCACCCAGCGCACTGATGCAGCCGCACAACGACCCCTTGTTTCGCCATCCGGTTTCCAACAACCGCCTGCGCCCTGAACTGCGAGCTGCCCTGCGTGACCACCGCGATAACCCCGGCGAGTTGCTGGTGCGCTCGGCCCTGGAGTTTTTGGCTTCGCCAAGGGCTGGCTCCGAACAAGATTTACGCTGCACGGCCTTGGCCGATTTGGCGGTCACAGGTGTTACGCCGTTTGCACGTCTCGCCGCCTCGCCGCCCACCGACGCGGAGCTGGTCGCCTTGGTGCGCCCCCGCGCGGGCGGCGCAAGCACAGCAACCGTGGCCGCCGCCGTGGCACGCACCCTGAATCGGGTGTATCAAGTTGCTTGGGCTTTGCGCGGCTTTGGCAACCGCTCCACCCTCGGCTGGATCGCCGTTTCGACAGAGGATGAACAAGCGCACCTGCCAGTAAACGTACCGGGACCGGCCCTGGGCGGGCGCAAGCTGCCGCAATACAGCTTGGATGTGGCTGTGCAATCGACCGCCAATGCGCGCGGTCGCACGGTGCGCACCCGTTTTGTGGTGGCAGGCAACGGCCAAAGTATTGATCCGGCTTTCAATGTTGCCGCGGAAGTAGCCGCCCGAAGGTTTCCCGCAGCACCGGTTTTAACCATCAACGAGCACCGGGGCATCGTTTTGTACATCCACGGCCACAGCTCGCGCCTCGAAGAAGCCTTGGATATCGCGCCCGCACTGATCAACAGCGGCTTGCAAGTGGTATCGATGGATATCGCAGGTTTTGGGTACAGTAGTTCTTTTGCGCACACCGATATTGGCCCCATCCACAACCATCCGAGCGTGGATGTGGCAGCCACCGTCGGCCCTTTCCCAGCCCTGGAATTTATCGAGCAGTTCATCGTGAATTTTGTTGATGCCTTGGAGGCGGGCTTGGGCAGGCCGATCAAACACCAGATTCGCGCGGTGGTCGGTGGCAGTCTTGGCGGCAACATGGGTTTGCGGCTGGCGCAGCGCTCAACGACCCGTTTTCCTTGGCTCAACACCATTGCCGCTTGGTCGCCCGCCTCCACCTGGGGCGCTTCTTGGGCGAGGGCGCGCCTGCTGCCCATGGGCGACGGCACCTATATGGACGTGGGCAAACACGAGGCGGTGCGGGTAAGTCGCGACCGAACCAACGAGAGAGAAAGCGACGAATCGCGCTACAACTATTTTTATCAGGTGTTTGGCCACTATCAAGTGCTTGAAGGTGACCAAAGTGACCGCTGGTATCGCAAATGTTGGGAGCCTTGCAAAACGCAATACCGGCAGGGTGCGCGTTTTGACCGCGAGGAAATATACAGCGCTATCTATCGGCAATGGCATTGGCGCGTGGCCCACGAGCAATTGGTGTTTATGCACTGGGAAGCCAACGAACCGAGCGGTCATGCACGTTTTAAAAACATCCAATCGCGGCTGCTGCTCGGAGCTGGCGATCAAGATAATACGCCGCCCGACAAATTGTGGGATAACACCCGCGAACTGGCCATCAACATGATCAACACCCAGGGCAGCACCACCTGGATGTGCGCCACTGGCCATTCCATCCACAACGAGCGCCCGGCAATGCTGGCCGCCAAGTTGGTCGAGTTCTTGGCCTTGCCAAAACCGGCGGCGGGAAGCCCCCTGCGCTGGACGGGCTGGGTTTCCACGGGCGGCACCGCGATGCTGCCAGGCAGCCTCAGCATTTTTACAAACGAAGATGGCCGATTGGAACTTGCGGTTATCGATGCTGCCAGTCGCCGCATCCGCACCAGCCGCCAGGCCACCCTCAACGGCTTGTCGTTCGGCGCTTGGAGTGAAATAGTTAATGGTACCAGTGGTGCAACCTTTACTGGGCGCCCTACGGCCGCGCCTTTGATGGACGGTAAATTGCGCATGTACGTCCGGCGCAACGACCGGGACTGGATCGTGCAATTGGCCCAGACCGGCCCCAACGGCGCTTGGCAGGGAATTGACATGGGCAATGTTTTTCGCCAACTGATCGGCAGTGCCCAGAGCGGCCCCGCCGTAGAAATGCGTGTGGGCAACGGCTGGAAATTTCCAGACGATCAAGATCCCATCCGCCTGCACTTGGTGGGCGCAACCCTCAACGATGGCCGCACCCATGTGCGCGGCCAATTGTCCATCGGTTACCCAGACGGGTTTTGGACCAACGGCAAGACCATCGGCAATCGGCGTTTCAGACGCCCGCCGGTGATCTCCCGCAACCACGACGGCAGGCTCGAAATGTTCAACGTGGATACCGGAGGCCAAGCGTGCCATGTGTGGGAGACCTCTCAAGACAACTGGGCCGGCGAATGGGCGCCATTGCTCGGCGGCGTCCTCACGGGCGGCATCGCGGCAGCACGCAACCGCGACGGACGCCTTGAGGTCTTTGGAAGGGGCACGGACGGGCAGCTCTACAATGCCTGGCAAGGAGCGCCCAACAACGGCTGGGAGGGCTGGGGTCTAATGGGTGGCAGCTTGGCTGCAGGTACTACGCCCAGCGTCGTGCTTAACCCTTGGGGTGAACTCACGGTCTTTGTGCGCTGGTTGGACAATTCCGTCCGTTTTCGCCGCCAAGACTTCGCGCGCGGCGGCTGGGACGACTGGATTTCGCTGGGGGGCATCGCCACTGACGATCCGTTGGCAAGCGTCCAATTCAACGGCTCGATCATGGTCTTGGTGCGCGGCACCGATGGCTTGGTGTATGCACAAACCCAGCGATAATTCCGCATTCGCCCACATGGTGTGCGGACCTCTCCGTGCAAGCGACGGGGAGTCTGTCCTTCCTTCAACGGCAGGCACATGGCACATACGGCCGCCCAGCGTCACGCCGCCATCAACCCGACCCCTGAATGGGTACGTCAAGCAGACCCCACCAGGGCACTGAGCTTGGGGCCCATAGTGGCTGATTTGGCCACGAGCCAGTCCACCTTCATGGTGGAAATGGCCGCAACAGCCAACATCCTGCACCACGCCAGCGAGCGATCTATGGTGCTGCTCGATCAGATCGGCTGCGGCAGCGCCCCACCTTCGCTGGCCTTTCAATCGCCCGGGCGGCGCACTACCGCCAGATACTGGGCCGCATCGCAGCGGATAGCCATGGAGCGGTGAGATTGGCGCCGCAGGGGTGAGGGTGGGAAGGCGAAGAGGGACTGACTAAAGCATCAAGTCCCAGTAGCATAGTCTTGCAGTTCAAACTGACCAGGATTATTCGCCCAAAAGGGGAACTTCAGGCAATTTACAAGCAACACCAAAATACCTTAGGCTTGCTCGCGAAAGTGTTCCAACGACTAGGGAAACTCAGATGAGACGCAACAAAACACTTGGCCTGGCATTGGCAAGTGCTTTATTCATATGTGGCCCCAGCTATGCCTCAGGGGGTGGCGCAGTGGTTGCCGGTCCAGGCGCCATGGAAGGCAAGCATTTCGACCCAAAAGGCAAATATCCGTCAAAGTTTACGGTCGATCTTCAGAACGGCCAGCGAAAAATTTTGCCGTTTGAGGACCAGCGGGACTTACAAGAAGCCAAGAGGGGACTGATCGCCGTCCCACAATTCAAACAAATCAAAGCCGAGGCCGGCAATGTGGCCTGGGATATGGGTAGTTACGAGTTTCTGCTGCAGGGCAAAAATTTCGACAGCATCCATCCATCGCTGCAGCGCCAAGCCATTTTGAACATGGCCTATGGCCTCTACGAGGTGGTGCCTGGCAAGATCTATCAGGTGCGTGGGTTCGACCTCGCCAATATCAGCTTTGTCAAGGGCGATACCGGTTGGATCGTCTTTGACCCACTGACCACCAAGGAAACAGCAAAAGCAGCGCTGGATTTCATCAACGCAAAGCTCGGCAAGCGGCCAGTGGTGGCAGTTGTCTACTCCCATTCCCATGCCGACCACTACGGCGGTGTCCGTGGTGTGGTGGACGAGGCTGACGTCAAAAGCAAAAAGGTGCCGATCATCGCGCCTGTGGGCTTCATGGAACATGCGATCGCGGAGAATGTCTATGCCGGCAATGCCATGAACCGGCGGATGTTCTTCCAGTATGGAGTGTTGCTACCGCGTAGTCCCTTCGGCCACGTCGACCAGTCGATTGGCAAGAATACGGCTAATGGCAGCATTGGCCTGATCCAACCAACCCGCTACATCGAAAAGGATTTTGAAACCTTAACGATTGATGGCGTCATCATGGAGTTCCAGAACACTCCTGGCACCGAGGCGCCATCAGAAATGAACACCTGGTTTCCACAATTTAAAGCTTTCTGGGCCGCCGAAAATATCACAGGCACGATCCACAATATCTACACGCTACGCGGCGCACTCGTGCGAGATGCGCTGGCCTGGTCTAAGCACATCAATGAGGCACTATACCGCTATGGAACAAAAGCGGATTATATGTTTGCCGCCCATAGCTGGCCCCGCTGGGGCAATGGTCGCATCCAGGAAGTGATGCGCACCCAGCGTGATGCCTACGCCAACCTCAACAACAAGGTTCTGCATCTCGCCAACCAAGGGGTAACGATCAACGAGATCCACAACGTTTACAAGCTACCCAAGAGCCTGCAAAACCAATGGTCGGCCCACAGCTACCACGGCTCCGAGGAGCACAACAGTCGGGCTGTGATTAATCGCTATCTTGGCTATTGGGATGCCAACCCTGCAACGCTAATGCCGCTTTCGCCGCAAGATTCGGCACCATTATATGTTGAAATGATGGGTGGACCCAATAAGATTATGAAAAAAGCAAAGCAGCTCTATAACCAGGGCAAGTACAGAGAAGCCACGGAAATCCTTAATAAGTTAGTTTACGCCCAACCGAACAACGTGTCAGCCAAAGACTTACTGGCGGATGTCTACGAACAAATTGGTTACCAAAAGGAAAGTCCCAGTGTTCGCAACAGCTTCTTAGGAGCAGCTTATGAACTACGTCGCGGCATGCCCGCTGGTGCACCACCGAAATCCAGTGGTCCGGACACGATCCGCGGGATGTCAACGGATCTCTGGCTGAACTACCTGGGTATCCGCCTTGATAGCACCAAGGCAGACGGCTTGAAGTTTGTCATCAACCTGGTCACGCCTGACAACGGCGAAAAGTTTGTGGTGGAGTTGAGCAATGCAACGCTCACCAACATCAAAGGCCAGCAGTCGACTAACCCAAATCTAACGATCACGGTGAATCGCAGCGACCTTGAATCTGTGATGGGTGGCACTGCAACCTTTGACGATTTAATCAAGGCTGGCAAAGCAACATTTGTCGGAGATCGGAAACCCTTTGATCAACTCAGGGGCCTGCTCGTCAAGTTCACGCCAGACTTTGAATTACTGCCTGGCACCAAGCCGACGAAAGCAGTATCACCAGTGCCGAAAGATCCGTTTGCCGTCGGTGAGACCGGCGATACGCGTGGAGGTTGATCTCCGGGAACCGGATGGGGCAGGTTCATGACCTTGCTTGCGGGCGTGGAATGATCTCAACCGCAGCCCTGCGGATCTTGTGTAGCAGTACGAACATGTGGTTCGCAGACCCGCAAACCACATGTATGGTTAGGTGTCTTTACTTCAAACCCTTTGCTGGCACAGGATTCAGTCGAAGGGCCTTAGCACTCGTTGTCTAGGTTTGCAGAAGGCCAAGAGGGAGCGAGGGTGGTTATCGGAACCTTCCAATAAAGAGTTAGCCTTACTCTGAAGAAAGAATGAACACACCGCTACTACTCTTCTCCGACTACTTTGAAATTCATCCAAGTTTACTTGAAGATTATGGCGCACTCAATATTTGCCTTGAAGCGGATCTGCCACTGTTTATAGATCCCTTTCTTTTGTTCGCTTCAAACAAAGAAGCATATCAGCAGCTACACAGAGAAATTGTCACTCATCTCGTTAGACTGAAGCAGATTGCTTTGAGTGGCAATAGCGACAATTTGAGCATCTTTCAGTTTCCAGAAGTCAGCCAGAATTGGCTCGGTTTCTCACAATGGGGAAATCATGGAAGAGGCTTGGGGCCTGGATTTGCAAAAAGCTTGATATCAGCCTTTCATGGATTTTATTCCAACTTCGGAGAAGAGGAGATTACTGAATCTCCGCATATCGAAAAGCTTACATTAATCGGGAAGGGAATCGGGAGAGACTTTATCAGTGACTTTACCGCGAATCTCATTAAAGAATTCTTGCTGTCTTATAGTCAGGAATTTGCCAGGCTTCACTTGAAGCCTTCCCAGCGAAAACTCTTCTCAATCAGATGTTCGTTCGATCAATCACTCCAAATATGGCTGCCAAAGCAGTTTGAGCTGCCTCACTTCTATAGGGGCGATAGGGATGACGATTTTATCATTCTTACGCCGATCGATATTCTTACTAAAGATGAGGCGTTTATTTGCAGCAGTGACTTTACTTCTAGCTTTCGTCACATTGCTGGAGCGCTCGAGAACTTATCGCTCAGAGAAGCCGTTAACACATACTTTGCTTCGCAACTTCCCGAGAAACCCAAGAAGAATGATTATGAGCTTGCCGTGTATTCAACGGCCAATAAATTTCCAGATCTTTTAGATTATTATATAAAGAGCAAAGAAGAAAAGAAAGATCAAGCGTCTATTATATCACATGAAAAGGTTGACAGACTTCAGCGAGAGTTGCTTGATACTCTGCAGAAGCTCTCAAGTTTATTGTCGGCAGATCCTTCCTTTTACCAGGCATCACCAAATAGCTATGAGGAGGCTCTCGCGAGGGCAAGTTACTTAAAGGAGACGATAGAGAACAATGATGTGTATCGAATCTTCTATAAGGATGGCAAGCCTATAGCATCTGAAGAAACTATTCAAAGGATTTTTAAACTTACATGGTTTGGCTCTCCATATGATGTCAATTCAGAGGTCAATAATGGCAGGGGGCCAGCTGACTACAAGATTTCATACGGAGATCGCGACTCTACTATTGTTGAGTTCAAGCTTGGAAGGTCATCATCTCTTAAGAACAATCTGATCTCTCAGACCGAAGTATACAAGAAAGCATCTCGGTCAATATCTGACATTAAGGTCATACTGTGCTACTCGCAAGCCGAAGTGGCGAAGGTGCATAGGGTTTTAAAGAGTATTGGACAGGAAAACGCAGAGAATATCGTTATAATCGACGCATCTCCAAAGATTTCTGGATCAAAAGTTAAACGTGATGAAGGCTAACATCAAGATGCAGAAGACGGGAGCGAAGTGCGCCGTCTATGCCAAAGCCAATGCCCGCTTCTGATCTTGGCGTTAGGAGGTCCAAAG
>JBIIJV010000006.1:0-31504 GCA_044233545.1 Cyanobium sp.
GTGTAATTAGCCTTTTCGCCGAATCCGTCGAGCATTTTCTTGAGGTCGGCTTCGTTGTAGCAATAAGCATGATTTTTACCCCGCTCCACCTTGTAAAGGGGAGGACAGGCGATGTAAATATACCCTCCTTCCACCAGAGATTTTTGATAGCGGTAAAAAAACGTAAGCAGCAAAGTACGAATGTGGGCGCCATCCACATCGGCATCAGTCATGATAACAATTCGATGGTAGCGAAGATTTTTTTCTTCAAATTCTTCCCCTTTTATACCTAGGCCCAAGGCGGTGATCAATGCCTGAATTTCTGTATTTTTGTAGATCTTAGCATCATCAGTCTTCTCGATATTCAAGATTTTGCCTCGCAGGGGCAAGATAGCCTGAAAGCGACGATCCCTGCCCTGCTTAGCCGAACCGCCGGCGGAATCCCCTTCGACGATATAAATCTCCGACTCGCCCGGATCCCTGGAACTGCAATCCGCCAACTTGCCTGGCAGGGTTGAACTTTCCAGTACCGACTTGCGGCGCACCAGCTCGCGGGCACGCCGGGCTGCTTCAGCGGCGTTGAAAGCCTGGATGGCCTTCTCAAGAATCAGATCGATGACGGTGGGATTGAACTCGAGATACTCACCGAGGGCCTCGCCCACCAAGGTATCGACAATGCCACGAACTTCCGTATTGCCGAGCTTGGTCTTGGTCTGGCCCTCAAACTCTGGATCGGGCACCTTGACCGACAGCACTGCGGTGAGGCCCTCACGGATATTTTCCCCGGCCAAATTCGTATCACTGTCTTTACGCTTGCCTCGCTTCTTGGCGAATGCATTCAGCGTACGGGTAAGCACCGTCTTGAGACCCTCAATATGGGTGCCACCATCAACGGTGCGAATGTTGTTGGCAAAGCCGAGAATACTGTCTGAATAGGCATCAACGCACCACTGCAAAGCTGCCTCGACTTGGACTCCCTCCTTTTCAGCATCAACATAAATTATCTCAGGATGCAGGGGATCCTTCTCGGCATTCATATACGCAACATATTCTTTGATGCCGCCCTCGTAATAGTAAGTCTCCTCGTGGGGGCTGCCATCGGCTTCGAGCGAATCGACCCGCTCGTCTTGGAACTGAATCTTGACTCCGCCATTGAGATAGGCCAATTCCCTCAGCCGCGCCGAGAGGGTGTGGTAGTCAAAGACAATCCCTGAGCTAAAAATCTCAATATCTGGCTTGAACCGCACCTGGGTTCCTGTGCGTTCTGGATCGGCGGCCGGTTCCGAAGCCAGGCTGCCAATGGGGGCACCCCGCTCAAAACGCTGGCGATGCTTCTGACCTTGGCGATGGACGGTCACCTCCACCCATTCACTCAGGGCGTTGACCACGGAAATCCCGACGCCATGGAGGCCGCCAGACACCTTGTAACCCCCGGCCCCGAACTTGCCCCCGGCGTGGAGCACGGTAAGCACGGTCTCCAAAGCACTTCGACCGGTGCGTGGATGGATGTCGGTGGGAATGCCACGCCCATTGTCGGTGACGCTGGCGGAGCCATCGGCATGGAGCACCACCTCAATGGCGGTGCAGTGGCCCGCCAGGGCCTCATCAACCGAATTGTCGACCACCTCATAAACAAGGTGGTGCAACCCGCGCGGGCCGGTGGTGCCGATATACATCCCAGGCCGCTTTCGGACCGGTTCCAGGCCTTCAAGCACCTGAATCTGTTCGGCGCCGTAGGCGGCATTGACCTTGCTGGCGTCGCTCATTCGGGAAATCCTGCGGACAGCCGCTTCAGGGCCCGAAAGGCCTCTGCTCAAGGTCAACTCTAGCACTGGGGCCCCCTGGCGCCAGCCAGGGCCCTCTCAGGGGCGATTCAAGGCCTGGATGCAATCGCCCCGTCGATGCCTCCCCGAAGGGGACCGGCCAAACTGGCGAGATGACCCACCCCTCGCCCCCCCTCGTCATCGCCCTGATGGGCCCGACTGCGGGCGGCAAGACAGCCCTGGCCCTGGAGTTGGCCGAAGACCTTGATCTGGCAGTGCTTTGCATCGATTCTCGCCAGCTCTATCGCCAGATGGCCATCGGGACCGCCCAACCCACCGCCGCTGAACGGACCCGGGTCCGTCACGAACTCCTCGACCTGCGGGATCCAGACCAGCCCATCAACCTGCAGGAATTCACGCTTCTGGCCAGGGAAGCCATTGCAGCGGAGCACCGCCGCCGCGGCGCCGCCCTGCTGGTCGGTGGCAGCGGCCTCTACCTCCAGGCCTTACTGCAGGGACTGAGCCCTCCGGCGGTCGCGCCGCAACCGCAGCTGCGGGCCCAGTTCGGGACCCTGGGCCAGGCCTGCTGCCATGCCCTGCTGGCCGGCGCAGACCCCGGCTCCACTGAGCGCATCGCCGCCGCCGATGCGGTCCGCACCCAGCGGGCCTTGGAGGTGCTTTACGCCACCGGCAGGCCCGCCTCGCAACAACGCCACCGCCACCCGCCGAATTGGCGGGTGCTGGAACTGGGACTTGATCCCCCTGACCTTGGTGAACGCATCAACCGCCGTACAGCGCAGATGTATTCGACAGGTCTGGTGGCCGAAACAGAGGCCCTTTTGGCCCGCTACGGAACCGACTGCCCGTTGCTGCAAACGATTGGTTACGGAGAAGCGAGCCGGCTGCTGGCCGGCGAAATCGACCGCCAGCAAGCCATCTACCTAACGGACAAGCGCACTCGTCAGTTGGCCAAGCGCCAGCGCACCTGGTTCCGACGCCAGCACCGGCCCCACTGGCTCGACGGTGCGGATGTGGCAGCGCAAGCGCGTCAATTGGCGCAGCAAGGTTTAGGGTGAAGGTTAACTCGCCCCTGTGAATGCCTCCCCGTCCCCGTTTTGATCGCCGCGCTCCCGTGCGGGAGCTGCCCAACATCAACGACCGCATCAGTTATCCCAACCTCAGGGTGGTGGATGCCGACGGGAGCCAACTAGGAGTGATCACGCGTGAGGCCGCCCTGGATGTGGCCCGCGATCGTGAGCTCGACTTGGTTTTGGTGAGCGAAAAAGCCGATCCACCGGTCTGCCGGATCATGGATTACGGCAAATACAAGTTCGAACAGGAGAAAAAGGCCAAGGAGGCCAAGAAAAAGTCGCACCAGACCGAGGTCAAGGAGGTCAAGATGCGTTACAAAATTGATTCCCACGACTACCAGGTACGGATCGGCCAAGCAGTTCGCTTCCTCAAGTCCGGCGACAAGGTCAAGTGCACGGTGATCTTCCGCGGTCGGGAGATTCAGCACACTGCCCTGGCCGAGCAGCTTCTGTTTCGAATGGCCCAGGACCTGGCTGACAATGCCGAAATCCAGCAGCCCCCCAAGCGAGAAGGCCGCAATATGATTATGTTTCTCAGCCCCCGTCGCCTGCCAGGGGGCAAGGTAGTGGCCAAACCGTTGGGCAAGGCCGAAGGCAAGCCAACCGAGTTGCGCACCATCGAAACCAGGGTCATCGAGACCAAGCCCAGCCCAGCCCTGGTTGCGGAAGATACGGAAGTGGCCACATCAGCCTCCTGAACCCAACTTGACCCGACTCTCTGGCCATGGCCAGAGAGTCGGGTTCAGCCGAGGCTTTCGCCGAAAAACTTCAACATTTCAGCCCAAGCGAGGGCCGCAGATTCGGGGTGGTGGTCGGCGCGCTGGTCACATAGGAAACCGTGGCCGCCTGGCACCAGCAACAAACGATGCAGCCCTTGGCCGCTGGATTGCCGGCCTGCATTGGCTGCGCTCAGGGCCTGGTCCAGGGCCGCCACGTCCTGGGGAGGAATCAGGGCATCTTGCTTGCCGCAGACGCACAGGAACCGGCCTCGCACCCCAGCCACCTCGTCCAGGGTGGGAGGGCCACCCCCTGGTCGCCCACTGACCACCCCGGCGCCGTAGAAGTCACAGGTGGCGGCAATCCCAGCAAGGCTGGCGGCCAACAAGGCGACATGACCACCAAAGCAAAAGCCAAGGCAACCGATCGGTGCCCCAGGGGCTCCGGCGGACCCCAGGGAGCCTTGCAGCCAACGTCGGGCTTGGTCCAGATCCTGCAACAGCTCAGGGGCCCTGGTGCGCTCCTTGTGGGACCTTCCCTCAGCCAGGGACTCGGGGCTGTAGTCGAGGTCCAAGGCGGGCGCGGTTCGACTGAACAGGGGCAGGGCCAGGGCCCCATACCCTGCAGCCGCCAAGCGATCGGCCACACCCCTGACCCAGCTATTCACGCCGAACACTTCTGGCAGCACCAGCAGGCCGGCCCGGGGCGTTGCTGAGGGGGGCGCCCACCAGCAGCGCAGGGGCACCTCCCCAGGGTGCTGCGGGGGGATTGAAACCCAGTGGCTCTCGGTAACGGCAGCGTCGCGCAGGGGGACGGTCAAGGGCACAGCGGGCAACCGGCACATGGTCCTATGCCAACGGGGCAATTGTCACCGGGGCCAAAGCTCCTTAGGGTGGCCAGCAGACCATCTGGCCCACGGCGTGCGATTCCACATTCAGCAGGAAAGCGACATCCCGGCTTCGACGCAGCTGTACAACCAGATCTGCTTCGCCATTGCCGCCCGTCATTACCCCCCGGGGCACCGGCTGCCAAGCACCCGCCAGCTAGCCATGCAGACCGGCCTGCACCGCAACACCATCAGCAAGGTCTATCGCCAGCTGGAGACCGATGGGGTCGTCGAAGCCATGGCCGGATCGGGCATCTATGTGCGTGACCAGCAAAAACCCCGCGAAATCAAGCCGCCGCCGGGCCTGCGCAGCAAGGCCCTGCCCGATATTGATCGGGAGGTGCGGCAGAGCATCGATGGCCTGCTCAACGCCGGATGCACCCTGCAGCAGGCCCGCGAACTGCTGACCCGGGAAGTGGATTGGCGACTGCGTTGCGGCGCCAGGGTGCTGGTGTCGACCCCACGGGAAGACATTGGCGCCTCGATGCTGATTGCCGAAGAGCTGGAACCGAACCTGGACGTACCTGTGGAAGTGGTGCCCATGGAAGAGCTGGAAGCCGTGCTGGAAAGCTCCAGCAAGGGCACCGTGGTGACCAGCCGCTATTTCCTGCAGCCTGTGGAGGAGATCGCCCAGCGCCACGGGGTGCGCGCCGTGCCGGTGGATCTCAACGATTTCCGCCACGAACTGGATTTGCTGAAGGAGCTGCGATCTGGCAGTTGTGTGGGGCTGGTGAGCATCAGCCCGGGCATCCTGCGGGCCGCCGAGGTCATCTTGCACTCGATCCGGGGCAATGAGCTCCTGGTCATGACGGCCAATCCCGATACCAGCAGCCGGTTGCTCGCCCTGCTGCGGGCCGCCAGCCACGTGCTTTGTGATCGGCCCAGCTTGCCCTTGGTGGAACAGACCCTGCGGCAGAATCGGGCCCAGTTGATGCGTCTACCCGTGGTGCACTGTGCCCGCAGCTACCTGGGCACCGCCACCATCGACCAGCTGCGCAAGGAGATCGGCCTCCTGGCGGTCTGATGCGCTTTTTCACCACCATCCTCCCGGCGATGGCGGCCGACCTGGCCATCATCAAGGAAAGGGATCCCGCAGCCCGCAGCACCTTGGAGATCCTGCTTTGCTACCCGGGCTTCCATGCCTTGGTCATGCATCGCATCAGCCACCGTCTGTGGCGATTGCGTGTTCCCCTGCTGCCACGGCTGCTGAGCCAGGTGGGAAGGCTGTTCACCGGCATCGAAATCCACCCAGGCGCCCGCATTGGCCGTGGCGTCTTCATCGACCATGGCATGGGGGTGGTGATTGGCGAAACCGCGGTCATCGGCAACCACTGCCTGCTGTACCAGGGGGTGACCCTGGGCGGTACCGGCAAACAGCACGGCAAACGCCACCCAACCCTCAAGGAGAACGTGGTGGTCGGTGCCGGTGCCAAGGTGCTGGGGGCGATCACCGTGGGGGCCAACACCCGCATTGGCGCCGGCTCCGTGCTGCTGCGGGATGTCGCCTCCGACAGCACTGTGGTCGGCATCCCCGGACGCGTTATTCACCAATCCGGGGTGCGCATTGATCCCCTGGCCCACTCGGCCCTTCCCGATGCGGAAGCCAGGGTGATCCGCAACCTGATGGAACGCATCGACAACCTCGAAAGCCAGGTCAGCCAGTTGCAGGGTTGCCTGCGAGAGGTGGCGGCGGGGCGCCCCCTGCTGGAGGCCTGCACTGGAAAAGCGCAAAACCTGCGTGATCGAGAAATCCTGGAATTTTTAGGTGAGGGCATACCTCCCCAATCCACCGCGAGCTGATCAACCCGATGAACACCCTTTACCGTTGCCGGTTGCGGGGGCGAAGCAAACCACCATGGCCCATCTGCTGATTACCGGCGGTGCTGGCTTCATCGGCAGCCACGCCTGTCTGACGCTGCTGGAGGCGGGCCACTCGCTGGTGGTAGTCGACAACTTTGAGGGCAGCTCAGCGGAACCCTTGCAGCAAGTGGCCGCCCTGGCTGGTCTTGGTCCTCTGGAACGGCTGGCTGCGACCCACTGGGGCACAGCGGAGGAGCCCCGAAGACTGCTGGTTCTGCAGGGGGATATCCGCTCCAGTGACGATTTGGACAGGGCCTTCAACGCCTCCAGCACAGCCGTGGTGGAGGCGGTGCTGCATTTCGCCGGCCTGAAGGCGGTAGCTGAATCCGTGGCCGAGCCGCTGCGCTACTGGGATACCAACGTGGCTGGCAGCCGCTGCCTGCTCCAGGCCATGGCCCGTCACAACTGCCGGACGTTGGTGTTCAGCAGCAGTGCCACCCTTTACGGCTTGCCTGACTCGGTGCCAATTACGGAAAGTGCGCCCGTGCGACCGATCAACCCATACGGACACACCAAAGCGGCCGTGGAGCAGATGCTGGCGGACCTAGCGGCCAGTCAGGCCGGCTGGCGCCTGGCCAGGCTGCGTTACTTCAATCCCGTCGGCGCCCATCCCAGCGGCCGCATCGGCGAAGCCCCCCTCGGGCAGCCCAGCAACCTCTTTCCCCTGATCAACCTGGTGGCCCAAGGGCAAAAACCGTGCTTGAGGGTTTACGGCAGGGACTGGCCCACGGCCGATGGCACAGGAGTCAGGGATTACATCCATGTCATGGATCTGGCCGAAGGCCACCTGGCGGCAGTGCACAGACTGCTCAACGCCCCTCCCCAACTCCTCACCCTGAATCTGGGGAGTGGCCAGGGCCATTCGGTACTCGAATTGGTGCGGGTCTTTGAGAAGGTGACCGGCCGGCCGGTGCCCTGGGAAGCTGCCGATCGGCGTCCTGGCGACAGTGCCTGCAGCATTGCCGACCCCTCCTTGGCCAAAAAAGTGCTCGGCTGGGCCACGACCCGTAGCCTGGAGGACATGTGCCGAGACGGTTGGAGGTGGCAGGCCAGCCACCCCCATGGCTACAAAAAGAGCGGCGAAAAAGAGAGCGGCGAAACGGTTGGGACCTGAATTCAGGCGGAAGCCACCTCCTGGGGAACCTGGGGTTGGAACATGAACATGGAATAAATAACGTTACGACGCATCTGAGTCATCATCTCAAGGAACATATCATAACCTTCATTCTTGTATTCAATCAGCGGATCCTTCTGGCCGTAGCCCCGCAGTCCGACGGATTCACGCAAAGAATCCATGGCTTGTAGATGCTCGCGCCAGAGGGTATCGATTTGCTGCAGCACAAAAAATCGTTCTGCTTCGCGCATCAAGCCGGGACGCACCTGGTCCACTTGGCCTTCTTTGATGTCATAGGCATTACGCAACTGCTCCTGCAGAAAGGCCTTGAGTTCATCGATGGAAAGTCCCTGAAGTTGCTCGGGCTGCAGATCCTGGAGCAGATAGATAAATTCTTTAACCTTGTCCAAAAGGCGGTTCATGTCCCATTCTTCCGGGGGCAGATCGGGATTGACATAGGCATCAACAATTTCATTGACAGTCTTTTCGCCAAATTCAATGACTTGTGACTTGAGCTCCTTACCCTCAAGCACCCGACGCCGCACACCATAAACGGCCTTGCGCTGATTATTCATAACCTCATCGTATTCAAAAACCTGCTTACGAATGTCGTAGTAATAGGTTTCTACCTTCTTCTGGGCCCCTTCCAGGGAGCGGGTCAGCATGCCGGATTCAATGGGCATGTCCTCCTCAACCCGGAAGGCGTTCATGAGTCCGGCCACCCGCTCTCCGCCAAAAATTCGCAGCAGGTTGTCCTCCAACGAAAGGAAAAAACGCGTACTACCTGGATCCCCCTGACGACCGGCCCGACCCCTTAACTGATTATCCACGCGTCGGGACTCATGGCGTTCGGTGCCGATGACATGCAAACCGCCAGCCCCACGGACCTGCTCCTCCTCTTGGCGCACGACCAAGTCGTATTCGGCCTTGACGCGGCCGATCATCTCGCGCATCCAGGTGATTTCCGGATTATCCACGGGGGCCTTTTCAGCCGCCTGGGCAATGCGATCTTCAAGTTCGAGCACCGTGAGACTGCGCTCACCCCAGGTCTTGACGAGGTGGCTGGCCAATGCCGAGAGATCATGCTCGGTCTCGGCTGAGAGGGCACAGGGGAAAAGGGTTCCCAAGGCCCTGGCCTCGCTCGGGGGCAGGGCAGCAGCGAGGGCAGCCTCGGCCCCAAAGCCAGGGGCGGGCGAGGCCGAAGCGGGCAAGGGCACGGGGGGTAGGTTGCTTTCGTCTGGTCGAACCAGCCGGTTCAGTAACACCTCGCGCAACTTGAGACGGGCCATGTAATCGCTGTTGCCACCGAGAATGATGTCCGTACCCCGTCCAGCCATGTTTGTGGCGATGGTGACGGCTCCGGCACGACCGGCCTGGGCGACGATTTCTGCCTCCCGCTCGACATTCTCGGGTTTGGCATTAAGCAAGTTGTGGGGAATCTGCTGCTCAGCCAGCAAGCTGGATAGCAATTCAGACTTCTCGACGCTGGTGGTTCCCACCAGAACAGGGCGGCCGCCCCGATGAATTTCGGCCGTCTCCAGGGCCACCGCGCGCCACTTGGCTGGCTCGGATTTATACACCTGATCGGTCCAATCGGAGCGGGAGCGAGACCGGTTGGTGGGCACCACAGCCACCTCGAGCTTATAGGTTTTTTCGAATTCAACTTCTTCGGTCTTGGCGGTGCCGGTCATGCCGGCAAGGCGCGGATAGAGCAGAAAAAAGTTTTGATAGGTAATGCTAGCCAGGGTCTGGGTTTCGGGCTGGATAGGCAGTTGCTCTTTGGCTTCAATCGCCTGATGCAAACCATCGCTCCAGCGGCGACCAGGCATGACCCTACCGGTAAATTCATCGACGATCACCGCATCCGTGCCGCGAACGATGTAGTTGACATCGTTAACGAAAAGCTCCTTGGCTTTCAGAGCATTGTTGATAAAATGGGCCCAGGGATCCTTCGGATCAAATAGATCTTGAACCCCCAGCAGCTGCTCGGCTCTGGCATAGCCCTCATCAGTTAGGGTAACGTTCCGCTGTTTCTCATCTACTTCATAATCACCCTCTGGATCAATACCGTCCTTACCCATTTCGGCAGAACGAATCAACTGACTGGCAATTTCCGCTGCCGCTCGATATTTTTCCTGGGGACGTTCAACCTGCCCAGAAATAATCAGAGGCGTGCGAGCTTCATCGACAAGAATCGAATCGACTTCGTCAATAATGCAAAAATGGAAATCTCGCTGCACCACTTCGGCGATGTCATTCGCCATGTTGTCGCGCAGGTAATCAAAGCCCAGCTCTGAGTTCGTGGCGTAGGTGATGTCGCAGCCATAGTTGCGCTGCCGCTCAGCCGGCGGCATTTCCTGCTGGATCAACCCGACGGAAAGCCCCAGGAAGCGGTGCACCTGGCCCATCCACTCGGCGTCGCGGCGGGCCAAGTAATCATTCACCGTGACCACATGAACCCCGCGCCCCGTCAGAGCGTTGAGGTAGGCGGGCAGGGTGGCCACGAGGGTCTTGCCTTCACCGGTCTTCATCTCGGCAATCTGGCCGTCGTGCAGCACCATGCCGCCAATCAGCTGGACATCAAAGTGGCGCATGCCAAGCACCCGCTTGCCAGCCTCACGGACCACCGCGAAAGCCTGGGGCAGCAATTCGTCCAGCAATTTGCGCTCCCGGTTGGCGCTGGCTTCTGGAGTGCCACCGAGGCTGCGGGCCTGGTCAAGCTTGGCGCGAAATTCGGCGGTCAATCCCCGCAACTGGTCATCGCTGAGGGGAGTGATCTCCTCCTCGAGCAGGTTGATGTCGGAAACAATCGGCTGGTAGCGCTTCAGCTTGCGGGTATTGGGGTCACCCAGCAGCAGCTTGAGCATGTGAAACAACCAACCTTGCAAAGGGATTCTATCATCGCCAAAACACTGGTGCTGCCTTCAAAAGGCTGATGGGGCAAGGGGTCCCGTCCAGATTGGATCGGGAAACCGCCTCGGTCGTAGCGTGCGCCTTGGCTGCCATGCGCCCTTGGGCCTGCCGATTGAAATTCTTCGCCATGGTCCTGGAGCCCCGGCCCTGCGCCTGGGATTGGGCCCTGGCTGGCGACCAAGTCAGTCCCTAGACCAACTCCAGCACCTTTTCCAAGACAACAGCTTCTGGGCTGCTGGACGGTCACAAAGCGACCTACATCGAATGCTGCGGGGCAGCGAAGCGGCGGTCAGTGCCTGGCAGGGCCCGCGGCTGGTGGGCTTTGGCCGGGCCACCAGCGACGGCATCTTCCGGGCCGTGCTGTGGGATGTGGTCGTCATCCGCGATCTGGAGGGGCAGGGGCTAGGCCGCCGACTCGTGGAAAGTCTGCTGATGGCATCACCGGTAGCCGCTGCCGAGAGGGTCTACCTGATGACAACTAACAGCCAGGGCTTTTATGAACGGCTGGGATTCCGAGAAGTCAGCATACAAAAACTGATGCTGAAATCAAAAATGTAATGGATAATACTAAATTGAAATCGAAAATTGATTGCTAAAAATAAATAAAAATAAATTTTAAGCGGATGAAGAGATTCGAACTCTCGACCCTCTCCTTGGCAAGGAGATGCTCTACCACTGAGCTACATCCGCACTGGGTGGTCCATAGCTTGATGGCCGAGAGTGGCCACAGGCTGGACCTGACCGGCATTCACCGGCTTGCTGAGCATGCCCCATAGGGGGCCCCTCGGTCAAATGGGGGCGGTGGTGCCGGATCGGCGAGCATGAACACCTGGAAGCAGGACCCATAAAGTCGTCAAGAGGCGACGGCGGCAAGGCATGTGGTGGCGAACTCCCTGGCTGAGACAGCGATGGCTACTGCTGGGACTGGCCCTCTTCGACAGCCTGCTGCTCCTGGGTGCTTACAACAACCTCTTCCTGCAGCGTTTCGACCGCTGGGCCGGCGTCACCGGTTCCATCGTGGGACTGATTGTGCTCTGGGTGGGTGTGTCTTACCTGCTAGGGCGCTACTCCAAGCCCGACCAGGGCCAGCGGGATTCCCAGCGACGTCGACTCGGGGCCACCGCCGTGGTCGCCCTCCTGGTGCTCGCCATGGTTGTAGTTGTTCTCAACTGGGGCCTGAAGGTTCAAGATCCGCGAACCTTCCGAAACTTCATCCTGCCGCTGCTGGCGACGGTCACGCTGGCCTCCGGAACCGCGCAGCTGATCACCACTAGGCTGCTCAGTAGGCGCCAGATCTGGCTGCTGGTGGGTGAGGCCGCAGAACTGAACGTGGTTCAGCGCGAACTAGAGCGTGACTGCGGGGAGTCCCTGCTTGAGCCGTACTACTGCGACTGCAGGGCACTCGAACCGGACCTAGAGGCATGCCTGCTGACGGTGGATGGCATCGCAGTCAGCGAAACGGCCGAACTGAACGATGCCCTGCTGCAGAAGTTGCTGGCCAGACGGGCACGGGGCGCCAGCGTCTGCAGCCTCGTCATCTGGGCCGAACATCATCTCCAGCGCGTGCCCCCGGAACTCTTCTCAAGCCGATGGCTGCTGCAGGCCGACGGCTTCGAACTGCAACCCAATCGCTGGGGCTGGCGGCTCAAACGCCTGGGGGACTTGATCGTCGCCAGCCTGTTGCTGGTCGTCACGGCGCCGATCCTGCTGATCGCCGCCCTCGCGATCCGCCTCGAAGGCGGGGGGGGCATCCTCTACCGCCAGAGGCGCACGGGCCTCTACGGAGAGGCCATCGAAGTCTGGAAGTTGAGAACTATGTGTCAGGAAGCAGAAGCTCGGGGACCACGCTGGGCCAGCCGTGATGATCCTCGGGTCACCTTGGTAGGGAATTTGCTGAGACGGCTGCGCATCGATGAGTTGCCGCAGCTGGTTGCCGTTCTGAAGGGCGAAATGAGCCTGATCGGTCCAAGGCCTGAACGGCCAGAGATCGAAGCCACATTGGAGGAACAAATCCAGCACTATCGCGTACGCCACTGGGTACGACCCGGACTCAGCGGATGGGCGCAGGTTTGCTATCCCTATGGTGCCAGCATCGAGGACAGCAGGATGAAACTCAGCTACGACCTCTATTATCTGCGCAATGCCAGTCTGATGCTCGACACTCTCATCCTGATCAAAACTATCCGCCTGGTAGCCAGAGCCAAAGGGACCCAACCAGGCCTTCAGCAACAGGCCTCAATAGCCAGCTACAAGGCCATGCATTAACGCCTCGGAGCTGACAAGAAACCGGCCGGGGAATAGCGGGAAGCCCTTCTTTATGGCTTCATTTCACGACCAACAGCCTATGATACCTTAACAACCCTCCGAAAAATCATACGAGAAAAGTCCGGATCCAAGACTGAGACTAGTAAGAGATAGCCATCGCCCATCAAGTTGGGTTTTACGAAATAAAAGCAGACCTACGCCAATAGGAATAAGCTTCGACAGAACATCCTTTAGAAAATGGAAGTCAAAGTTAGGTGGAAATACTTTATGGCCCTGATACGGCAAGTTTACTACAAGCCCTCGGCCACAGATGGGCTATCCCCCCTTGCCTTTGGAGATGATGCTGCGCATCCACTGTCTACAGCAGTGGTTGACGCTTTTCGATCAATTGATGGCGGAGATGCCGATCGACACCCCCTGCTTTAGCCGCTTTGTGGAGATCGGCATGATCGAAGACCGGATCCCTGAAGAAACAACGACCCTGAACTTCAGGCACTTGCCAGAAGAACACCAGATCGAGGTGCTGAACCTGGCAAGCATTAACCAGAGCCTGAGCGAAAGGGTGTGATGCTCAAAGAGCGGACGATCCTGGATGTGACGATCATCAATGCACCCAGTTCTATCCTTACCGAGGCCGCAGGCTCGCAGCCCCGGGAACCACCCAGACGCAAGGGCATAAAGGAAGGGAGTTTTTGAAGGCAAAGCAAAAGGGGTTTAATAAATTATCCAAAAAGGAAGTCACCCTTGAAAAGCCAGAGATGCGCTCAAAAACTCGCTTAAACCATGTCCTATGATTTTAAAGAATTTAAGTTTTCCGGCCGGTGCACACCAAACCACCCGCCATAGATGCAATATCCAACCTCCCACCTGCCAGCCTTGCCGTGAGCTGGTTGATGCCGTTGGCTCCGGCGGAGCGGCCGGAATTCTTGGCCACCACTCTGGCCTCACTGGAGGGACAATCCCTCCAAGCCAACGAACTGGTGATCGCAGCCGACGGCCCCCTGCCAAATGTCTTGCATGAGGTGATCGATGCCAGTCGCTTGCCCATCAGGCTGCTGGAACAATCCAGGCCGGCAGGAATCGGCGCACTGCTGCGGGTGGTAGCCCCCCAGTGCAGCGGCAGCCGGATCCTGAGGATCGACAGCGACGACCTATACCACCGGAATCACACCGCGAACGTGCTGGCGGCCCTGGAAGCCCATCCACAGGCCGGGGCGGTGGGCACCCAGCTGATCGAAATAGAGGAGCTCAGCGGTCGATTCAGTTCACGCCGGACCCCCACCGAGGCGGCGGAAGTGCAGCGCTGGTTGCCTTGGCGGAACCCCATGAACCACCAGACGGTCGGCATGCGAAAGCAGGCGCTGCTGGAGGCGGGCGGCTATCGGCATGCCCCGGGCTTCGAGGACTGGGACCTGTGGCTCAGGATTGCGGCTCAGGGCCACACCCTGATCAATTTGCCCCTGGCCACGGTGGCCGCGCGGGTGAACCGTCAGCATCGCCTGCGGCGTCGAGGCTGGCGATATTTTCGGCAGGAGCTGAACTTCTATCGCTGCCAACTGAGCGAGGGCCGCGTAGAACCTAGGGCAGCCATTTCCAGCCTAATCACTCGCCTGCCAGTGCGATTGGCGCCGATGGCGGTGTTGCGCTGGTGGATGGAAAGCCGTTGGCGGGGATCACCACCGCTCGACACTGCCTGGGTCTCCGAGCTTCTGGCGCAGAATCCCTGGGTACCAGGCCTGGGGAACCCAGAGCAGCGGCGCCAGTAATAGCAGCACCACCCCGTAGCGCCAAGACAGCAGGGCCAGGTGGAGATGGACCGCCAGCGATGTCACCCCCTGGCTACGTTTTCCATAGAAGGTGGTTACACGCAGGCATTTCACCAGCGTGCGACCCCAGTCCTTGTTGAAGAGCAACCGCCGCAGCGAGCTTCGGTTGTCTGAGTCGATGATGCCGCTGAAGGTGGAGAGCGAGATCGCCATCTCATACCAAGTGGCCGCCTTGGGCCAGCCACCCTCTGACAAGCCGTGGGTCACCGGTCGCAGTGACGAGAACACCAGCCGGCGTCCCTCCTGGGCGCAGGCCTTCAGGGGGGGGAGCAGATGGGAGAACTTGGTGGAATAACCGAGATAGGCCGTGGCCAGGTGACGCCGGCAGGGGGCAGTGCGAAACAACCAGTTGGAGACCAGCAGCAGATTGTTAAATGCGTGCGGATAATCGCTAGGGGCGATAGTGCTGAGATAACTGCTGAGGGCCGCCACCGTGCAGTCCGACTGTCGACCAAACAGGCCGGAATCGAACTTCACAGCGGCAACATCCTCCGGCATATCATTGATCGTATGGGTGAGGATCTTGGTGGCCAGTGGAGTGAACAGATCGTCATCTCCAACAATCATCAGCCACGGGGTGTTCACCACTTCAAAAGCCCGCAGGAAGTTCACCCCGGCCGAAAGGTTGGCGACGTTGCGGCGATAGCTGAGGGAGAGATCACACGAGGAGAGGTAATCACTGAGTTTCGAGTCAGGATCATTGTCAGAAACGATCACATCGGCGATCGCTATCAGGCCTGCCGACTCCAGTGAAGCCAGCAACTCCAGCAGCGACGACTCCCTCTGATAGGTAGGAATCCAGATAGTGAGGGACTTGGCCAAAGCTTCAGAACCAGGAGATCGGCGGCTGGCGACGAAGACGGGAGCCGAATGAGAACAGGCGGTTGACGAAGAAGCCGATAAACGGCTGCATAATCCTGTATAGACCAATGGCAGCCAACACATCAGCAGCCAGATCAATCAGACTAAGGCACTGACAGAGCCCAATATGAATCCAGTAGGGAAGCTTGAGGCTGCGAACATAGAGGGGTGTGAAGGAAGAGGAAAGCGCGCTGCCATTGAACAACGTCTGAATGGTGCGGGTCGCCTTGATCGTCTGGGAGTAGCGATCGATTGCATGGAGCGTTTCGGGGTTCATGCGAAGAGAATCCACCAAGCCAACATCGGTGCAAACCCGAATCATCAAAGCCACAGCTTGACTGTTCAGGGAGCGGAAAAGTTGCAAGGAAAGCTTTTTAGGAGCAGCGTTATTAGCCAGCCTGGCAAGGAATATCTCCGCATCATCGGTGACATAGGGAGCGAGATTAACTGGGAAATCAGTGAAGCAGACTGGTGGAAAAGGATTCCCCGAAAGGTACACCGGCACACCTAGGTTGCCAGCCTCAAGGTTGAGATTTGTGAGCGGATCAAAGCTGATCAGCCCGCGAGAATCGGTCAGAAGGCAGATTAGTTCTTGGCGCGTGGAGGGGTAGGCTCTCGTGATAAGGCGGATGTTGAGTCCCAGCATGGCGCGATGCAGCGGCCTGGGAAGAGCCTTCAACCTGCCTTTGCCAGTATATAAGCAAACAGAGCTAAGTTGTAGTCGATGGGGCAAGTAGGTGCGATTCGCCTTGGCAAGTGCGTCATCAACGGGAGGATGGACAAACAGGTAATTTGGAGAATATGGAAGCGTAAAGGAGGAGAAGGGCAGCATCAAATCGCCTACACGCATCGCTGGCTTAAAATTCGTAAGCAGACCACTTGGCGCCAGGATCCACCACAGGACATCCTGAAAATACGGTCGCAACTTGTTTAGAAGGCCGCGCGGTGTCGATTCAGGGACCACCAGGAAGCTGGGTCGCAAAGCCTCGCTCGGATGGGCAAGAAACTTCAGTTGCTGATAAATTTTGGGGAGCTTTTGCCAATAACGGCGAAAAAAGCGGTAGGGCTGGATGGGCAACAGACTGACATCATGCCCAACAGCCTGCAACTCCTTAGCCAAGGTGAGAATACAAGCATGACCATTGCTGCGCGGATTCAATTCCGAGGGTATCAGGAAAACGATGCTGCGGGACACGCTCACGCTCAACACATTGACAGGAGAGAGAAAGCACTGCCACCTTCAGGCGGTTGAACCGCTCCAAAGAACGACCTGAAGCTGGAATCACCTTAGAGGAGTGAGCCGCAAGGCCTACTAAAGGATTTAAGCTGAGATCGGCTGTGGACCTCTGTGGCCATGCCAGTATATCAAGCGGGGCAGGAACTTCACGTTGTGGCTGACAGGACTCATCGAGTCCGCAATGCGATGGAACCCGAAGAGGCACAGCGGGTTGAGCGCTACGGTACATAGTAGTGCCAACACCTGCAACCAAGTTACGTTCCCGGTAGCGATGGGCCTCTGCACGCAGCTAGGTGTCTCGGACTCTTCTCGGACTTAGTGTCAGAAGTTCTCCATAGATTACCGGCAACGCACTTATCCCAGCAACGCTTTTCCCGTCGTGCGCAGGCTAGTGACGACGTAGCGGGTCTCGTTGATCGCCCTTCCCTCACGGGCACCGGCGGCTTTCACCCAGATGATTAAGAAGCTTCCTGGCCAGATCTCCTTGATCGTTGAGGGCGCTACTACTGCCCGCAGGCCGACAACGGCACCCACCGCAGAGCGGATACCGGACCCGCCCCCCCCTCTGCCAGGAAAGTTGACGCCTCTCCATCCCGACCACTTCAATCACCAGGGGGCCTGATGGAATCGATCAATGCGTCCTTACTGCGAATCCGTCAAGGTTGATTTCCGCCAGCGGATGGGCCCGCCTCACCGCCAGAGCGTGGCTGAGAGAGTGTGGTTGGGGTCATGCGGCAGCTCAACGAACTCCGGCCCATTGTCCGCTCGGATGTAGGCCGGTGCTGGGTAGTGGCTCGCGAGCCCCTCCAGCATCGCCCCCACATCCTTGGTTTTGCAGCGCCTCCCAACCCGGATCGCCAAGCAGAAGCGGCTCTACTCGTCGACCACGTGCAGGAACTTGAGTCTGCAGCTATCAGCAGTGGCACCGAACTGGAAGTCCATGGCCCACACGTGGTGGGGATGCTTGGCCCGGTAACGCCTCACCGAGCCGTCGGCGGGCCGTACCCACTTTCGCATGCTGGGAGTTGGCCGCTGCAAGCCGTCCTCCCGCCAGAGCCGTTACACCCGTTTATGGTTCAGCGTCCAGACCTCCCGTCTGAGCATCCGATAGGCCATCCGACAGCCCCAGCGCATGTGGTCAGCGGCGATCTCGCGGAGAGGATGCCACAGCTTGGACTCCTCCAGGTCGACGACCTTGCCGTGGTGGCGTTGGCTGCTATCGACTTTCTCCGCTATCTTCAACGAACCAGCCATGGTAAAGCGATGGCATGAGAATCGGCCTGAATAATTCAATCTAAGACTTCACTGTCCGAAGTCGTTCAAGCAGATACCTCGTCAAAAGACTGGATGGTGGTCGCAACAGGTATCCTCCCTTCCATCGCTTCGATCTCAACAAAGAAGCGGAAGAATGGCTTATCGATCAGCATCTCTTCCATCAATGGACCAGAGAGCGTGAACCAATGCTGCAGCAGATGGATCCACAGCACCACCTCCAATGGAATCGGCGAACGGATTCCTTTGCTGGACAGCTTGTAGTAGCTGGTTTGATCAGGGCCAGAAATGAATAGCTGGGAAGCGTGATCTCCATCTCATCCACGAAGCGCTGGCGTCGCGTCCTCTTTCTTGCGTAGATCTGCTCGTAGTCCGTGAAGAACAGGTGGAGGGTGACAGACCTACGTTCCAGACTCAGTCTTGGGCATGGACTGGGTTTGACAAAGTTTTCGGATGTTCTAAAAACGGTGACAGACGTGATATCATATTTACATTAAGAAGAGTTGACATGCGTAACCCGGACAGCTTCGTTCCTGCAGCAGGGAATCCTTTCTATATCGTAACCCCGCAATATACTCGTATTTCAGCGGGGATAACTGTGTTGCATATGCTTTGTCATTATTTAAATCTGGCCGGTGAGAATGCGTTTATTGTTCATCATCCGCCTAGTCAAAAGCATGTTCGCTTGCTCCCCCATTATGCATCTCTCCAGTGCCAGCCAGAAGTGCCTCTTGGGATGTTGGCGCCATTGCTGACCCAAGATATCATCAATGCATACGATGAGTTGAAATTGAACCCAATTGTCATCTATCCCGAGGTTTTTGACAATCCATTAAATGTCGGTTTTTTCGGTAGGTATATACTCAACTATCCTGGAAAACTAAACACACAATACGAGGAGAAGGAAAATTTTGCTTTCGCTTACACTCAAATACTAGCCGAGCATTGTTCCGAATTTTTAAATAAACATGGCAAAATATCTGATATCTTATTTATGCCCACAATTGATCTTTCGTTCTGGCGTCTTCCTGATGGTTCGCCAAGGCGCGAGGGAAGTTGTCATTATATTGGCAAGCTTACTGGTATTCATAAATTTTCGCCGGAAGGAATATCCAATGAATCAATAGAAATTAGACGCGATATTAACATGACCAGAGAGGACATCAAAAGAATTTTTCAAACATCTGAGAAGTTTTATTGCTACGAAGACTCGGCATTAGCAATAGAAGCCGCATTATGCGGATGTGAAACAATATTTATTCAAAATAAGTTTTTTTCAGGTGTTCCTCTTGCTTCCAAAGAGCTGGATTTCGAAGATAAATATTCAACATCAAGCCATTCCCAAATACCATACGATGCATTAAAATATGCAACAACATTAAAGGATAGTCTGCGTAAGAAGATTCACGTCATTCCCGAAGTTGTTGCCGAGTTTGCGGCGAAATGGCGGAAGATGGCTGGCTCGGTACCTTACAAAGGCACAATATCCTACCCATTTAAGCCAATGATGATCTTCATTGACAAAGGTATCGAATTAGATGTAGAACCAGCTCCGGTTACCGAAGTAAATGTAGAGCCAGATCCGGTTACCGAAGTAAATGTAGAGCCAGATCCGGTTATCGAAACAATAAAGTTAACTAGGCGATCTAAACTTAAGCGCAAGGCAAAGTCTGCAATCAAGCATTTGCTGACTCGATTGAAGGCATACTAAATGCTGACCATTTTAATCCCGAATTGGAATCGTCCTCAACAATTAGACAAGACACTGGATTCGATATACAGCTCTTTGTCTGATCAAGATAATGCGCAGGCGGTTCACGTGCTTGTTGTCGATGATTATTCGACCAGTCCAGCCGTAAAGAAAGTAGCCGAAAAGTATTCAGCTCACAATAACTTTCGATTTATTTCGCAAGATATAAAGTGTGGAAATGCTGAGGTTGCCTTTCTCACTTCTCTGTCCCATGTAGAAACCGAGTTTCTATGGCTTTTTGGCAATGATGACTATATGCACAGAGATGGAATATCACGTGTACTTGAACTTTTGAACTACAGAGTTGATGTTGGCATGATTCTGTTGAATCCGTTGATATATAGCCCTAAGCACAATGTTAGTTTTTCTCCTATCGCCACTTCATCTGCACTTGTTGAGTATGCTACGTGTGAAGAGTTGTTTATGAATTGGGGTTTTGTTACGTCAACTACTACCTTTTCATGCTTGCTTTTCAGAACAGAACCAATTAGACGATTTCATCAAGAGCACAGACTGACAAGTTATGGGACAGTTTATTCTCACACTTTTTCCTGCTTTTGTGCACTAAGGATGTTACCAGGAATTTTTTTTTCCACCCCAATTGTTACGTATACGCTCAATGATCCTATTGAAGAGCACTATAAACTGGCCAAACAGGTTTCTTCAGGTGTCGAGTTTCATCATCACACAATTGGATTGTCACGTCTCATCAATGCTTGCTCTGATTTTTCAGGAGTTACGATACAGGCAATTTTGTCATCTTTTGAGGACGAAATTAACAAAGATTCGTTGAGTGTTATTCCAGGAAATCTCCTCTGCTTCCTCTCTCACTTCTTTCTTGAACAACTTATTGCAGAGCTGGTCAACAATGACGCGCCTTCTCAATCGTTTGGTCATTTACAACCTGACGAGGTCGATCTAGTTCTTTCAACGATTTACGCCGCAAGTGATCAGACAGTTTCATACTCCATAGGAAGTGCAATGGAGATCTACAGGTCTTCGTCTATTACTCCCGATTTTAAGGTTGCACTGATTCGTGGGATTCAAAGTGAGTTAAGACGATATTCTTCTGATGCCAGAGATTTCGATCCTGGCGTTGACCGTGCTCATTCATTGCCTACAGCTCCATTAAAGTTGATTGCCAGGCCACCCAGGATCCTGCCCTTTAAGACCGGCAGGACTACGCTTTGATGACTGATTGAGGGCCTCCTTATAAATGTCAGATCGCTCCCGCTGCAGTTGATTTGAGCGGTACAAAGAGGTAAGTTGTGCCTAAATTCGCCGATTTGAGCCGATAAGTCGCCCAACGTTTTCCACATGTATCGGCGCGAGCATCGCCATCAGTTTTCATCAGCAGACTTCTTTCTACCATTTGGCGGCAAACTCTCAGGCGCCGCCACATAGTATTTCTCAGGCGGCCCTAATCAGGCCGAGAACCTCATTGAAGAAGGCCAGATGGCGCTAATTCAATGGGAAAGCCTTCGGCCTAGCGAAACGCTCCATCTGGACCATACAGTCGTGCCCGCTCAGGATGGCAACGTCTTCATTTGGGAGAGGAAATCAGGCAAGACCATTCGCCGCTTCCCTGAGCTGCTCTGGAAGATCCGGCGCTTCGATAGCATAGCGACCAAGAAGATCTAGGAAAGGGGCGGAATCTGCCTCATAGCGATCGGCTTCCAAAGATAGATCGATGGCGACCTGTGGCTCTGGCAGACCCCACAGGCGGCTGATGATCTGGGCCAACTCCACCAACGAAAAGGTTTCCATGCAGGCGTCCACCTGGAGAAACCCAGACGGGATAGGCCCGCGCAACATGGCCCAGAAGAGACGCATCATTGTGCCGACGTGCACGTAACTGCGAATCACCGGCCGCTGACTGCGCACCTGAATCGGTTGCCCCGCGTTTGCTTTGGATAGGAAATCGCTGAGGGCAAAGAGGCGAGGATCCTTGATGAACCGCCCTGAAGCGGCATAGACACGAAACACCGCCGCCATACGGCTGACGCCGCTGTAACGCCATAGGGCTTCTTCTTCCTGCTTCAGGGTGGCATAAGGGTTGCCGTGGAGATCAGGAGTTTGGCCATCGAGCACAGCAGCAGCCCCCGAGGAGGTGGTGATGATCGGAACGGCCGAATTGTTCTGAAGGAAAGTAGCGATGCAAGCCGTGATGTCGCGGTTGATCTGGATATAGCGCTCCAGTCCGATCTCAGCCACACGGTCGCGGGTGAGAAAAGCCATATGAATCAGCCCGGAGGAGTTGTGAATGTGCTCCAAAGCTTCCAAGCCAACGGCTTGAATCGGGCCATAGGGGCTTCCGAAATCAATCAGCTTGGCAGAAGATGCACATGCAACCACATCGGCACGCAAAGCTTCTGGGCCGTGCAGGGCTTCGTACTCCCATAGAGCGGTGCGACCAAACCAACCGCTGGCGCCGGTGATGACCCAACGATTTTTTGAAATCTTCATGCGAACAGATTCAAATCACTATTTCTCGGTGAAGCACTTTCCACCGGTCCTCCAACTGCGCGATCCTTGCCATATCCTCTTGATGAAGCACGCCGTAGTAGTCGCTCTTGTTAATCAGCCAGAGAATCTCAAAGTGCACGGCGTCAAGCAAAGAGTCCTTTAGTTTTATATTTTCAAGCTTGCTGGCATCAAAAACCACCTTTCTGGTCTCAAAGCGGGTGAGCTTGCTGGCGGCAATTCGGTTTAGTTCTGGAACTGAATCGATCGAGATGGATCCGCCAACGACTAGATCAAGACGTGTGTCTTTCAGTCGTTGGGCGATTGCCTCGATTGCGGTCGTGACCTGCTCGTTCTGCACATCCCCTTTTATGCCGAGGGAACCAGAAAAATCAGTACGCCCAAACACTACGCCAGCAATCACCGGACTGGCAAGAGCAACCTGCAGAATTTCATCAATGAAATTGTATGCTTGAATCGTTTCAACGTTGAATAGGAAGTCCACCTCTTGAAGCTCATCATTGGGATAAACCTTAAGAACCGTATCGACGAACTTCTTCAACGCGTAGGACGACTCGATCATCGGCGCCACAATGTAACGAGCCCCGAACTGGCGAGCCTCATAGAGATCCTTGACAGCCTCACAGCCGCCGATCTTGAGCGTGAGCGGTACATTACAGGTGCGAGTTATATCAAGAAGGCGGAGCAGTTCATCGCTGCGAGTGCCCTCAGCTTCGAATTCAGCCTTGATGCTCTTCAAGTGGCCACGCTCCTTGATGCGTCGCACCAGTTCGGAAAGCTTCTTTTCAGTGACATTCATGAGGAGGGTCTCGGGTTGGGTAGATAAGGAGCGACCTGTGCATAAAGTTCTTCGGAAAGGGGAGGTCCAATTCGATGCAGCGGGTTGGACTGCATACCCCCGCTCGGGGTGACGAATGAAGAGATCTTGGGCAAGAAAGTCTGGGCGGGATCAATTGGCACCAGCACCGCGTACAAGCCGTGAGACTGGATGAATGATTGTAAGTCCGGCGAAGAGAAGCCTTCCGGGCCCATCACCCTGCAGGGGATCTGGAAGCTGGAAAACAGGCTATCCCATTGAGGGAAGCCAAGTCCGGATTCGGTATCGCACCCCAGCCAGGCACCGTTGAAGTAGGTCTTCTGAGTCATGCGGATCGAAGCGTAACCGTTGTTCACCCACAGGTAGATGCCGAGGTTTCTCAGGTTCTTGCGAGCCACAGCCAGTTCCTGGATGTTCTGCAGAAAACCACCATCTCCCTCCACCAACACGACCTGCTTCTCTGGATTGGCGAGGGCAACTCCGATCGCCCCTGAGAGCCCATAGCCCATGGCGGCCTGACTTTTGTTGCTGAGCATGATCGCCCCAGCCGGAAGCCTCACGGCCTGATAGGAGGATGTGAACGAGGAACCACTGCTGCACGGCACCAGAGCGCTGTTACCGTTCAGGGAAAAGGAAAGCTGTTCCCAGAAGTCATACGGGTTGACGAAGCCCGGTTCTCTGCTGTTGCAGTCTTCGCTGAGTGGAAGAGCCCGCTTGACCATTTCGCAGTGCTCTCTCCAGTCGGTTTGATGCAGCTGAAGAGAAATGTAGTGAGTGCGGAGCAGCTCTTTGAGTACAGGGTTCGCATCGCCGCAGTACGGCTCCTCCACGCGGGGATGGCCCTTACTGAGCTCGCTCGGGTCGATCTCGACCTGGACCAGGGTGGCAATCGGTGCGAACTTCTGCCAGTTGAAACCGGTCTGCTGCATCCCAAGCCGCGTGCCGAGCGCCACGATCAGATCGGCCTGCTGCAGAAGGATGTTGCTATAGCGCATCCCCCAGGTGTTGGGGCGCCCGTAATAGTTGGGCAGGGTGTTGTCGACCCGGTCGGCGCCGTTGTAAGTAGTCATCAGCGGCAGCCCGCAGCTCCGCAGCTCCTCCTGCAACTCTGCGGCGGTCGCCCGGTCCACTCCACCGCCGATCAACAGTATCGGCCGGGTTGCCTGCTTCACAAGTCTGGCGATGTGAGCCACCTGCTCCCCATCCAGCCGTGCGATCGGCAGGCTGATCGGACCTGGATCCATCTTTGTGATCGTCGCTTCGCTTACAACGGCGGCCTGCGTATCAAGAGGCATTTCCAGGAACACAGGCCCCTGTCGAGGTGTGCACCCCAGCCGGATCGCGGCTAGGGCCTCCGGCAACTGCTTTGGTTCGTTGATTCGGAGGGCCGCCTTCGTGATCGAACGTACTAGTTCCACCCCATCCACTTCCTGGATGCCACGCTGCCTTAGGCCTTGCCCAGCCAAGTCTGCCGTCTTCACCTGGCCACCGATGATCAGGAGTTCCCTGCTCTCCTGCCATGCTCCGGCGATCCCTGTTACGGCATTGGTCAGCCCGGGCCCGGCGGTCACCAGGCAGAATGCTCGCCCCTGCGACCCAGTCAGCGAGGCGTTGTGGTACTCAGCAGCAATGGTGGCTCCCACCTCATGGGCGAAGGGAATGCAGACGAAGCGATTACGAACGCTGTTAAGCAGATGCATGATGTTACCGCCGGCCACGAAGTAACAGTGGCTGTAGCCAAGCTGCAGCAGCTTTTCAGCCAGCAGATCGGAGAACTTGATCGTGCTCATGCACCCTGCTCCAGGATGGCGTTCAGATTTTGCAACGACTCAACTAGGTAGGTGGGATTAACTGCGGCAAGCTGTCCGGGGCTGTGGGCCCCGGAGCACACCGCGATTGAGTCGATGCCAGCGTTGTGGGCCGCCTCCACATCAAAGATCGTGTCCCCAACCATCGCCGTGCTATCGGCATCGAAGCGTTCCATACAGGCATGAAGGATGTCGGGATGGGGCTTATGCCGCTGCGGGGGATCAGTGCCCTGGATGTGGGAAAAGAAACTGGCCAGGCCATAGCGCTCCATAAGGATTGCGGCAAGTTTCGTCGGTTTGGTGGTGGCTAGGGACGTCCGAACGGAGTGTTGGCTCAGGAGTTCGAGCAACGGAACCACATCAGGAAACACGCATGCGGGATTGCCGGCATGGTTGGCGAGGTGGTCGCGAAACTCACCAACCAACTGATCGGCCATCGCCTCCTCGCATCCATGGTCGAGGAAGAAGAGCCGGGGCGGTGATCCTGTCATCGTCCGGATGTACTCCAAGCTCGGAACATCCAGACCGTGAACCAGGCTGGTCGAAACAGCGGCATTATGGATCTCCGAGGCGGAGTCCACCAGAGTGCCATCCAAGTCGAAAATGATATGTGAGTACAACATGGACGGCTACTCCTCAGATTGCTTTCTGGAGGGCTTTGCTTTGAGCGAAGTTGCCGATCACCTGCAACTCTCTCTCCAGCATTGCCTGGGTTAGCCCAGGATAGGTACCCAAAAACAAGGTGCTGTTCATGATCGCATCGGAACCTGTCATCTCCCCCACCACCCGTAGTGCTTCCGGGCGCTCCTGACGCAGCTGCACAAAGGCGGGCTGGCGCAGCAGGTTGCCGCCGAAAAGCATGCGATTACCGATCTGGTGGCGGTCGAGTTCACGGGCCAGGTCGGTGCGGCTGAAGGGTGCTGAGGCACTGACGGCAAGCTTGAAGCCAAACCAGCTGCACTCCGTGCGGCAGCCGCTGCTATCCCAGGAAAAGCCTGCCTCGGGATCCCAGCCGGTGGCGTGGGTGGGCAATGCGAACTCCAGCACATCCTCATGGGCGGTCAGGCCACGGCGCAGCGTTTCCCAGTTGCGCTTGCGGGCTTCGATGAACTCGGGCAGGCGCTTCAGCTGAACGCGGCCGATGGCGGCCTGGGGATCGAGGGGCTTGAGGTTGTAGCCGAGATGGCTATATGTGTACTTGTGGTCGTAGCCCTCAGGCAATTCGCCCAACTGCCAGTCGAAGCGTTTGTTGCAGGTGTTATCCACCCCGCTCGGGCACCAGCAGTCACGGCCCCAGTCGCGGAAGCTCTCTGCAATCACCTTAAGCTTCTGGTCACGAATTATATTTACAGCGCCGCCTTCGCCCATGGTGAGGTGATGGGGTGGATAAAAGCTCTGGGTGCTGATATCACCCCAAGTTCCGGTCCACCGCACCACTCGATCGGGGCCCTCATCAAGGCCGGGGCTGTTCTCTCTCAAGCCCAGGCTCTCGGCCAGCTGGCGCGGCATGGAGTAGGTGCAGCCCAGGGCATCGCAGTTGTCTTCCACCAGCCAGAGGTTGTAGCGGCGGCAGAAGGCGAGGGTGGCCGCTAGATCGAAGGGATTGCCCAGAGCGTGGGCCATCATCACAGCCTTGGTCTTGCCAGGGCTGTACGCCGCTTCCAACTGATCGCAGCGAGCATTGCCGGTGATTGGATCGGCGTCGATGAACACCGGCACCGCACCCACCTGAACGATCGGCGCCACGGTGGTGGGGAAGCCTGCCGCCACCGTGATCACCTCATCGCCGGGTTGGATGCGACGCTCGACCGGGAGCTTGGCAGAGGTGAGAGCCGAAATGGCAATCAGGTTGGCGCTTGAGCCCGAATTGACTACTAGACTGTGTCGAACCCCCAGGAAAACCGCCAGCTCCTGTTCGAATGCGGCGCCTTCGCTGCCGAGGGTGAGCCAGAAATCCAGTGTGCTTCCCACCGCGGCTTCGACTTCGTCCTCGGTGAACACCCGGCCGGCATAGGGAATGGTGCCGCGCTCAGGATCGAAGGCAGACCTTTGCGGGTCCCATCCCGGCCGAAAGGCACGGTGGGCGTGCCGGGCGTAATCCCGGGTAAGCCGAAGGATTTCCTGCTTGAGGTCGTCCAACTGAGCGGGGCTCGGCGGCACTTCGCGTCCGGTGGGCGTATCGCTGCTGGAAGACAAGAGTCTGCGGAGGCTTACAGGGGAAACCTATCAGGAGCCTAGATAGGACTTGATCTGATTTAGGCAGAGGTCAAGGGCCGACTCCCCCCGGTGGAAGCTGCGATACCAACCAACGGTTTCGGCCACCGTGGTAGCGAAGTTCCAGCGCGGCACCCAGTCCAGACGATGAAAAGCCCGGTCGGTGCTGAGGTCCAACCGTGACGCCTCATGGCGGGCCTGGGGATCGGAGTGATCCTCCCAGCGGCCCGGCCAGTGCTGGAGGATTTCCTCGATCAGGTGGCTCACAGGCTGGTTCGCCTGGCGATCGGGACCGAAGTTGAAAGCGGTGTCGACGCCATCCTGCTGGGCATGCAGTCGCTCAGCCAGCAGCAGATAGCCCCCCAGAGGTTCGAGTACGTGCTGCCAGGGGCGGCTGGAGGCGGGGGAGCGTACGGCGATGGAACCGCCGGCAATCAGGGCGCGGATGGCATCGGGCACTATCCGGTTTTCGGCCCAGTCGCCGCCACCGATCACGTTGCCTGCCCGGGCCGAGGCGATCCGCAAGCCGGGGCACTGGTGAGGAAGGGTGCCGCAGAAACTGGAGCGCCAGCTTGCGATCGCCAGTTCAGCCGCCCCCTTGCTGCTGCTATATGGATCGTAGCCACCGAGCGGGTCCTCCTCTCGATAGCCGTAGTCCCACTCGCGGTTTTCGTACACCTTGTCGGTGGTGATCATCACCGCCACGCAGGGGTGATCGAGCTGCCGCAGAGCTTCGAGCACGTGGCAAGTGCCGATCACATTGGTGGACCAGGTGAGCAGCGGTTCCCGGTAACTGCGCTGCACCAGGGGCTGGGCCGCGAGATGGAACACCACCTCGGGCCGAAAAGCCCGTAGCCGGGCGCTCAGCAGGGCCAGGTCTGCCAGGTCGCCGCGCTGGTCGAGCGCCAGCTCCTGCTGCAGTCCCAGTTCGGTGTAGAGGGGCCGTGTGGAGATTCCTGTTGGGGCTTCCGGATCCAGGGCATAGCCCTCGACCACAGCCCCCCAGTGCAGCAGCCATAGGGCCAGCCAGCTGCCCTTGAAACCGGTGTGCCCGCTAAGCCAGACCCGCCGGCCGCGCCAGAAATCGGGGGTCCAGGGAAGGGCGCTCACCATGTTTTCCAGGGGGCTGTTCCAGCTTGCCAAAGGCGTTCGAGCAGTTCCTTGTCGCGCAGCGTGTCCATGGGCTGCCAGAAGCCGCGATGCTGAAACGCGTTGAGTTGTTCAAGGGCGGCGATCTGAGGGAGGCAGTCGCGCTCCCAGACGTCCTCGTCACCGGCGATGGTGCTGAGCACCTTGGGCTCGAGCACGAAGAAGCCGCCGTTGATCCAGCCCCCGTCCCCCTGGGGCTTCTCCTCGAACGACAGCACCCGGCCGCGCTCGAAAGCCAGGGAGCCGAAGCGGCCGGGGGGCTGCACGGCGGTGAGGGTGGCCCAACGGCCCTCGCGGCGGTGGAAGTCGATCAGGGCCGTGATGTCTACATCGGCGAGGCCATCGCCGTAGGTGAAACAGAAGCAGCCATCATCGAGATAACTAGCCACTCTTTTGAGACGGCCGCCGGTGAGGGTGGCCTCGCCCGTGTCCACCAAGGTGACGCGCCAAGGTTCGGCATTCTGCTGGTGCACCTCCATGTTGTTGGTGGCCATGTCGAAGGTGACATCGCTGCTATGCAGAAAATAGTTGGCGAAATATTCTTTAATCACATAGCCCTTATAACCACAACAAATTATGAAATCATTGATTCCATGCCGCGAATAGTTCTTCAGGATGTGCCAGAGAATGGGCCGGCCGCCGATTTCCACCATGGGCTTGGGCTTCAGGTGGGTTTCCTCGCTAATGCGAGTCCCGAGCCCGCCGGCAAGAATCACGGCTTTCATGCGTCAGACCCAAAGGGGTAGACGATAGCGGAGACGCTTCAAGGCCCATATCGCCAACAGTACCCCCAGCCCATTAAAGCCAAGTGATAGTAGCTCACTGCGCAGGTGTAGCTGACCATCAATCAGTGCATTTCGCACGGGCGCCAGCGCCTGGTAGAAGGGGTTGAAATCAGCGAGAACGCTGAGTCTGCCGAGCCCTTCGCGCTTGTAGAGAATCGGAGAAATAAGAAAGAGCAGCTGCAGAAGAATAGGCATCAGCTGGGAAAAATCCTTAAAGCGTGCTCCCAGCACGGCCATCAAAACTATTATCCAGAAAGTAAACAACGCCAGATTCAGCATCGGCAGCCAGATGTAGTGCACCGCGTTCAGCAGCAGAACAGGATCTACGCAGGCGAAGGCAACAAGGATCACCATGAAGGCCTGGGCAAAGGTCTGCAGCTGGAAGGCCCATTCCTCCAGGCAGTAGAAGATGCTTGGCAGCGCATTGTTTACCAGCTGGTCGCGGCGCTGCATGAACAGGGTGCTGCCGGCCACCGACGCCATGCTGATCAGCCCCCAGAGCGTGATGCCGAAACCGAGATAGATGATGTAGCGGACTGGATCGGGCACCTTCAGCACAGTGCTATAAACCACCCCCAGCACGGCCACGCTGAGCAGGTTGCTCAGGCCCATCCAGAAACTGCCCAGGGTGGTACGGCTGAAGCGGGCCAGGGTGCGCAGCCAGGCGCTATACCACCAGGCCCGCGCCGTCCGACAGGCATAGATGAGCCCATAGCCTGCAGCCGGCTTGGCCTCCCGCAGGCCCATGTCACCAGGCAACGGTGTCTGCATTGCTCAGCCCACTCCCTGGGTGTATGCCTCAACCGCCTGCTCCAGGGGGCCATCAAACACCAGATGGCCGTGCTTGAGCACGAGGCCCCGGGTGCAGAACTGGGCCAGGAGATCGTTGGAGTGGGAGGCAAGGATCAGTGTGCCCACCTCCCCCAGGAAGCGGCTCAGCTGGTGACGGGCCCGGGAGAGGAACCACTGGTCACCGGCGCCGATGCCCTCGTCAAGGGCCAGGGCCTCGTGGCGGAAGGCAGTGAGCAGGCCGAACTGCAGGCGGGTACGCATGCCGTCGCTATAGGTGCGGATCGGCAGGTGAATGAAATCGGCCAGCTCGGTGAAAGCTGTGAGTTCCTCCAGGAAGCTGTTGAAACCCTCGATCGTATTGAGATTGAGCAGGTAGTGGGCCCGGGCGGCGTGGCGGCCGCTGAGGTCGGTGTCGACCCAGAAGCTCTTGTTAATCAGCGGCACCACCTGGCCATGGCGGCGGATCCGGCCGCTGCTGGGGCTGTACACATCACAGAGCAGCCGCAACAACGTGGACTTGCCGGCGCCGTTGTGACCAAGCAAGGCCACCCGCTCGCCCTTTTGGATCGTGAAGCTGAGATCGTTAAGAGCTCGTACCGATACGCCGCCTCTCTTGGGCCGGTTCAGCAGGCCGCCGGTGAGCCCACCCACCACCGCTGCCTTGAGTGAGCGGCTGCCGACACCCTCTACCGGGATGTCGAGGCAGACGCGCTCCAGTTCCACTAACGGTTGATCGATGATCGCCACGGAGCGCTGTTTGTCGGCAGAGATGGTCACCATGTCCCTGAAGCTGCCTCCGGCAGCGCCAGCGCCGCCATCAAACTCCCCATTTCCAGCGCCTGCAGCCCATAGCTCCAGCCAAGATTGCTCTTGATGCCTGCTCGCTCCAGGGCCTGCTGCAGGGTGTCGGTGGTCAGGACGCCGAAAATCACAGGAATGCCAGTGTTCCGGGCGACGGCGGCCACGCCCTTGCTGACCTCCGCCACCACTACATCGAAATGGGGGGTGTCACCACGGATCACGGCCCCCAAGGTGATGATCACCTGGTAGCGACCGCTGGCCGCCAGTCGCTGGGCCACCAGGGGAATTTCGAAACTGCCGGGCACCCAGGCCACATCCAGCTGGCTACTGCTGGCGGCCACATCAATGCCGTGGCGGCTGAGGCAATCAAGGCAGCCGCTGAGCAGCTTGCCCGTGACCAGATCATTGAAACGGGCGACCACCACGGCAATGCGTAGCTGGCCGACATCGGTGAAGCGACCTTCGAAAACGGTCAACGGCTCAAACCACGAAGTAACTCATGCCCCAGTTGAGCAGCACGAGGGCGACCCAGGCGGCACCACCGATCAAAATGAGGCGGTTGGAGCGGCCGCTGTCCTGGCTGCTGGCGTAGAGCACGGGAACCGCAACGATCAGGACAAAAGACATCACCACCAAGGCCAGAACGGTGAGTGTGTTGAGGATCTGCATGGCGAAGGGTGCGCGCTGGCCTGATCAGTCGTTGCTTGGCATTCTTCCATGGCGGCCCGGGGGTGCCGGGGGGAAGGCAGGGCTTCCTTCACAAGTTGTGGGGTGGCGGGGAGGGGCCCGGCCAGGGGGTCCGGCTAAGGGGGGCTGGGAACACCACCGGTGGGGTCGTTCTAGAATGGCGGGCCCCACCCCCAGCGCCATGGCGGCCCCAGCCGAACTGCAGCTGTCGCTGGTGGCGGATCCCGTCAGCCAGGGAGATCTATTCGGCGCCGCCGGCATGGCCGCTCCGGCCGGCCTCCCTCCCCCAGCCGCCGCGGGCTCCGGCGGCCCCACGGCGGAAGATCTCGGCCCAGGCGCCCTGCCGGATGAGGCGGCCCTGCAGGCCGATGCCGCCGCCCGCCCCCGCCAGCGCCCCCAACCCGCCGGCCAGCCGTCAGTGCAGCTGGCGGCG
>JBIIJV010000112.1:0-8848 GCA_044233545.1 Cyanobium sp.
AGGCCCACACGACGGGCCAGGCGCAAGGCGGCCGTGTTGCTGCTGATGGCCAGGGCCTGCCGCAGGCTGATCAGTCCCCCGCAGGCACTATCGAAAAACTGGCCTTGCCAGCGCAGGGGACCGCAGGCGATGGAATCACCAGCCCGGGCTCCCTGTTCAATCGCCACGGCGTAGGGAATCAGCTTGAAGGTGCTGCCAGGTTGTCTCTGGGCCATGGTGGCCCGGTTGAACTGGCTCTGGCGGTAATCACGGCCCCCGGCAATCGCCAGGATGCCGCTGTTGCGGCTGTCGAGCACCACCACAGCCCCCTCGCTGACGCCTAGCTCGGCGCTGGCCAAAAGTTTTTGCCGCAGCAGGCGCTCTACCAGGTTTTGCAACGCTGGATCGAGATGGGTGTCGATGAGGTAGTTGCCCTGGGCTGCCACATCACTACCCACCAGGTTCTCGAGATCACGGCGCACCTGGTCGCTGTAAAAGGGGGCCAGATAGCGCGATCTGGAGCGGCAGGCGTTGGCCGCCAGCTCAATGGGGGCCCTGCGGGCGCGGTGGGCCTTGTCTGAACTGATGCGGCCGGTGGATTCCATCTTGGCCAGGACGCTGTTGCGGGCGGCCAGGGCAGCCTGGGGGTCAAGGCAGGGGTCGTAGCCATTCGGTGAAGGCAGCAGCCCCACCAGCAGGGCTGCCTGTTCCAGGTTGAGGCGTTTGGCTGGACGATCGAAGTAGCGACGGGCAGCATCTTCGAAGCCCCAGCCCACCCCCAGATACACCCGGTTGAGATAGCTGCGCAGCAGTTCGGCCTTGCTGAAGCGGGCTTCCAGTTGCAGTGCCACCAACAGTTCGCGCCATTTGCGGCCGAGAGTTTCCCCCTGGCCCACCTGGTCGGGGTAGAGGCTGCGGGCCAACTGTTGTGTCAGGGTGCTGCCCCCCTCCAAGACGCGGCCCCCAATCAAGTTGGTCACCAGGGCCCGTCCCGTCCCGATCGGATCAACCCCTGGATGCCACCAAAAACGACTGTCCTCACTCGCGAGGAGGGCCTGGATCAGCATCGGTGAAAACTGTTCTAAGGAGCGCAGCTCGCGATGGTGCTGGTCCTCCGCTGTGGCGATCGGGCGGCTTTCCCGGTCGTAGAGCACGAGGGGCCCCCGGACCGCAGCCAGACGGCCCCGAATCGGCAGCTGCAGGTACGACAGGGTCAACAGCAGCACTCCAGCCAGGGCACCGCCCGCCAGGCTGGCCGCCGCCAAGTGCCGCCAGCGCTTCTGGCTATGCCAACTGGGGGTTTCAAAGGTGAGTTCCGGCAGGCCCCCTTCCTGGTTCGGTCCAAAGCGCACTCCGTCGCCGTCGCGCAGCACCAGTTGCTTCACCCTGCGGCCTTGCCACCACAAGCCATTGGTGGAGTCGCAGTCGCTCAGGAGCCAGTCCCGACCCCGTTGTTCAAGCAGGGCATGGCGGCGGCTGACGGCGGCATGGTCGATCACCACATCGGCGCCTGTTTCCCGTCCGATGCGGTAGCAACTGCCGTGGAGCGGGACAGATTTGGGTTCGGCGCCCGGCACATGCAGCAGTAGTTGGGCCTCGCCAGGGGAGTGGCGAGGCCGTGTCCGTGGGCTGGGGACAACGCGTTCAGGGAGTGCGGGAACCACGGGAGCGGCGCTGGGGCGCAAGCAGATGGATGGCGAAGCAGGCCACGGCCAAATTGATGGCGATGTCGGCGATGTTGAAAATCGGAAACGAGATGGGCATCAATTCCAGGAAGTCGACCACTGCCCCCAGCCGCCAACGGTCCAGACCATTGCCGGCCGCTCCCCCGAGCAGGAAGCCAAAGGCCAAGGCCTGCCAGCGGTCTGTCGGGGGCTCCCGCAGGATCCAAAGCAACAGGCCCAGGCTCACCAACAGGCTGATCCAGCCCAGCAGTTGGGGATTGCCGCTGAACAGGCTCCAGGCGGCACCGGTATTGCTGACCCGTCGCAGCTGCAGCAGTCCTGGCAGGAAAGGGTGCCCTTCCCCTGCAGGCAGTCGGCCGAGGGCCCATGCCTTGCTGAGTTGATCGAAAAGGAGCGACAAGCTGGCCAGGAGCAAGGCAAGCAGCTTGCGGCGATTGGGTCCCGGATCTTGGCCTGGGGAGGGGTATTTGGCGTTCACGATTCGATCAACAGCAGGTGGCGCAGGGGCCAGGCCAGCACTCCGGCCGCACAACAAAGCAGCAGCTGGGGGAACACCGCCATCGCATAGCCGCTGAGCATGGGGATGACATTGGCCCCCCAGCGGCCCAGCAGGGCCCCCAGCAATAGGTTGGCCATGCCGCAAAACTGCAGCACCAGTAAGCCGATGGCCGCCGCGCCCGCCAGGGTCAGCGGATCATTCATGCCGTTCTGGCGCGACAGTTTGCCCGTGATCCAGGCCGCTGGTGGAAAACCGGCCAGGAAGCCGAAGCCCGGATCTAGGAGGTAACTGGTGCCTCCGCCACCGTGAAAAACCGGGAGTTGGAAGAGGCCGATGCTGAGATAAGCGGCTGCCGCCAGCAAGCCCGCACGATGCCCCCCCACCAGGGCCGTGAGCAGCAGGGCAGGCACCTGCAGGGTCACGCCAAGGGGGCGCATGGCCAGGGTGCCCTGGTCTGCGAAGGGGAAGGCGGCTGGAATCAGGCCACCGGCCACGATCAGCAAGAGACCGGCGATCGCACCACTCCAGGTGGCAAGGGCCCGCAACATCGCATTACCGGATAGCTACCCATCCTGCAGTAGCTAGGTTCAGCTGGAAAGGGCGTGAAGCTGCGCCCCCTGCCGCCATGCCCGGCTCTTCCCCATTCCTCTCCGGTTCCTCGGGCCCCGCCTCCGAGTCCAGCGAGCCACTGCCACCTGCCCCTGAGATTGCCCTGGCGGTAGGCGATGCCGTGCGCATGGTCGGCGTGCCGCCCTATCTCAAAACCGCTGATCCGATGCCGATGTTGCGGCCAGCAGATCTGGTGGACAGCGGCGAAATCGGCCAGGTGCTGGAAGTGCGTGCCCTCGGCCAGTTCGCCGTCCGGTTCCGCCGCGGCGCGTTTCTGTTGCGCCGGGCGGATCTCAGTCCTGTGACAGTCCCTGGCTAAGGGGGTGATCACCCCAGAGCGCCGCCGCTGGTTCGAGGCCCTCGGCTGGCCCGACAAGGCTGAGGCTGGGATGGCGCAGCCAGCGGCCAGCGGCCTCCAGCAGATCGTCCGGGGTGAGGCGAGAGGCCTGCTCCAGGGTCCTTTCCACGTGATTTTCGGGCAGCCCGTGGCTCAGCACCAACGAGAGCCGTTCGGCGATCTGGGAGCAGGTTTGCCGTCCCATGGCATCTTGGCCGCGGAACTTGGCCTGGGCCAGCTCCAGCTCCGCTGGGCTGAGGGGGTGCTCCAGCAGGCGTGTCCATTCGTCCAGCAGGCAGTGGCTGGCTTCCTCGGCCCGATCCGCTGAACTGGAGAGATGCATCACGAAGGGAGCAGCGCCGGATCGGGCCGGCATGTGCACCCCCACGTCGTAGGCCAGGCCCCGCTCCTCCCGCATCACTTGGAACAGGCGGGCGGACATGCCCGCCCCCAGATGGGTTTGGAGTAGCCGCAAAGCTGGCCCGTCGGGATGGCCCAGGGGCAGGGTTGGGGTGCCCAGCATCAACACCAATTGCTCAGTGTCCTGCTCCTGCAGCTCAATGCTGCCGATGATGGCTGAACGGGGTTTGCTTTCACCGGCCCAGGCGGGCGGCAGGGCCGTCGTCCAGGGGCTGGGGAGCAGAGGGGTCTCCAGCAACGTCTGGAGGTCGGGCGGAACCGTTCCGCAGAGCACCATCACGGCCCCCTGGGCCCCCAGTCCGCTGACGAGGGACTGGAGATCTGGGCCCTTCAGGGTGGCCAGTTCGGCTTCCACCCCCAAGGGATCATGTCCGTAGGGCCCTTCGCCATAGAGCAAAGCGCGCAGACCGTCATGGGCCAGTTGGAAGGGATCTTCCCGCTGCCGTCGCAGGGTTTGCAGGTTGAGTTGGCGCTCCAATGCGACTTGGTCGGCCTCCAATCGGGGCCGCCGCACCATCTCTAGTAGTAGGGGCAACAGGACATCGGCATCCTCGGCGGCGCAGTGCAGCCCGACCATCAAGGCGTCCTCACTGGCCTCCGCCCGCAGGGAGGCTCCGCGCCCCTCGACGAAATCGGCCATGGCTTCGGCATCCAGGGAGCCACAACCCCGGGTCATCAGTCCGGCCAGGAGCTGGTGGGCGCCCCGCTGATGCAGGGGATCGGCGCTACTGCCGCCGCGCAGGACCAGCCTTGCCGCCAGCAGGGAAGGGCCGGGGCGTTCAAGGACCACAACGGGCAGTCCGCCGCTGAGGGCGAAACGTTGCTGGTTCGTCATGCCGGCACCGCCTCAAGCACCGAGGCCAGGGCCGGATCAAAGCCGCTGAGGACCTGCTGCTGCAGGGTCTCGGGGGTCCAGCGCTGCAGCATCTCCAGGGGGCTGGCGAGGCGGTTATCCCGCTGCCAGAGCTGATTGCTGCCGATCAAGCCGGCCACTCCAGACGCCGATTCAAGGCCGAAGCGATAGCTGTTGGCCACCAGTCGCTGGGCCCGTTCCCATTCCTCCATACCAATCGGTGCTGCCATCACCTCCTGCCATACCTCGGTGATCACCTGCCGCACCACCTCCAGATCCTCCGGTTCGCAGACCGCCTCCAGCAGGGCCAGGCTGCCGCCCTGCATGGCGTGGAGGTCGAGATCGATGCTTTCCACCAGTTGCAGGTTTTCCCGCAGACGGTCGACCAGCCTGCTGCGGCGACCTTCTGACAAGATCGTTGTCGCCAGGTCGCTACCAATCAAGGCTTCCAGATTCCCAGCTGGAGGTTGGACCCAGGCCATCAAAAGGCGGGCCGCTTCCAGCCGGGGCAAGGCCAGGCGATGTTCACCGGCTACCACGTGAAGGGGTGGGGGCTGGCTGGTGTCGCTTGGATCCCCGTTTGTGAGGGCCCCCAGGGGTCCAAGGGCTGCCCGGGTGGCCAGTTGGCCATCGGCGATGGCTCCGGCCAGGGAAAGCACGCAGCCCCCAGGTCGGTACAACCGTTGGTGGAAGGCGGCCATCGCCTCGGGGTCATGGTGTAGCAGCGACTCCCGGTCGCCCAGAATGGGCAAGCTGTAAGGGTGACCCGGGCAAGCTTCGGCCAGGAGCCTTTGCAGGGCCACCTCTTCCGGTTGATCTTCGCTCTGGGCGAGTTCTTCGAGCACCACCTGGCGCTCCATGCTGAAGGCCTCCGCTGCAAGGCGGGGGCGCAAAACCAGATCAAGCAACAGATCCAGGGCTTCTGCCGCTGCGTTGGGAGGAATCAGAACGTGGAAATGCACATCATCGAAGCCGGTGGCAGCATTGGTCATTCCGCCTAGGGCCTCGACGCGACGATCGAATTCGCCTGCGGCCAAATCATCACTGCCCTTGAACACCATGTGCTCCAGGAAGTGGGCCATGCCGTGCTCCTGCGGCCGCTCAAAACAACTGCCGGCCTGACACCAGAAGTCGATGCAGACCAGGGGAGCTTCGGGCAGGGGCAGGCTCACCAGTTCGACCCCATTGGCGAGTCGCTGCCGTTGGGGATCCCCCAGGCCGCTCAGCAACGGGGCTAAAGAACCCCTCGTCTCACTCATGGATGCGTGGCAGGATCGCCATTCTGCGTGGCTGGGCGTCCCTTTGTCCTCTCCCTATGGTTCGGGCCTGCCGGACGGGCCCGTGGCCCCTAAGGCCCATCCGTCCGATCGGGCCCCTGGGGCCCTTTCCCCGGATCCAGCCGCCGGCGTCCATCCCTTGGTGGATGCTTTGGCTGAGCGGATCCGCGTCAGTCGGGAAGGATTGCCAGGTTTGGCACCGTTGCCGATCGATCCCGAGCTGGAAGCGATCAGCGGCAGTCTCGATGGCGAAAGGCTATTCATTCGCAATGAATTACATCACTGTCAAGGTCTGCGCAAGCTGCATCTTGAAACCGCCCGGTTGGGGGCGGGATTGCAAATTCTCCACTGCGTCTTTTTCCCTGACCCCCACTTCGATTTGCCCATTTTCGGCGCCGATATTGTGGCTAGCCGGGGAGTTGTGTCGGCGGCCATCGTCGATCTTTCGCCTGTCGATGGGACCCTCAACCCGTCCTTGAGCCAACAATTGGCCGCCCAACCGCGCGGCCCATTTTGCCAGGTGCGGGAGCTGCCCCCCTGGGGGTCCATCTTTTCCCCCCAAGTTCTGTTTGTGAGACCCCAGGGGCCGCAGGAGGAAGCGGCCTTTGTGGAGGCCGTGGAGGGCGTCCTTGCTGTGCTGGAGGCAGCTGTGCGCCAGGCGACACCCCAGGCTGGTGATGATCCCGCTACGGTGAGAAGGTGGCAGGGTCAATTGAATTATTGCCGTCAACAGAAACTGAACGACAAGACCCGCAGGGTGTTGGAGAAGGCCTTCAATCCCGCCTGGGCAGACCATTACATCGAACAACTCCTGTTCGACGATCCCCCAGAGCTGGTCTCTCACCATTCCTTTACGCCCTGATAGGAGCGCTCGGCGGAGCGGCAGTCACCTGGATCTTGACCCAGGGCATGCCCTGGCTGCCTCGGCTCAACGGTTCTCCGGCAGCAAAAAGCGTTGGCGTCCGCAAGGCGGCGGCCCCCACCCCCCGGGCGGTTGCGGCCCTCGGTCGCCTTGAACCCGGTGGCGACATTCGCACCCTGGCGGCCCCCAGTAGCGCCTTCGATGGGGGGAGTCCGCGGATCACGGACCTGCTGGTGGTGGAGGGACAGACCGTGCGAGCCGGCGAGTTGTTGGCTCACTTCGATTCGGCCCCCAGCCAAAGGGCCGAGCGGCAGCGGGTTCGCGCCCGTCGCGTCAATCTTGTTCGCCGCTTAAAGGTGGAGAGCCGTGAACTGGCCCGTTACCGACGGTTAACGGTTGATGGCGCCATCTCTGCCGATGAATTGGACCATCGCGAGCAGCAATACCTTGAACTGCAGGGCCAGTTACATGAAACCGACGCGTCCTTGCTGAAGATCGAGGCCGATCTCAGCAATACCGAGTTGCGGGCCCCCATCGATGGCACGGTTTTGCGTATCCATACCCGGGTGGGAGAGCGGGCCGGTGACAAGGGTGTGCTCGAAATGGGGGACAGTGCCCGAATGGAGGCGGTGCTTGAGGTTTATGAAAGCGATATTGCCCGAGTGCGCCTCGGCCAGCGGGCCCGGATCAGCAGTGAAAACGGCGGCTTCAAGGGCCAACTCAACGGCGTCGTCACGCGCATCAGCCCCCAGGTGCGCCAGCGGCAGGTGCTTTCCACAGACCCAAGCAGCGATGCCGATGCCCGCATCGTCGAGGTGCGGCTCGGGCTTGACCCAGTGGATGCAAGGAAAGTCCAGACCTTGACTGGTCTCAAGGTGATCGGCCGGTTAGAGGCTTGAGGAGGTTCCTCTGATGCCCTCGTCTTGGCCCAGCCGCCGCATCCCCCTGGCCTGGTTGTTGCTTACCCGTCAGCCGATGCGGCTGGCGGTGGCATTGGCCGGTATTGCCTTTGCGGGCATCTTGATGTTTATGCAACTGGGCTTTCGCGATGGTCTTTTTGAGGCCAGCATCACCCTGCACAAGCTTTTTGATACCGATCTGGTGCTGATCTCGCCGCGCACGACCAGTTCGGTGGCGATGGAGGGTTTTCCCCGTCGCCGTCTTGTCCAGGCCATGGCCCATCCGTCCGTGGAGGGTGTGAGTCCGGTGCACTGGAACCTGTTGAGCTGGCGCAATCCGCAAAACCGCGCTACCCGCTCGATTCTGGTGCTGGGCTTTGAGCCCCTTGATCCGCTATTGCAGGATGACGCCCTGCGGCGCCAGGCCCCCCTGCTCAGTCAGCGGGGCAGGGTGATTTTTGATGAGCGTTCCCGCGAGGAGTTCGGACCGATTGGCCCCTGGTTCCGCCAGGGTCGTCTGATCGAAACTGAAGTGGCTGGCAAGCGGGTGCGCGTGGTCGGGTTGGTTGCCTTTGGACCTTCCTTCGGCGCCGATGGCAACCTGTTTACCAGCGCTGAAACCTTCCTCTGGCTGATGCCCGACACTCCTGCCGGCAGCATTGAGTTGGGGTTGATCCAGTTGGTCCCTGGCAGCGATCCCACCAAAGTGGCGGCCGATCTGCGTCGCCAATTGCCCCGGGATGTGGTGGTGTACACCAAAAAGGGATTTGAGGAGTTCGAAAAGAATTACTGGGCTACCAGTACCGCCATTGGTTTCATTTTTACCCTGGGTTCGGCCATGGGTTTCGTGGTGGGTTGCGTGATTGTTTATCAGATTCTCCATGGTGATGTAAGCGACCATCTACCCGAATACGCCACCTTGATGGCGATGGGCTATCCCTTGCGCGATCTGCTTGGGGTAGTGGCCCGCGAGGGGTTTCTGCTCTCCCTGTTGGGCTATGGCCCAGCCGTTTTAGCTGCCCTTGGTTTATACGGCCTGGTGCGTTCGGCCACTGGCCTGCCCGTGGCCATGTCCATTGATCGTGCCCTGCTGGTGTTTGTGCTGATACTGGTGATGTGCATGGTCTCGGCGGGTCTGGCCATGCGGCGCCTAGCCGACGCCGATCCGGCCGAAATTTTCTGAACCCGCTCCGCGCCCTACCCACTCACTTAGTGCCGATGCTCACCCGTGGTTCCGAGGCTATTTCCACCAGCACTTCAGGCGCTTCTGGCCTGGCCAGCCTTTCGGTGCAGGGGCTGAGTCATTGGTATGGCCGCGGCGCTATGGAACGCCAGGTGCTGCAAGGGGTGGATCTGGAGATCCAGCCAGGCGAAGTGGTCTTGCTGACTGGTCCCTCTGGGTGTGGCAAAACCACCCTGCTGACGCTG